>JBJENX010000071.1:0-2832 GCA_051880415.1 Lachnospiraceae bacterium | reverse complement strand
TTACATCACTGTCTCCCTCTAAACTTATCACAGAATGGCTGTCATTGTCTACATCGATATACAGGCTTCCTTCACTGATTCCGGTAACCATTCCATACAGGCCGGCTGTCTCTACTTCATATCCTGTAATTCCCTCACTTAAGCTTCTGGTTACTGCCACATCATACATATTAGAAGCAATCATATCCGCTATATCCACCTGGGCAAAATATAACTTGCCTGCAAGATTTAATAGCTTTCCAAGGTATTCCTTACTGTAGACATTCTCCTCTGATACACTGTCCTTTAAGGCTGCTACTTCGTCATAGACACTTTGTAATTCTGATGCAGTAATGCTCTGGCTGTCTAAGGTTACTGCATACATGGAACCGGTAGTAACATCATTGGTTACAGAAGTGCTCTTTCCTCCGGAAGAGATATGAATGGTAAAACTGCTCTTTGTTCCAAGAGTGGTTTCCAGATATTCTTCCCCTCTGGCAGCTTCCTCCCCGTCCACCAACAATACAGGTGTCATATACACGGCATAGGCAGGAATATCAAAGATACTGCTGTAGCTGTCAAAGATTGTTTTATCGGAATCGCTGGCAGGCCGGAAGGTTAATAGGATGTTCTTTCCCTGAATATCGGAAGCCTTTAGGCTTGTCAGTACCTCACCGTTTATCTCAAAGCTTATGGAATCCTTTAGGGAATCTGCTACCTGTATAAAGGTACCGGTTTCCTGCTCCACTGTATATTGCAAAGAAAGTGGTAAACAGCTTATCTCTTCCTGCTTGATAGACTAATATCCACATAAAATCAGTTGTACAATTTTATCTCTACCAATATTTATAAATTTTTTTTAAAAACGTCAAAATATTTACATCAAAGCATTCCTTGTTTCCACTTCGTTCTCCCACAAAATATTCTTTTTCAATAATTACTTTTTCTATCTCATTTAACGGAATGTCTAATACCCACGTTCCTTTATCGTGTCTATCAAATTTAAGTTCCTCTGCAATTTTAAAATCAAAGGTAAAAACACATATTTTCTTTCTTTTCAAGGCAATTTTTATACCACTAAAATCCTCGAATACATATCCTTTATATACCACTTTACTATTTATTGCATAATACTCATCTAACTCAGCTATAGCAACCTCAGTATCTATGTCTAAAATATTAACATATCCAACTTTCACAAACACATCTGTACATGCCGCTCTATTTCCCTTGTATACGCAAATAAGTTTTTTCATTCGACACCTCCCATTATTGTTTTATCCACCCATTTGTTTTATGATAAACGTATGTTTGTATGGTTTTCCCGGTCTTTGCATCTATAACTTCTAAAATTTCTCCGTTTACAAATGACTGATTTTCCATTGTCCATTCTGGTAAAATAATATTTTTACTTGCAGTAAATCCTTTTCCTGAATAAGGATAATTATTAGCTGTTGCTGGATATCTTGGAATTAATATTGGAGTTTTACCATCATACAAATATGTAATTTTACCATAAGTACTGTCACTTAAACTGAATTTTGTAGATGCATAATCTAATCTGTTTCCTTCAAAGACTTCATCTAATGTTTTCAAACTCTCTGAAAACTCTGCCTCTGATACAAAACCCTGTATACCTTCATAGATACCACCAGTATATTTTTCTATATCTGCCTGTGGTATAATTTTTACCATCTCTGTACCCTCAGCTGGAACCTCTCCAATTTCATTACGTACCGCATCTACAAGTGCCTTTTCTTCTGTTGTCAATACCCTGTCATACTGCAAAAGTTCCGAGAAATATTCCACAGTTGTTCCATGTTTATTAATAATTTCAATTATTTTAGAACTGGTATATTTTCTTAATAATTCACTAATATTTTCTGCAACATCGGTCAGATTAGCTCCAAACCGAATATTTAAATATTGGTTTAGAATTCCCAATCCGCCAAACACCATACATATCTTTGCGTATGTGTCTACATCGCTAGATACATCATACATCATGTCAAATGCAGCATCTACATCTCCTTCAAGCAAATAATCTGTATACTGAGTAGTCCATTTAATATATGAATTAACTGTGCAAATCATTGCTACACATGTAAGAAGCAACAAGCCAATTCCAATAAGAGATGCTATTGGTCCACCAAATACTAATAATTGTACAATTCCCACAACTCCAGAAAATAATCCTGACAACATTACAACTGTGAATAGTATACCCATGAGATATGTTATAGTTGCCGGTTTCGAAACACTTCCCCCATTCAACCCACCAGATATCATATATTCTCCTACTCCGGTTGCTGGGTTGGTGACAATATATCCTGTTCCACTCCAGTCACCCATGGTGACTTCCTCTGCGGGAACGGTAACTATCATTCCGCTGTTGACTGCATTGATAATGGACTGCTTGGTGGTTTCATCCGTATTCAGTTTTTCAATCTCTGTTGACAGATTTGTCTTTGATATCAACAGAATGTCGATATTCTCTTCTGATGCTTTTGCGAGAATGGAGATAGTCGATACACTTTCTTCTCCGGTAATCTCTTCCCATACCGTACTTTCATACAGGGAGCTGAGCATTCCCGTAGACATGAAGTATTCCCTTGTTACATCACTGTCTCCCTCTAAACTTATCACAGAATGGCTGTCATTGTCTACATCGATATACAGGCTTCCTTCACTAATACCTGTTACCATACCATACAGACTGCTGGTCTGTACCTCATAACCTGTAATACCCTCACTAAGGCTTCTGGTAACTGCCACTTCATACATATCAGAAGCAATCATATCCGCTATATCCACCTGGGCAAAGTATAACTTGCCTGCAAGGTTTAATAGCTT
>JBJENX010000070.1:0-2856 GCA_051880415.1 Lachnospiraceae bacterium | reverse complement strand
ATACAGATTTATGAACAAAAAATGGCAAGTTAAGGAACTTGCGAAACTTGAATATATTATTGACAAAGGAAACGAATTGATATATAACGATCAGGATGCCCTGAACGTAATTCTTAAAGATGAGCGAAGACAATTGCCTGTCAAGTATAATGTCACACCACATCATTTCCTTAAGAATTCTGATAACTATCCCAAAGAAATGCAAGAGGAGATACGAGATGCAAGAATCGACCCTATAATTTTCCATTATTTAGGTAAAATTAAACCGTGGTCATTGGGATGCTATATTCCAGGCAAGGACCTATTTAAGAAATACCAAAAAGCATCCGGATGGTGGCATTGTACCATTCAAAAACATGTATTTAAGAGAATCATCTATACATTATTCCCCAATATAAAGAAAAAAGCTTGGGAAAATAAAACGTATATTGAGGGATGGGAAAGTTTTTTCGAAAAATATCAAGTGTGGATTTGAGAGATATACTTAAATCAACTTATAAGACAGAAGATATGAATAACTATAAAATAGATGTAGTAATACCTTGGGTTGACGGCAACGACCTTGAATGGCAGAAGTTGAAAGACCAATACAGTGAAGTGAAGTCTGCCGACAAATCTGATTCACGTTATCGTGATTGGGACAACTTGCAATATCTCTTCCGTGGCATTGAGAAATTCTGCCCATGGATTAATCGTGTGTTTCTCATCACTTGTGGGCAAAAGCCTCAATGGCTCAATGTGAATTGTGAAAAGCTAAGGCTTGTCAACCATTCCGACTATATACCCAAGGAATACCTCCCTACGTTTAATAGTCATACAATAGAGCTCAATTTGCATAGGATAGAAGAACTCAGCGAGCATTTCATTTATTTGAATGATGACTTTTTCCCTATCCGTCCATTAAAGCCTACAGACTTTTTCCGTCATGGGCTTCCCTGTGACTCTGCACTCCAGCAAAATTTTCTAAGTATTTATGTACCTAATAACACAGCAATCCAATACATTGAATTTGCACAGTTAGGCCTTATTAATGCTCATTTCAGGAAACGAAATGTTACAAGAGGAAACCTGTATCGATGGTATGGTCCTTACTTAGGAATTCATGGTATGATGCAAGCAATTATGAAAGCCAACCAGCACTTCTTTACAGGGTTCTATATTGTTCACTCTGCACAGTCTTTCCTCAAAAGCACTTTCAATACAGTATGGCAAAACTACCCCGATTATCTTCATGAACATTGTAAAAACAAATTTCGACAATACACAGATGTCAACCAATGGCTTGTACGCTATTGGCAGTTGGCAGAAAACAAATTCGCTCCATATAATAAGATGAAACAACGCAAAATGTTTTCTCCTTCATTAAGCAACTGTGATGAGATAATAACCTCAATTATCCAGCAGAAATATGATATAATATCAATTAACGACGATCCTTTGCTTTCGAATACCGACTTCATGGCGATTAAGCCTCGTATAAATGAAGCATTGGATTCGCTATTGCCAGACAAGTCAATTTTTGAAATATAAATATGAAAGTAATATCGATTATCATACCTATCTACAACGTTGAGGATTATGTGGCTGAATGTCTGAATTCTGTCATAAGTCAAACCTATGACCATTCGAAAATTGAGTGTATAATAGTCGATGATTGCACACCCGACAAGTCGATGGACGTTGTGAACAAAATAATCGGGGAATACAATGGTGAAATGAATTTCATCACTCGTCGACATAAGGAAAATCAAGGCCTTTCTGCTGCCAGAAATACAGGAATCAGCATTGCCACAGGTGAATATTTGTATTTTTTGGATTCGGACGATTATATTTATCCCAATAGTTTAGAACTCCTAATGGAAGGAGTTGAGAAATATAAAGATATAGACATGGTTGTCGGTAATTTCTTTAGTGAAAGACTGAATAGACCACAAATGAACATCCACAATAATGAGATGTTAAAAAGTATTGATTTATTGTATTTTGGGAAAATGGAAAACAAGTCAGCCTGGAACAATCTAATAAAACGGAAATTATTTTCCATACACAACCTAAGATTTCCCGTTGGCAGATATTATGAAGATATTGTGCTAAACTATCAGTTGTTTTCTTATGTGAATAAAGTATATGTCGTGTCGCAGTGTACATATTTTTATCGGGATAATATAAATGGTATTATTCGTAAGCAGTCGAAGGAGAAACTATCCAAATCAATCGACGACTATCTTTTCGCTCTCGACTTCTTTATATCTAATCTAAGTGAGAATCTTTGTGTTGGGAAAACTGCAATTATTGTTAACACATACTTTTTTACTTATGAAATGTTTGTAAAGAACCGATCCGATTTAAAAAATGTACTCTTCATAGAAGAAAGACTGAAATATATCAGACATTCGCTTATAAAAATTCTTGTTAAGAAATTTAGAGTGTTTTTATTTTTCCTCAGTTTGTCCACTTTGCCTACATTGACTGAATTTATATTGAACAATGGTTTTATGAGGAGAAAAATATTCTATATAAATTGTTTTTTCTTATATTCAGCTTTATGGGCAGACAAGCTACATCTTTCAAATAAATAGCATTAATGTTCAAGATGAACAAATGACTTGTGTCTAAATATTCTTATCCAGTTGTTATACAAAGTGTATTTGGAACTGATTGATTATCAATTATTTGCAGCTAATACGGTAGAAAAGTGGATTGGGTATTATTTGTGGGGTTACGGAAAGTGAAGATTTAACGATTTTAACTTGCTTTTACGTGCAAATGTGAGGTTTGGATGACAAAATGAGGGAAGAGAAGAGAAATAAAAGGATGCAGTGAAAAGAGAAAATAGGATGGGTTGCTGTTGATACG
>JBJENX010000069.1:0-150759 GCA_051880415.1 Lachnospiraceae bacterium | reverse complement strand
GTAGCACCACGGAACTCTCTCTTAGCTGCAAGTCCATCCCAAGCGGCTGGAATAGAAGGATCAATTCTTAATCCGTCAAAGTCAGCTGCAATACCTAAGATGTACTGTGAAATAGCTACCATGTTCCAAGCAGCGGTACCTGTAAGCCATGAGTTCTTACCCTGACCAAAGTTCTTTCCTGTCTGTCCGATATCAGAACCAGCATCCTTACCACCAATCATCTGACCATATACATATGGCTCTGTCTTGTGAAGGTCTGAAGTCTCTTCTGTAAATGCAGGAGCGATTTCTGAGTAATATTTGAATGCCTGGTCACCTTCGCCTGCATAAGCTGCGGCACAAATAATCCATGCATTATTATGTGTAAAGATACCGGCATTTTCCTTGTATCCACCCGGATAAGTAGAAATCTCTCCGTACTGAACATAGTACTTTGAAAATGCAGGATTGTTCAGTACAAGACCATGCTGTGTATTTAATCTCTCGTCGATAGATTTCAGTGTCTTCTTTGTAACGTCTTCGTCAAGACCTGACATAATAGCGAATCCCTGTGGTTCAATGAAGATCTGACCTTCTTCACATTCCTTAGAACCCATTTTCTCTCCATTTGCATCATATGCTCTTAAGAACCAATCGCCGTCCCAAGCTGATTCCATCATGTTAGCCATCATCTTATCGATTTCAGCCTGAGCCTTAGCTGCTTCATCATCTTTTCCTATATGTTTAAGAATTGATACGTAGTTAGGACCGGCATATGTGAAGAGTGCTGCTACGAATACAGACTCAGCAACCTTAGAATAACCACCTTCAGCGGCAAACTTAGGATTTGTATATGTCTGGAATGATTCACCCGGTGTATCAGAGAAGCACGAAAGGTTGATACAATCGTTCCAGTCAGCTCTCATTGCAAGTGGAAGTCCGTGTGGTCCAAGGTTCTCTACGATATGGTAGAATGAAACCTTTAAGTGGTCAAGCATTGTCTGAGCTTTGCTCATATCGTTATCATATGGAACCATCTCATCCAAGATTGTCCAATCGCCTGTTTCTTTAATGTAAGCAGAAACAGAAAGGATTAACCATAATGGATCGTCTGAGAAATCACCACCGATATCTGCATTACCTTTCTTTGTCAGTGGTTGATACTGATGATAACATCCACCGTCTGGGAACTGTGTAGAAGCAATATCAATAATTCTTTCTCTTGCACGGTCAGGAATCTGATGAACAAATCCTAATACGTCCTGGTTAGAATCACGGAATCCCATACCACGTCCGATACCTGACTCAAAGTATGATGCGGAACGTGAAAGGTTAAAGGTAACCATACACTGATACTGGTTCCAGATGTTAACCATTCTGTTAACCTTATCATCAGGTGTATCTACACTTAAGATACCCAGTAACTTATCCCATGTAGCTTTTAATTCTGCAAGACCGGCAGCAACCTTCTCAGGTGTGTTGTACTGTTCCATCATAGCAAGTGCTTTTGTCTTATTAATTGTTTTTCCGTCTGCTTCGAATTTCTCTTCAACAGGCATTTCAACATAACCAAGGATAAATACCAATGTCTTAGACTCACCCGGAGCTAAAGTAATCTTCTTAAAGTGTGAAGCGACAGGAGACCATCCGTCAGCAAATGAGTTATTTGCCTGATTTGCTTCAACGGCCTGTGGATTATGGAATCCATTATAAAGACCGATAAAGGAATCTCTGTCTGTATCGTAACCATCAATATCATCATTTACAGTATAGAATGCAAAGTGATCACGACGGTCTCTGTACTCTGTCTTGTGGTAAATTGTAGAACCACTTATCTCAACACGACCTGTTGAGAAGTTTCTCTGGAAGTTTGTACAGTCATCCTGTGCATCCCATAAACACCACTCAGCAAATGAGAATAATGAGAAGCTCTTTGGAGAAGAACCTTCATTGGTAAGGACTAACTGCTGAACTTCACCATTGTAGTTCTGAGGAACAAAGAAAGTAACCTCTGCTTTTAAGTCGTTCTTCTTACCGGTAATAATTGTGTAACCCATACCATGACGACACTCATAAAAATCAAGCTCAGTCTTAACCGGAGACCAGCCCGGATTCCATATGGTTCCTTCGTCATTGATATAGAAATAACGTCCGCCCATATCGATTGGAACATTGTTATAACGATAACGGGTAATTCTACGAAGACGAGCATCTTTGTAGAAGCTGTAACCTCCTGCTGTATTGGAAATTAATGAGAAAAATCCCTGTGTACCTAAATAGTTAATCCATGGGTATGGAGTTCTAGGTGAGGTGATTACATATTCTCTCTTGGCATCATCAAAATGTCCAAATTTCATGCTTTAAATACCTCTCTTTCATATAGTAAATATTGGGGACTTCCCCCATAAATTATGCACGTTCAAGTCCCCGGCGCATAAAAGCAGCCACATGCAAATATTATATAATAGATGCACAAAAAACACAAGGAAAACAACGTCTGGTTTAGTAAAAATTTATTGCTCATAAATAAAAAACAACCCTATACCCAAGTAATAGTATGTTTATGATTGGATATAGGGTTATTTAGTTGTTAATATATAGTTAAGCAGTATATATATGTTCCTTCACTGTTTTACTTTCACCCGGAGCAAGTTCAACATATCCGGTTACATCAGCAGGAAGGTCAAGATTTGGGGCATCAATCATCCAGGACATTGGTTCCGGACAATAGTAGTCCTTGGTTCCCTTATCGTTCCACACAATAAAGAATGGAAATGCTTTATCAACTTCATAGCATACACGTTTTCCCGATGGAACATCTGTCATCACAACGCCATAAAAAGGTTTTCCATCTAAATCCATTTCTTCAATTCGATACATGTCATTATCGATGTACTGTTTATGTACCTTCTGGGTTCCTTTTGTATATCGTTCATCATAAAAAGACAATTTTCTTGTTTCACCGGTAGGGAGTCTGCGCTCATTTAAGATAAGACGTTCCACTGCCGGAATTTTTATGCGAATATCCGTACCCTTATGGCCATGAATAAATGGAGCTTTAAAGGCTGAGTGGTTGCATACTCCATATGGCATTTGTTTGTCGGATTGATTTGTCATGGTAAAACTATAATGTAACCCGTCCTCGTCTAATTCAAACACAAAATCAGCTTTGAATGAGATAGGTAAATATGTAAAAAATTCATCCTTTTCATCATAGATATATTCAGCTTTTACAATTGCTTTATCCCCGTCAACTGAAGTGTCTGTTACGGTATAATGTCTTTTATGCAAAAAACCGTGTATATAGTTTTGAAAAGAACTTTCATTTACAGGAAGCTGGTAAGAGGCATCAGATACCCGTAACTTACCATAGCCAAGACGGTTAGGAAGATATAAGGTAGGAAGACCATATACCTCCGGAGAAGCGGTTAATTTCTTCATTGGGTGTTCTTTGTGATAACGAAGGATTTCAATTTTTTCTTTGCAATTTCTAAGTCTTGCAACATTGCATCCTACGGTAGGCGCTATAATTGCTAAATATCCGCCTGCTTTCATTTCAATAACGGGGGAACCGTCTAATGTGATTTCTTTACAACTGGTTTTCATATACTTGCTCCTTTATTAATTTTATCTGGTTGGTAATCCAGGATTTTATGAAATTCGTTTATAGGCTACATATTCTTCTGCAAAATGGTAGCCTAATTTTTCTGCAATGTGGACAGATGTCAGATTTGCCGCATCCCAGCTTGGACGTTTGCCTAATTTCAGACATTCCAAAATAAATCGTGCAGATAATGCTGTTGCAAAGCCGTTTCCTTCATAGTCCGGATGGGTTGCAATCTGAATCTCGTAGGCATCCCTGCTGGTAGAGAAGGTGGAAGCTCCGGCTACAACTTTTCCTGTTGCACCTTCTAATATGAGGAATCCCAGACCGTATTGTGCAAACAATGCATAGGTATGATAATTGGCAACCAAATCTTTTGACCATTCTTCTTTTGGAAGTGTGGTATAAGTAAAACCATCAATAGGTTTTATTACATACTTTCGGGAGGTGTTCTCTCCCACGTACTGGGGGTCAAAGGCTGCCTTTTGTATATAGGTTTCCAGTTTCTTTTTGTTGAAACGATTTTCTTCCGGCTTATCTAAGGCATATCTTATGGTTCTTTCAAAATCTTTATTTTCTGAAAGAGTCTGATTCCAACTGTTGGATAGTGGTACCAAAATCATAGTTGGGCTTTTGCAAAGACTTTTTAGAATATGCACAACATTTTGCTTTAATGGGCCTTCTCCGTTGCCTCCAAAAAAACAATAATCACCAACCTGAATGACACCGTAGGTTGGTTGTGTCATTGAGTCTGAAAATCCCCGACCCATAATGCCCTGTAAATAGGCTTCCGGACAACTATCGTAGGCATCTTCAAAAAATGGTGCCAAAATTTCCCCTTGGGAAATGGGAATTTCTTTCATAGCATACTTCCTCCATTAACTTATAATAATCCCTTTTTCTTGTACTCCAATACCTGTTCTTTTACTATTTCATGATATTTTTCATATTTTTTATAACGTTCCTCATCCTTTTTGGTTGGATAAGGAATACGGTCTCTGTTCATATTATCTTCTAAATCATACAGTTTTACCTGAGTTGCCAAAGGATTTTTAAGAATCCGGCAAATGAAATGTTCATAGTCTTCATTTTTTTTCTTGGTAACGCAATGAATTGCGTCTAAAACCGGTTGCGAAAATCCTTCATTTTTAAGCATCTCTATTGTAACAGGAGTGTCTTCTATTGTGTCATGGAGAATTCCAACAATCATCTGTTCTTCATTTTCACCCCGTAGCATAACCCGTATAGGATGGAGAATATATATTTTTCCTGATTTGTCGATTTGTCCCCTATGTGCTTCTACAGCGATTTCAATTGCTTTTTCTAACATATATTCTCTCCTGTATATATCATAATAAAACTGATGTTAACTACTGCTTATCATACCCTGTTTTGCCTGTTTTAACAAGGGAAAATATGTATTTTACAAAAAACGACATAATTAGACACAAATATTTTTTTGTGTTAAAATAGACGGGATTTATACGGAGATTATCATATATAGAGTTATCATGAAGGAATGCGTTATTATTTTAATAATTTGGGAAGAACTCTTTTTTATAAAAAGAATATACTATTTGTATAGAAAATTTGCCTTTGAAACATGGATGAGATAGGGTTCGGGGTGGAACAGATTATGAAATTTGCCGGGGACGAAACAGGTTTTGTTTGGAAACCGGCCGGAGTAATATACCTGAAATGAAAACAGAGGCTTTATATATGTGTAGAAGGATTGTATGAAAAACAGTGGATGAAGAATGATGAATGAGGAAAAAGATATTGCGTATACATACATGGTGGAGTGTAGTGATGGTACCCTTTACACAGGATGGACATATGATTTGGAAAAACGTGTGAAAAATCATAATCTTGGAAAAGGAGCGAAATATACAAGAAGCAGATTGCCTGTAAGACTTGTATATTATGAAACCCATGCTACGAAGCAGGAGGCAATGAAAAGAGAATATGCCATAAAGCATATGTCAAGGAAGGACAAGCTTGCTATTCTCGAAAATATGAAAAAGATTAGGCATTTGTGAAAAAATAATTGCTTATTATACGTATTGTGAATATATACGAACTTTGCTCGGCTAACGTTTCTAATGCCGTCGCAAAGTTGTATATATTGTACAATACGTATACACACATGATTATGTTTCACAAATGCCTATGGAGAAGATGATAGAGAGGAAACATGGATAAAAAATACAGTCAGTTTTATAAAAAAACTAATCGAAAACCAAAGGGAACACAAAAAATCTGGGATACTATGGATGTTCGGAAGAAAAAGTTAATAACAGTTGGTGTGTATGGGATATCTGTTATTGTCATATGTGTTGCAATATTTTTTGTAGGAAGATATTTTTGGCAGCAGATGAAGGGAAACAGTGGTTCTTCTAAAGAATCAGAAGATATAATAATTCCGGAGCTTACAGGTGTTGCAGATATGTATCCTGATTTGCCGGTTACAGAAGATTTTCTCACAATAAACCGTTATTCCAGACCGGGACTTGCACTTTCATCGTCACCCCAGTACATTGTAATTCATTATACTGCAAATCCGGGAAGTACGGGTTGGGAGAATCGTAATTATTTTGAAAACTTAAAGGATACAGGAGAAACCTTTGCCAGTGCACAATTTGTAATCGGCTTGGATGGGCAGATTATACAATGTGTTCCATGTAATGAGATGGCTTATTGTTCTAACAGTTATAATGAATTTTGCATTTCTATAGAGATGTGTCATCCGGATGAAACGGGAAACTTTAATGATGAAACCTATAACAGTTGTGTATATCTTGTCGCACATTTAATGAATTATTATCATCTGGATATGGACCGTTTGATAAGGCATTATGATGTAACCGGGAAAAATTGTCCAAAGTATTTTGTAGAGCATGATGACCGGTGGGAGGTATTTAAGGGGTATGTTGAACAATACCGGGAAGAGTTTAAAGAAGAGGATGAAGCACTATATAACCAAAAGCTGGCAGAATGGGAAGACCAGATGAAAAATAATCCACAAGCAGAAGAATAAAAATATAAGGTGTCCCGGAATTTTACTTTGGGGCACCTTATTTTTTACAGTCGGAATTTAATCTGAACCGGTTCTTTTAAGTTCTGTCCACCTCTGGATTTTACCTTTGTAGTAATGTTAAGAAAGTAATTGGTATCCTGGGCATAAGCTTCTAAAGGTTCAATTTCGATTTCCATTTCAGCATCGTTATATGTAAATTTGGTCTTAGGGCGGTAACCGGTTTCACTTTCTACATACAGGTTATCAGAATTAATGGTAGTTGGGTCTAATGCGGTAGTAAAACGGCAGCGCCACACGAATTTTCCTGTTTTAAAGCTTAGGTTCTGACGAACCCGGTTTTCATATCCTTTTGGGACATCTTCTATCTCAATAAATTTTCTTGCCATTTGAAGAACCTCCAATGTATATAATTGATTGCAACATTTTGACTATGGTAAATATCCTTGTTGCTTTTTCATTTGTGTCTGATTAACTCTATCTGTATATATCGGTTTGACACAAGTATTATATTATATTTTTGGAAAAAAATAAATAATAATTGATGATTATTATGTTCATGAGATATCTTTGTTTTAAGAATAATTGTATCCAATAGAAATTATAATGCTTCGATCACGCCGCAGCCGATTTTGTCTCCGGAATGTCCCGATGGCTGGGTTGTAAAATCATCTGCCATGGCATGGATAACAAGGGATCTGCCAATGATATCCCAAGGGGAAATTCGTTCATCATAAAAGGCCAGCCATGCGTAACCCCGGTTGGATAAAAGGGGTGGAAAGTCCCCGGCATGGTCCGGATGTTGCCTGTTATCCGGGTTGAAATGGCTGCCTGTCTGGTCAAAAGGTGGCGTACAATCTCCGTATTCATGCATATGAAAACCAAAGAAACCGGATTCTCCCGGCATATTTTCGTCCGGCAGATGAAAGACTTCTATTTGGATGAGAATTCCACCTGTACATGGGTGGTAAAACAGGGCAGTACCCGTAAGAAGGGGGGTGGCTGCGTTACCATGTATCCGGGCAGTTGCAAAGGGTGTTCCACAAGTCATCATTTTCGTATGTGATTGCATCATTTTTCTCATTTTAATTCCCATGTGTTTCATTTCTTTAGTTTAATATATTCGTGATGGATGAAAAGGTTAAGGATATCCAAGAAGAGGGCTTTGAGTTTTCCGTGGGTTATGGAACAAAGACGAAAGGTTTCGGTAGATAAATAGGATTTGTCATGATAAAATGGTACATAAATGGACTTGGTATGAAGGCTTTTTAATAGCAGGTGGAGTTCTGTTTAGGATTACAGTAATTTGATGGGAATGGCAGGTGTATATATTGGCTTATGAAAAACTTTTAAATGAAATATATGCGGTTGTATCGTTGAAATATCTGTGGAAAGAATACCGGCCGTATTTTGTCAAAAGTGAATCCCCGGACTGGATTAATGAGACCATGGATTTTGGGCTGGAGGTCAGTCAGGCACTTTTGCCCAATGATGGTCAGGAAGAGGATTTTATCGAGCGGTATTTGGGATGCCTGCGGGAAGAACTGCCACCACAGGCATTTGAAAAATACGGAGACCGCCTGAATTTTTATAATGGACGGTTCTGGGCCATTTTGCCTGACCTCGAGGTGGAAGAGGACTATCTGTTTAAAGCAAAATATCGATTTGACAGAAAACTGGAAAAGCTGAATACAAACTATACATACAAAAAATATAATGGATTATATCTATATTTGCATCCTGCCAAGGAGAATGATATTGATGTAGAGGCTTTATTTGCTTACATGAAAACAACACAGGAGAAAATGTCGAAGCATTTTGACTGGGTATTTTTAAATTGCGAGAAGAAAATATATGTCTGTGATTATAGTAATGACAGGATGGAAGAGATTATTCTTCCTCCTAATGCAGAGAATTTTCTGAATACGGAAGCGGAATATTTACGTTATTGCCATGAATGGGAAGATGGAATGACCTTAGAAAATGTTAGAGTTTAATTTTCTTTGCTGTTTTTTATCATATTTAATTGAAGATATTGAGAGTACGACATGGGATGAGAAATGAAAGGATGATAATTACAAATGAGGAGGGGTTGTTATGTATGCTTGTCCAAATTGTGGAGGTAATTTAAAATTTAATATAATGTCACAGGATTTACATTGTACGGCTTGTGATACCCATATGGATCCATATGATTTTTCGAAAGAAAAAGATGCCGAGGAAAATAACGAATATGATGTTACTGTATTTACCTGTCCCCAGTGTGCAGGGGAAATATATAGTACAGATGAAACGGCAGCGGCATTTTGTACATTTTGCGGGGCATCTACCATATTAGACAGTCGATTGACGAAAGAGAAACGACCAAAGTATATTCTTCCCTTTCAGATAACAAAGGAGGATTGTAAGCAGGCGTACTGTAAAAGGGTAAGCAAAGCCTGGTTTGCCCCAAAGGAATTAAAGGATCCAAAATACGTGGAAGGTTTTCGAGGAATATATATGCCTTATTGGCTTTATGATATGAAATCAAAGGGGAGAACAGAATTTCCGGGAACGAAATGCTATCGGAGAGGGGATTATGATATAACAGAGCATTACAAGATTCAGGGTGATATTGATTGTGAGTATAATGGAATATCTTATGATGCGTCTGCATCCTTTTCTGATTCCATCAGCCAGAGGCTGGCGCCCTTTGACACGAAGAAAATGAAACCATTTACACCGACATTTTTAAGTGGTTTTTATGCTGATATAGCAGATGTTCATGAGACAATCTATCAACAAACGGCTATGGATTTTACAAAGAATAGAATGATTACCTATCTTCGTGAGAATAAGGTGATGAAAAAATATCATGCCTTTAAAGATATAGAGAAATTAAAGAGATATATAAGTGTAAAAAATGGAAGGGAAGAGGCGGCAATGTTTCCTGTATGGTTTATGTCATATAGGAAAGGTGACCGTGTGGCATATGCGACTGTAAATGGCCAGACGGGAAAGGTAGTTGCAGATCTTCCTATTGATCCGGTAAGGTACATAATTGGTTCCGCCTTATTGACAATTGTTATTTTTTTGTTTCTGAACACCTTTGTATTTTTGCGACCTGCAGGGTTGTTATTATTAATTTGTTTTCTTTCTTTACTTACCATTTGGATGTATGGAAAGGAAATGAGACAGATTCACCGGAAAGACGAAGCATTAGATGATGCAGGCGCACAGTACAAGCATTCCTTAAAAAAATCGGGTCAGACAAAAAATAATAGTATTGGTAAAGAAATCAAAAAAATTAAGACAAATTATTCAACTGCATCAATGATAGCAATCGTTATTATTATATTTACCACATTCTATTGTATGTTAAAACCCATGTTAAAGGGGTTGTTAATCGTGTTAGACAATCCGGGATTGATACGATTTGGATATCTTTTGTTGTTACCTGCTATTTTGGGAATCGGTTCCTATTATAAGAAGGATTGTCAATATGTAATGAAGGGAAAACGTCAAATTCCCTGGATTATAGGTTCTGTTATATCCATTTGTATTGCGGTTGTTGTTTTGATTGTGAGTCCGGCTCATGATATGTATTATTATGGTGCTGTGATTGTGGCTTTGGTTACGGAATTGATTGCAGTATGTGATTTGATAAAGCATTATAATATATTGGTTACGAGAAAGCTTCCACAATTTGATAGGAGAGGGGGAGATGACCGTGCATAATAAGTTTAATATAAAAAAGAACAAATGGATGTCTTGTTTTTGTCTGTTACTTGTTTTGATACTGGTTTGTTCCTTCCCGGCTTATGCACAACAAACAGAAAATAAGGGAATCATTTTAATTCAGGATGACGCAAATTTATTAAATTCAGATGAGGAAGAGAAGCTACGTATGGACATGGAGGCAATGAGTGCCTATGGAAATGTAATATTTTATACAGTGGATAGTAATTATTCTTCTGCTGCGAACTGTGCGGAAACCTTTTATCGTTCACGGTATCATTATGAGGATGGAACTTTATTTTTGATTGATATGGATAACCGGGAAATATACATATACAACTCGGGAGAGATATCAAAATTAATTACAAATCAGGAATGTTATACAATAACGGATAACATATACACGTATGCATCAGATGAAAACTATTATATGTGTGCAAAAACTGCATTTGAGCAGGAAGCTAGCCTGATGGAGGGAAGAGATATTCCTCGTCCAATGAAGTATATCAGTAATTTTTTATTGGCGGCGGTTTTGGCGGTCTTATGTAATTATATAATTGTGAAGGTATTTTCACAAACAAAAAAACCAAAGGATGACTTGATAATAGATGGTTTGACATATCAGGAAAGTTTTAGAAATGTGTCAGCAGTTTTTTCCCATGAAACAAAGGTCTACAATCCGGTCAGCTCAGACAGTGGAGGTAGCTCCGGCGGAGGCGGTTCTTCCGGTGGTGGGGGAAGCAGCTCCGGTGGAGGACATAGTTTTTGATGTGGATTTGAAATGGAGCAGATTAATTTTATGAGAAATATAAAAGGCAGTTTTATTTTATTTCTTACAGCTTTTATCTGGGGAACAACCTTTGTAGCCCAGGTAAATGGAACGGATAATATAGGTGTATTTACTTATAATGCAAGTCGTTGTTATGTTGGCTGTTTGTTTTTACTTTTCGTTTCTTTCATAAAGGACAAGATAAATTTTGGAAAAAAAGATGAGATGAATAAGGGTTCTAAATGGCCTGTAAAGGGTGGAATTCTTTGTGGATTGGTTATGTTTATTGCAATGGCAGCACAGCAGGGAGGAATTTCACTTTATCCGGATAATGTTGCGGCAGCCGGGCGTGCCGGCTTTTTGACAGCAATTTATGTTGTAATTGTTGCAGTTGTTGTGTCAGTTGCATCAAGAAAAATTAATGCATTTGTAACCATTTCCGTAATTGGAACAGTAATTGGAATGTATCTTCTTTGTTTGAAGGATGGATTTTCGGGAATTTATAAGGGAGATATTTTGTGCCTTGCCTGTGCATTTTGTTTTGCAGGACATATCCTTGTTGTGGATAAATTCAAAGGGGTAGATAGTATTAAACTTTCCTGTATTCAGTTTCTCGTTGCGGGAACATTGTCACTTGTTATATGCCTGAGTACGGAAAAAATTGTGATTGCTGATATTGTGGCTGTGGCAATGCCGATTTTATACGCAGGAATTCTGTCCAGTGGCGTGGCATATACCCTTCAAATGATAGGTCAAAAATATGCAGAGCCTGCGGTGGCAGCGATTGTAATGAGTCTGGAATCCGTGATTGCAGTGGTTTCGGGAGCGGTGGTCTTACATGAAGTACTAGCCGGCAGGGAAATCGCAGGCTGCATCGTGGTGTTTGCATCGGTGATTATTGCCCAGGTGCCGGAGGTTTTGAAAAGAGAAGGGGAATGACATATTACATCAAAATGGAACAGGCAATAGAAGATGGAGAAGTGATTGTCAAGGAGGAACAAAAGGATGGAAAAGACAAATGAACTTGTATTATTTGAGACGGAAGATAAAGAGATAAAACTGTCAGTTCCTGTTGAACAGGAGACAGTGTGGCTTAATCGTAATCAGATGGCAGAATTATTTGAAAGAGATGTTAAAACGATTGGAAAGCATATTAATAATGCATTAAGAGAGGAATTGGATGATTCAACTGTCGCAAAATTTGCGACAGTTCAAAATGAAGGTGGCAGAGAAGTAGAAAGAGATATAGAATATTATAATCTCGATATGATAATTTCTGTTGGCTACCGTGTAAAATCAAAGCGTGGTGTGGAGTTTCGTAAATGGGCTAATTCTATATTGAAACAATACATATTGCAGGGATATGCTGTAAATAATAATCGTATTGCACAGTTAGGTGAGGTAATACAGATTATGAAACGTACACAGAATTCTTTGGATAGTAAACAGGTATTGTCTGTAATAGAAAAATACAGCACTGCACTTGATTTACTGGATGCATATGATCATCAGAATATGACAAGACCAAAAGGTAATGATGCAACCTATATCCTTACATATGAAGAGTGTATGGATGTAATTTCCAGTATGAGATTTGGTGATGAGTCAGATATTTTTGGCAAGGAAAAGGATGGTTCTTTTAAGGGGAGCATTGGTAATATTTATCAGTCTTTTGGTAGACAGGATGTTTATGCAACACTGGAAGAGAAGGCGGCACATTTATTGTACTTTGTAACTAAAAATCATAGTTTCTGGGATGGTAATAAACGTATTGCTGCAACCATGTTTTTGTATTTCTTAGATAAGAATGGTGTATTATTTATAGACGGAGAGAAAACAATTGACGACCATACGCTTGTTGCACTTACAATTATGATTGCAGAATCAAAACCGGAGGAGATGGAAATGATGATTACGGTGATTATGAATTGTATGAAGAAAATGTAATAACATTTGCGAATTATATATTTATACTACAGGTATAATTTACAAACTAAAATAATAATGGTATATTGACCGTATGAAAAGCAAAGGTGCTTACATACATTATGAAAATGATTAAGCGGATTTAAAATCCACGGAAAGGAAAAGACATGAGAACAGTTAGATTTGCATATTACCTTAATAGTGAATACCATCATGAATCGCTCTCTGAGAAAAGTAAAGAGTGGTTTGGTTTCATGCGCTCATTTAAGGTAAAGCAAAAAATAACTGTGTGATATAAAACTGTAAGATAAAACAGGATACATGGATTATGAGACCGCTTATCTTTTATGAGATTGGAGGTCTTTTTATATGCAGAATTGGCGAGGATTTTTGTTCTTGCCAGCACACACTCCATTAACTCAATGGCAGAGTAACCGGCTTTTAACCGGTAGGTTGTGGGTTCGAATCCCATGTGGAGTACTTAGGCCCCTTAGTCTAAAGGCCAGGATACCGCCCTTTCAAGGCGGGGATATTGGGTTCAAGTCCCATAGGGGTCACTGTGGCTATCGTATAACGGCTAGTACGGCAGATTGTGGATCTGCAAATGGGGGTTCGATTCCCTCTGGTCACATTAATATTTTATTTTGTTTGCGTGACCGAGAGGTTTATGGTGCCGACCTGCTAAGTCGGTGTGCATGTAATTGCACCGAAGGTTCGAATCCTTCCGCAAACGTTATATAACATATTAAGAAAGTTGCTTAAACATAATTAAGGACTTGGATGGACTACCTTGCAAAATATATTTTGGAGAGAAATATATCTTGTGAGGTATTTTTTATAACAAGTATTGAAATATATATTTTCTATAGTAAAATATATTATAGTTACAATATATATGAAAATGTTTTGAAATGTTTTAAAAAATAGTCTAGGTGGATAAAAGGTATAATTAGTAAACAAATGGATAGATAAATGGAATACAGATGAGGAAGAACAAAAAGGTTGGAGAGGGTGATAACATGAGTTTAAAAGATACAAGTAGGTATATGAGTTTGATTCTACGTCATAGACCGGAAACCATAGGTATCAGCCTTGATGAACATGGCTGGGCAAATGTGGATGAACTGATTGCCGGAATTGCCAGGACGCATGAATTTAATATGGATATTCTTGAGGAAATTGTCAGGACAGATAATAAGCAGAGATATTCCTTTAATAAAGATAAGACATTGATTAGGGCTAATCAAGGCCATTCAATTCCAGTTGATGTGGAATTAGAGGAAGCAGAGCCACCGGAACAGTTGTGGCATGGGACAGGTGAAAAGTATGTTGCATCCATTGATAAACAGGGGTTGATTCCAAAGAGTAGATTATATGTACATTTGTCAAAGGATAAAGAGACTGCCATTAATGTAGGAAAACGTCATGGAAAACCGGTGCTTTATATTGTTAAGGCTGAGGACATGAGAAAAGACGATTATCAGTTTTTCTTGTCAAAGAACGGTGTATGGCTAACAAAAGAGGTTCCGGTGAAATATTTGGAGAAACTGTAAAAGGAATTATATATTTGAACAGTTGAAAAAGAAGAACAGAGGAGAAAGTATGACGAGAGATGAAATATGCTCTATTGGAACAACATTTGTAGACGAAGAGGATTATGAACTTAGTAGGTATGAAGAAACTGAGCAAGATTTGTATTTTAAAGTATGGAATGAAATATTTGAAAATTCTCCTGTAATAAATGATGAGAAATTTAAGCGGAAGTCTTGGGAAGATGTGTTATCAGATGAGAATAAATTACAGCTTAAGATCAAAAACAAAGAGGAAAAGATAAAAAAATATATCCCAATGATCCGTGTCCATGCGGAAGTGAAAAAAGTGTTGTGGTAAAATAATTGATATTAACTAATTCAAAAGAGGTAAAAATGGAAACGAAAAATTTATACGACAAAAATAAAGTAGTGGTTTTAAAAATACAAGAATCTGATATTGAAGGAATGATTATGAATCATGATTTAAATGAAGAAGGTATATATTCTTATATGGAAACTCCTTTCATTGAGTCGGTAATGAATTACTTGCCAGAATATGCTATGGGACAAGACCCGATTCCTACTGAGCCAACAAGATTGATTCCCTATTTACGTGAAGCTGCAAAAAGTGTTGTTAAAATTAAGAAGGTGGCAGAAATCAAGAAATACTTAGATGCTGCGGTCCCATATGAAGAATGGGATGAAAAAATACTTAAAATATATAATACAAAAGGTATTTTTAGCGAATTGATACTCCATTTCCTTTTACGAGAATTTAAGGACACAGTAGCATTAATTTCAAAGATTTATTTTAAGGATTCATTTGCACATGAAGCACACGGTTTTGATGCGGTTCATGTTTCTGATGATAAAAAAATATGGTTAGGTGAAACGAAATTTTATAATAACGGAAAGAGAGGAGTAGATGAATTAATAGATGATTTGAATAAGCATTTTAATCATAATTATTTGCAAGAGCAATTTGTTATTATTAGTCGTGCTTTGGTTCATAATAATGAATTAAGAGAAGAGTGGATTCAGAAATTAAATGAAGCTACTAGACTTGAAGATAAGTTTAATATGGTCATTATTCCGTTACTTTGCATATATGAAGATAAGGTGGCAGGTGAGTTCTTGGAGGCAATTAATAATGGAACAGATGCAGATAGTGTATTGGTTGAGCATGTTTCTGAACTAAAAAAATATTTTGAAGAAAAAAATAATTTCAAGAATAAGGATAACGTACAAGCATTACTAATACTACTTCCTGTTGAATCGAAAAACCGTATCGTTGGCGAGATGTTAAATAGAATATATAATATGCAAAATATTTAGGGGGCTTTATGGATTACATAATAGTGGACAAATTGATGCAGCATCAAAAAATGACAGATGAAGAGTGTTTTGAATTAACCCTAGAGGTAAGTAATTTAATGAATGCGTCCAATGCAGAGAATAAGAAAAGAGGAAGAGATTTACTTATTCGGATTTTGGATAATTGGGCAAATTTATCAGATAGTTACAGAAAGATATTTTTTGAACTTATTTCAGTGGCAGGGTTTTATCCTTATGTTCAAAAACTGGGGTTACAGATAGAGGATTTTGATGAAGAAATAAGGATTGCCTTTCACCAATCTGAAAATTTAGATGGTAAGTTGTTTCATGCAGAGCAAAAGAAAATAGATAATTTAATTAAGCAACATGTCAATGTAATTGTAAGTGCACCGACGAGTTTTGGTAAAAGTATGCTTATAGAAGAGATTGTTGCAAGTAATGAATATAAAAATATTGTCATTATTCAACCAACACTGGCATTGCTGGATGAAACACGAAGAAAATTAAGAAAGTATTCGGATACATACAAAGTTATTGTAAAAACGACACAAGAGCCCTCAAATTCTAAAGGAAATATCTTTCTTTTAACAGCTGAAAGAGTATTAGAATATCCTGATATGCCAGAGATAGAGTTGCTTATATTAGATGAATTTTATAAGTTAAGCAACAAAAGAGGGGATAATAGAAATAATATCTTGAATATTGCCTTTGTTCGTTTGATGAAGAATCCAAATTGTAGATTTTATATGTTGGGACCCAATATAGATTCTGTACCATCCGGTTTTGTTGAGAAATATAATGCTGTATTTTATAAAACGGATTTCTCAATGGTTTTGACAGAAACGGAAGATTTATATGACAGTGTGCAAATAAAAAGAGGGGGAAAAGTGAACGAAGGAGATCTTTTTTCAGTCTTGGATACAACAAATGATCAAACTTTGATTTATTGCGCTTCTCCATCGACGGCAAGAAAACTTGCTTTTTCTTATTGTGAGCATCTATGTGAGAAAGGGGAAGATGTAACAAGGGAAGAAGATGAAGAACTACCTCTTGTAGGATGGATTAATGATAATTTGTCATATAGATGGTCATTTACCAAATGTTTGCAAAATGAAATTGCAGTTCATGATGGTGCGATGCCAAAGCATATAACTTCTTCTGTTATCCAATATTTTAATGAACAGAAGATTAAGTACTTGTTTTGCACGAATACCATCATTGAAGGTGTTAATACAAGTGCTAAAAATGTGATTTTTTATGATAATAAAATTGGAACAAAGCCAATAGATTTTTTTGATTACTCGAACATAAAAGGTAGAGCAGGACGATTGATGGAACATTATGTTGGGAAAATAGTAAATTTACGTAAACCGCCGGAAGTAGAAGAGACACATGTGGATTTTCCTTTTTTTGAACAAAATCCAATTGATTCAGAAGTTTTGGTAAACTTGGATGAAACAGAAGTAAAAAACGTAAATGATAATTTGGTACGTTATAAAGAATTTAAAGAAAAGGATCCTGTATTACAAGAAATATTGATTCGAAATGGAGTTTCAATTGAAGGACAAGAGAGAATTTTAGAGCGCCTTTTTAGAGACTTAGAGATACCTATTAGGAGAGAACTAATCATATGGAGTCGCATAGATGGGAAGCTATATAATCGTTTGGTATATTTGTTTGATTTGTGCTGGGAAAACCTTTCTACAGCGGAAGAAAGAAGATCTTTCGGAAAACAGGGGTGGATTGTAAATAAAATCGTAGGAAGTTGTTTCAATACTACAATAAACCAAATGATAGAAAAAGAGCTTGAGTATCGTGCAAAAAAGATGGCAGAAGAAAAGGAGATAGAGTATATTTCCGTAGATGATATGTTTACTCAATTTCCGACAGAAATGCAAGCGAGAACAGACAGTATAATAGAGCAAATGTTTTCTCTCCAGAAAAATTGGTTGCAATATAGAGCTCCTAAATGGATTAATGTAGTAGATTCTTTACAAAAATATGCAACGGAAAAAATGGGGTTGTCTTCAGGTGATTATTCATATGTAGCTGAGATGATTGAAAATGAATTCATCCAATCAAGTTTAAGAATTCTCCTGGAATATGGGATACCTCAATCTGCGATAAAGAAGATTCAAGTTATTATGCAAATGCATAAGGTTGATGTAAATAAGATATCGGAAGACCAAGCTATAAAAATTATTGTGAATCGTCGTGAAGAGATAAGCCCTTTTTTAAGCGCATATGAGATGGAGATTATTGATAGGGCGATTTGATAAATTTGATGATTGTAAATAAAACGTGGTTGAAAAAATACGACCACGTTTTATTTATATACAGGTCCCTATGTGTCCCGGCAGTGAAGATAAGGCCCTGGAATCATGGCTACGGGTTCCTGCAGTCAACATATTAGTCAAGATTAATAAACTGTCAAACTCTAGCGTCAATAAATTGACGCTAAAAGAAAAATATGATATTCTTTAAAAAGAAATATTGTTTATTGTTTCTGAATTTGTGAGGATAACATGAAAAATACAGTTGAATTTAAAAAATGGTTAGATGAAACAACTAATTATACAAAAGCTACTAAAAGCAATATTGTATCTAGAATAAAAAGAGCAGATCGAATAATTCCGATTGTTGTTGAGGATGTTTATTTATTTAATCTATCAAACCAACCAGAATTTCAGGATATGTCGGTATCAGTTAAGTCACAAATAAGAAGAGCGATTAGACTATATTTAGAATTTATGAAAGAATCGGGAGAGTAAAATAACCATGAAAAAAAGAATAAAGGCTCTTTCGTTGTTTGCAAATGTAGGTATAGCAGAAGCATATCTTGAAGAAATTGGTATTGATGTTGTAGTTGCGAATGAAATAGACCCTAAAAGAACAGCATTTTATAGTCATATATATCCGAAAACTAATATGATTACTGGAGATATTACAGATAGTAAGATTGAGAATAAGGTAGTAGAATATGCTATTAAAAACAAGGTAGAATTAATTCTTGCTACTCCACCATGTCAAGGAATGAGTACAGCTGGTAAAATGGATAAGTGGGATGTTAGAAACACCTTAATTTGTCATGCAGTAGAGATAATAAAAAAAATCAAACCCAAATATGTATTTTTAGAAAATGTCCCTCAGCAGTTGACCACAAAAATAAAATATAACGGAGAAATTATCCGTATTCCTGATTTTGTTAAAAAGGAATTGGAAGAACAGTATATATTCAACGATGATTTTGTAATTGAAGCAGCTGACTACGGTGTACCTCAATTTAGAGAGCGTGCAATAATGCTATTAGTACGTAGGGATTTGAATTGGAAGTGGAACTTTCCTTCTAAGACAGGAATAGTAACTTTAGAAGAAGCAATGGGTAATTTACCTTCAGTTGACCCAGAAATATATGATGTTTCATATGATGAGATGATTAAATTACTACCAGAATATGAAAAAAAGAAAAAAGAGGCATTGGAAGTATCAAAATGGCATTATCCACCTAAACATGTTTATAGACAAGTAGTAAGTATGATGCATACTCCGACGGGAGCAACTGCATTTGATAATATTGAGCAATTCCAACCAAGAAAGAAAAATGGTGAACTTGTATCAGGGTTTAGAAATACGTATAAAAGACAGAACTGGGATAAACCAGGTACAACGGTTACTATGTATAATCGAGAAATAAGTTCACAAGGAAATGTTCATCCTGGAAGGTTGATTGGGAAAGACAAATTGGGATACGATGTTTATTCTGATGCGAGAGTAATGACAATATATGAGTTATTGATAATGACATCATTACCAAGGGATTGGAATATTCCAGACGGAGTAACAGACCATTTCATTAGATGTGTAATAGGGGAAGGAATACCTCCTTTATTAGTAAAAAAAATTATGGAAGAATTGGTGGATTTGAAAGATGAGTAAACTAACAGGACTATCCCTTTTTTCAAATGTAGGGGTCGCAGAGGCATATTTTAAGGAAATAGATGTAAATATTGTTCTTGCAAATGAACTGTTAGAAGAACGAGCCAGATTCTATTCAGATGTATATAAAGACACAGAAATGATATGTGGAGATATAACAGAGGAGAATATACAAAGAACCATTGTAGAAAAGGCAAAAGAATTAGGTGTTGATTTCATTATAGCTACTCCGCCATGTCAAGGAATGAGCAAATTGGGTTCTATGGACCCTAATGATGTAAGAAATAGACTTATATATTATGCGGTAGAAATTATAAAAAAGGTAAATCCTAAGTATATTTTGTTAGAAAATGTACCACAGATTTTAAATACCAAGGTAGTAGTTAATGGAAAAACAATGCTTATTCCTGACTATTTACATGAAGAGCTGGACGAATCATATAATATCAACGATGATCCAAGGGTAAAAGCCATGGATTATGGTGTGCCACAAATGAGACCACGCTGCATCTATTTATTAACGAGAAAGGACACAAACATATTGTGGAATTTTCCTAAACCAGATGAAAAGGTTGTTACTTTAAGAGATGCGTTAAAGGATGTTCCTTCTTTAGACCCACTTTTAAGAGAGGGATATGATGAAACGATAAAGATGTTCCCAGAATATGAAAACAAAAAGAAAAGAGGATTAGAGGTATCAAAATGGCATTATCCTCCAACACATAATAAAAGACATGTGGAATGGATGATGCACACTCCGTCAGGTTGTTCATCAATATATAATGAGATTTATTTTCCGCAAAAAACAGATGGAACAAGAATATCTGCCCATGAAAATCAATACAGAAGACATAATTGGGACAAACCATGTAGAACCATAACACAAAATAACGGAGTAATTAGTTCGTTATGTTGTGTACATCCTGGTTATAAGTATATATCTGATAATGGGGAAGATTTGTATTCAGACCCTAGAGTATTTTCAATATATGAGTTATTAATTGTATCTTCATTACCTACAGACTGGAATATCCCAGATTGGGCTAAAGAAAGTTTAATAAGGCATGTAATTGGAGAAGGTATTCCTCCGCTTTTAGTTAAGAGAATTATGGAGGAATTAATTAAGCAGATTTAGAAAGGAGAAGATTATGGGGAAAATGGTTATTCCGAAGAATACCGCTACAATAGAAGAGGTAATAGGAGCTATTCAAATATATTATGACACAAATGATTGGTTGTCTAATGCTGATTTCATACAAATTTATAAGAATAGAATAGGTATAATTGGAGATGATAACGATTCTTCTGCTTATACAAAGAAAACAGAGATAGGATGTTATTATGGCTTTCTAGAGTGGGAAGATATCAAAAAGAAAACATCACGTAGACGAATAACTCCAAGGGGACGTAAGTTTTTAGAGCATTATAACACAAATGATATGGATTCAATTCATGAAGATATTATGAAATCGTTGGAAGAAGTATCGTTCGGTAGGGGCAACTATGCGTGTATGTCATGTGATTCTGATATAGAACCACCAGCTTTATTTCTTAGGGCTATGATGGATTTAGGATATTTGACAAATAATGAGTTTGCTTTTTTGGTATTCAGAATGGAGTATGAAGGAAAAAACTACACTGATACTATTAGAGAAATCAAGCAAATTAGAAACGAAGGAAAAAAGATTGTAAAGCAGAAAGAAGATGAAAATGCGGTATATGACGAAAATGAAATACTGCTAGATAAGTCTGTTAATAAGTTTACCGACCCGAAACCGATACTGATATTGGAAAGATGGGGTGTATTAAGTTCGCAACAGAATAATGGAATAAAAGAAACAAGTATAAGTAGTGTATACCTGAAAAAATATCGGGATAGATTAAAAAATCTAAAAATATATAATATTGATAAGGATATAATTGGTGTAGAAAAGGTCGACGAGATAGAACCATCTTTTGATATTGGAAATGAAACGGAAACAGAAAAAAGCTTTAGAATATGGTTGTCTTCACAAACAAGTGCCGCTGGAGGAAAATGTACAGCTGGTATGGTTAGTAATACCTGTACAGCATTAAAAAAAGTATGCACAGAAATGGATATTATTGAATATCCAGATGTTGATAATTTGTTTAGCATAACCAATATGGATTTATTCTGTGAAATTAAGAGCCTAATAAAAACTCACCATGATTATAATGAGATTAATGTATTACATAGCAGATATTTAGGCCCAGCATTAAATTGGTATGAGAAATTCATGAATGAATTATATGATGATACGGAAAAGGAAACTTATTCCTTTGAAATATATAATAAAGATAGTTTCTTACAGGATGTTTTCATGGATGAAGAGGAATATAATAAATTATTAACTCTTCTTCTTTACAAAAAGAATATTATTCTTCAGGGAGCACCAGGTGTTGGAAAGACTTTCTTAGCTAAAAGATTTGCATATTCTTTAATCGGTAAGAAGGATGATAGGTATGTTGAAATAGTTCAATTCCATCAAAGTTATAGTTATGAAGATTTTATTATGGGTTATAAACCTGTAGATGAAGGTTTTAAATTAAAAACAGGCTCATTCTATAACTTCTGTAAAAAAGCTGAAAAAGATAATGACCCTCAGAGTAAGTATTTCTTTATTATTGATGAAATTAACAGAGGAAATCTAAGCAAAATATTTGGTGAGCTGATGGTATTAATAGAAGCCGATAAACGTAATGAAAAGGTTAAGTTGGCATACAAGGATGAATTATTTAGTGTCCCAGAAAATGTTTATATTATAGGAATGATGAATACTGCTGATAGAAGTTTAGCGCTAATGGATTATGCTCTTCGTCGAAGATTTTGTTTCTATGAGATTGAACCAGCATTTGGTAAACCAAAATTTAAGAACCATATTTTGAAATATCTTAAAGTAGCTGGAGTAGCAGATAGGGTTGTAGATAAATTAGTTGAACTGAATAATAAGATTGCTGATGAGAATACATCGGGCTTAGGAAAAGGATTCTGTATTGGACATAGTTATTTTTGTACTCCACCTGTAAATAATCAATCAGATGAAGAGTGGTATGACACAATAATTGATTATGAGATAGCACCATTATTAGGTGAGTACTGGTGGGATGATAAAGGTCGAGCTGAGGATTGTATAAAGGAGCTGAAGAAAAAATAATATGGGGAAGAAAGAAAGTGTTATTCCAATTAAAAATCTTTTTTATATGCTCTGCTATGCATGGAATATATTAGCTATAAAGGATGATATTCAAGTTGCGAGTGATGATTATGAAGACGCATATGATTTATTAGCTAGAATATTTTCATTTGGAATTGGTAAATTAATACGCTCTGGTTTCCATAGGTCATATATAGAAGAGACAGAGGAATTATCTGCATTAAGAGGTAAAATATCTGTTACGGAAAGTATAAATTCAATGTCAATGCAAAGAAAACACTTAGTATGTACATATGATGAATACTCATCAAATGATATATTTAACCAGATATTGAATTATACAATTGATTCTATATTAAAAAATCCAGAAATAAGTAAGGCAACGAAAGCAACAATAAAAAAGCAGAAAGTATTCTTTTATGGAATAGATGCAAAGCCGCCTACAAATGAGAATAGACAAAAGCTTTCATTTAATAGGAATAATGTAATTTACAAATTATTAATTCATATTTCAATCATGCTATATGAAGGAACTGTCGTAAATGAAGAAGAAGGTAAAAATTCTTTTAAGGATTTCTTCCGTGAGGAGCAGATGCATAGAATATTTGAATTATTTATTCTTAATTTTTATGCCGTGCATTTAGATAGACGTAATTATAAAGTACATGCTCCTAAAATTACTTGGAAGATAGAAGAATCAGCAGATGATATTTGGGGAGATGTCTTTGATGTAGATGAAAACCCAGGAGATAGAAGAACAGATATTGTTGTTGAAAATAAGGACCAGAATATACAAATGATTTTTGATGCGAAATACTATAAAAATACTTTTGTAGCTGCTTATATGAATAAGGATGAGGAAAGTGTAAGAACTGGTCACCTGAATCAGATTAGAGGGTATTTGTTAGATAGTGATTATCAGGGGAAAAAAGTTGGAGCATTATTGTATCCTATGGTAAATAACGATTTAGGGAAAGGAAAAGTTTTTCCTATTCAAGGTACTCCTATCTTAATAAAAACAATTAATCTTCAAGCTGATTGGAGAGAAATTGAAGAGGATATGTTAAATTTTGTCAGAAAAATAGAAATAGCTGCAGATAGACTTGATTTATAAAAACAGAAGGTTAGCGATAATCTTTTGTTTTTGTACATACAGAAAAAATATATAATTATTTTGAGTCCTTTGGTCATTATTTTTTAAAACTTTTTTGTTCGAATTTTTGTCCCCCCCCTTTTACAGGAAGTAAAGTTGTTGGTTTGAGTGGTAATAATTTTTGACTTATCGCCAGTATATTATACAGTGGATAATTGCAGTGAAAAGGTTGGAGAAGGTAATAACATGAGTTTAAAAGATACAGGTAAATTTAAGGGTATGCTTCTGCGTCATAAGCCGGAAACCATAATCTTTCCAATTTACCTGGCATCAATTAAGTCGGGGATGGACATGATATATATTAAACAAAATTTAAATTCATTTATTTATGTTTAATAGGTAATAAATTGTTGCTAGCAAAAACAAGAAACCCACAATATGATATCGAAGGAATTTAAGTAATAGATATTGCAGAACGGCAGCAAGCAGATGGGTTGTTGATAAGGAAATCGTTCGTATAGCGAAGGAAAGGGTCATTGATTTTACCAAAATGTAATATGGCTGTATCGTCCTTGGACAGTGAGTATTAAATGTGAGGTGTGTGATGGGTGTAGTTATGAACTGACCATTACATACTCTGATAATAGAAAGAGAAAAATCCACGGAGATTTAGGTGGAGGAACTGTAGATAAAACCGTAACAGATTTCCTTTGTACTATTCCAGAAATGAAAATAAAGCTAGAGGGGGAATACGATGATTAACCTTGGAACATTAAAAGAAATAACTGATTTAAGAAGTGTGTGGCCACATGAGGCTTTGAACTTTACTCCTTGGGTAGCAGAGAATGTTGACCTGCTTGCAGATGCTGTTGGTCTTGATATTACAGTTGATGAGACAGAGTCATCTGTTGGAGATTTCAATGTTGATATTTATGCATCTGAAACAGGAACCGATAGAAAGATTATCATTGAAAATCAATTAGAGGATACAGACCATGACCACCTTGGTAAGTTAATTACTTACGCATCTGGTAAAGGTGCGGATGTAGTTATTTGGGTTGTTAAACATGCACGAGAAGAACATAAGGCAGCAGTTGAATGGCTTAATAACCATACCGATGATAAGATTGGTTTTTTTCTATGTGAAATAAAACTTTTTCAGATAGGTAATTCTGATATTGCTCCATCATTCACAGTAGTGGAAAGACCTAATGATTGGACGAAAGAGATAAAGAAAACAACTGTTACAAATCCAACACAGCAACAGAGACTAGAGTATTGGCAGGAATTCAACGATTATGCTTTTCAGAATACAGAATTTTCCAAAGCATTTAATAAGAGAAAACCTACCACAGACCATTGGATGGATTTCAGTATTGGTTCATCAGCTTGTCACATTGCGGTTACTCAAATTCAGAAGAGAAATGCTATCGGTGTTGAGTTATACATAAATGATGATAAGGAACTTTTCAAGAGCCTTCTTTCTTACAAAGATGAGGTTGAGTCTGTGATGGGATTGGCACTTGATTGGAGAGAACTGCCGGAAAGAAAGGCAAGTAGAATTATTATAGAAAAAGAAGTGAAGTTTGATGATCGGGGTACTTGGTCTGGGCAGTTTGATTATATTATGGATGTCTGCATGAAGATGAAGAAGGCATTTAAGAAGTATTTATAAGTAAGATTAGATGTAAAATGGGTAAATAACTAAAAAACTATTTTCCTGCATGTGGGAAAATTGACAAATCGGAATTGGTGTAAGGATAAGATATGACAAAAAGAGAAGAAAAATACGATACCCGGAAATGCAGATAAACCAACGCAAAACTCGGTATTACAGGGTATTTAGGGGCAATTAAATAGAGGTAAAGGTGGTTTGTTTATTTACATGCTTACGAATTTTGAAGCTTCTTCCTCCTATAACAGATTTGAATACCAAGTTTATTGGATTGTATGCCAGAGAATAGGCAAACCATGCTCGCTGAAAAGCAGGAGGGAAAACTATGACAATTGTAAAATACATTCTTCCGAAACTGATAAAGAAGAACATAAAAATATTCATATCGTTGATCTTGATTGCGGCGCTGGGAATGGGTCTGCCAATGGCATTGCTTAACTCGTATAATGGAGTTCTGTATTCATTTGAGAAATACTTTGAGGAATATGGATTCCCTGATGTAACCATAATGTCTACATCACTGTTTGGAGAAGAAGAATTGAATTCGGCAGGTGTGTTGTCTGGCGTTGATGATGTGCAGGGCAGGCTTTGCGTAGATATTGAAGCTGCAAAGGGAGAAGATACTTTTGTGTCTCTGCGGTGCTATTCCGTTGGAGAAAAGGATTTCATGAGATATTCTGTGGTAGATCAGCTTTCGGAAGATGCGTATTTGGCAACGCAAGGCGATGAAACGGAGTGCCTCATCCCCATGGCAATGGAGGTATGTTTTGCGGAATATGCCGGTTTTGAACTTGGAGATGTATTTACTTTAAGTTTTCCGCAGGGAGAATATGAATGTGTTCTATCGGAAATTGTTTCTTCTCCGGAATGGGAAATCACCTACCGTGATAATTATTTTAACTTCAGTACGGATGAATTTGGGTATGTCCTCTTCTCTTATAAGGATTTATTAGAAATGACAGGGCTTCCTTGCGGAACGTACAATCAGGTTATGATGCGGACCCAACCGGACATCGCAGCGGAGGATGTTGAACAGCAGCTTTTGAATAGTGGATTGTTTGGTGACGGAGCATTTAGCTATACTTATGAAACATCTCCGCAAAAGGAGTTTGTGGATTCTTGTGTGAATCCGCTGAAACCGTTGAGCTACTTCTTAGCGTTTTTCTTTTTTCTGATTTCTGCTCTGATGGTTTATTTGTTTTTATATCAGATTATTTGGGAACAGAAGGAAGAATCGGGGATTTTTATGGCATTAGGTGTATCGAGAATCCGGATTGCCTGGGTGTATTTGGGATTTGGGATAGGTGTGTCTGTGATGGCAGGACTGATCGGAAGTGTGACGGGGTACTTCTTGATGCAGTTGATATCCGGAGTATATCAAGATGCCTTCGTGCTGCCGTATATGGTGAAGATATTTTCTCCAGGTCTTGCACTGGCTGCATCTTTGATGATGACGTTGGTAATGTTCTGTTCTTTTCTTTTAGCATCGATACAGATATTTCGCATGGATCCGGCGGATGCAATGAAGAATCAATTAGCCCAAAGCAGAGGAAAATCATCCTGGAAAATCTTTTCGATATTTGGATATGCTGCAAAGGTCTGCTTTTGCAGTGCGTTGCGCAATAAACGGCGACTGATTCTATCCATGCTTTCTACGGTTCTCTCGGTTACTATGATTAGCCTTTCGTTTCAGTACATAGATGCAGGAAAATACGTAGTAAAGCACACGTTCGGTGAGAGGCTTTTATATGACTGCCAGATCTTTCTGAACAATGTTTGTACAAAAGAAGAGGTAAAAGCTGAGTTGGAGGATATTGAAGATATCCTTGAAAGCGAAGTTTTCTTCATAACAAATATGGACATTGAAGCCGCAGGGAAAACGGTATTTACAACACTTTATGGAGTGGAACCATCCTCTGAGCTTCTCCAGAATCGTGGGCAAAACGGAGAAATTCTGCAGCCCGAAGACGGTATCGTTTTGGATCGATATACGGCAGACGAACTACAGGTTTCCGTTGGTGATCAGGTGGCAGTTGGGGGAAAGATGCTGACGGTCACTGGAATCCACGAAGAAAATATAATACTTGTTCAGTATGTCACCTGCGAAGTGTTTTCAGAAATTACAGAGGATGGTGTCATTGGTGCTTTCTTAAAACTAAAGGAAGGCGTTACAAAGGCAGAAATATACTCTGTTTTACAGGAAAAAGAAACATTCTCGTATCTGTCTATGAAGGATGCCCAGCAAATATCTGTGGAAAACCGTCTTAACAATACAGAGGTTGGTGTATATATCGTAATCCTTATGTCCTTTTTGATAGGTGCACTGATCATATATAATATGTCTCTTATCAACTTTAAGGAGAGAAAAAGGGTATACGCCACTATGCTTACCCTGGGAATGCAGGAAACAGAGCTGGGCTGGGCGAGTTTTGTGGAACTTGTTGCGCAATATGTTATTTCCATTTTGGTGGGAGGCTTTGCTGGCCGGAGATTAGGAAAAATCCTGTTGGAGATGACTTCGACCGACAGTATTTATTATACAAAAGCATTTTCCTTATCCAGCATGTTTCTAATTTGGTTTTGTGTTGGTGCATTCATGGTTTTGGGACACCTGCTGGCACTAAGGCAAATGAAGAAAATAGATCTTGTAGAAGAATTGAAATCGAAGGAGTGAGAGAATGACATTCAATATATCTGTGGGAAACTCCGTGTGGTGGATGGTCATGGCACAAAGCTGTATAGCGACTGTTTTGCTATATTTGTTGTTGCGCAGAAAAAACGAAGAACAGAAACGGAAAGCAATATTGTTTATCGGATATGCGATTATGGTTTTGTACTTTCTACAAAAAATCCTTATGTTCCATTATGATAGGTATATTTCGGTAAATGGTACCGGATGGGAGCATAGGTTGACTGAATTGTTGCCATTTAATTTATGCTACTTAAGCGTGATTTTGATGATTATCGGAGCACATCTGAAAAACAAATATCTTCTTGGATTTTGTTTTTATATGTCTTCTCTTGGTGCTGTGCTTGCGTTGGTGGCGCCAGCCGGAATATTTACAGACACGAACCTGTTACAGCCAGCAGTTGGCTTGTTTTATTTTTTACACGTTCTTTTGATAGCTGTCTTCTGGAACATAGGTTTTCTGGGAATAGTGAAGCCGGGAAAAAAAATCGGAATAACTTCGACTCTTTTGTTATATGTTATAGTTTTTCTGATACATATAGTAAATTGGCTGGGCAGAATTATAGGGCTTGATAGCATGAATTATATTTTTACATTTGATCCGGAAGGGAGTTCGGCTCTTGAAATGTTTTGGAAATTGATTCCTGTGCCGTTTGTGTATTTGGTGGTTCCTGGATATACGATTGGTACCCTGTGGGCCATATTTTTGACGTTTCTGTATCGATATGGAGTGCTTTTAGTGAAGGGGAAGGTGAGAAAATTTGAATAAGTATGATTTTGAGTGGCGTGTACTGGAACTGTTGAATAAAAGCAGGCACACGTCTGAAACGATGCGAATATTTTTGGAAGAGCTTGCTGCGGAGTCCAAGGCAACAGCCGCTTCCGTATGGCTGCTGGATGAAGAAGACAATATCAACCTGTATGCTGCCTGTGGGGAGAATTGTGGCGGACTGGAACAGATTATTTTAAAACGCGGTCAGGGAATCTGCGGAGCATGTATTGAACAAAACGATGTTGTTCTTGCAGAAAATGTTGCACAGGACCGGAGATGGGAGAGCAAGGCGGACAAGATAACAGGATTTCATACTGAAAGTATTCTGTCAGTTCCAATTTCTGCATCGCAATCAGGAGCTTTTGGCTGCCTGCAGTTACTGAATAAAAAAGAGGGTGCCTTTGATGAAAACGACATTTCACTGGGCCGTACAATGGCCGATTTGTTGGCGAAATGGTTCTATGAAAGTGGTATTAGTATTCCTTCACTGAAAAAACGAGAGGTTCTTGTGGAGGGTGTGAATCTGATAAAGACTTACGGCGAGGGTAATGCTTGTGTGCACGCCTTGGATGATGTAAGTTTTCGTATCCATAAAGGGGAACTCACCGTAATTCTTGGCAGCAGCGGCAGCGGGAAAAGTACGCTTCTAAATATAATCGGGGGTATGGCCAGACCGGACAGTGGAAAGGTGATTTTTGACGGTTTCGGTGATATCGCAGGTTTTCAGAAAAGGCAACAGACAGTGTTCCGTAGAGATATGGTGGGATTTGTTTTCCAGTTCTATAACCTGATACCTGAGCTGACGGTATGGGAGAATGTTGCCTTAGTTGCGGATATGGCTAAAGAACCGCGTCCAGTTGAGGAAGTGCTTGAGATGATGGGATTGTCTCATAGGAAGGATCACTATCCATCTCAGCTGTCAGGCGGAGAACAGCAAAGAGTATCTATTGCAAGAGCCCTTGTAAAAAACGCAGCTTTTCTGCTTTGCGATGAACCAACCGGAGCTCTGGACTACAATACAGGAAAGCAAATATTGATTGAATTGGAAAAGCTGGCGAGGGAGCAGGGACAAACGGTGGTGATCGTCACTCATACCACCTCCATCTCCACCATTGCTGACCGCATTCTAAAGATGCGAAGCGGTCGAATTGTGGAGGAAATAGTAAATCCGCACCCTGTTTCGGCTGCTACGGTGGAATGGTAAGCGGGCAAGGGTTTAGGCTGTTGCGGATATTCGGTGCACATTTTGAATGTAATGATTTCTTCAATCCTTCTTTGCTTGATGACGAAAGATGGATGAAGAAAGGAATTCTTGTTCAGTATTCACCTTCCCCTGTACAGCCGTCATTGAGGGAGAAAGAGAAGTTGATTGAAAAGGATTTGTGGGAAGGTATTTCCTATAAGGCTGGATATGGAGTATGCCAAGAAATGAAAGGAAAAAGAAAGAATGATTAAAGTACTCTTTGTATGTTTAGGCAACATCTGCCGTTCCCCCATGGCGGAATTTATATTAAAAGACATGGTAACTAAACGTGGCATTGCCGACCAATTTGAAATTGCATCAGCGGCTACCAGTACGGAAGAGATTTGGAATGGAGAGGGCAACCCTGTATATCCTCCCGCCAAAGCCGAACTGGCAAAGCACGGTATCAGCTGCGATGGGAAAAGAGCGGTGCAGCTGAAGGCCTCCGATTATGATCATTATGATTATCTTATCGGAATGGACACAATGAATATGCGTAATATGGAGCGGATAACGGGACATGCCCGGGGTGAGAAGATGAAAATGCTGTTAGAGTATGCCGGAGAGAATCGTTCCGTAATAGACCCCTGGTATTCCTCAAAGTTTGATGAAACCTATGAAGATGTGGTGAAAGGCTGCGAAGCATTTCTCCAATATTTGGAAACAGAAGGGGAAATATAGAATATTTATGCTCAATCATTTTAACAGTAAATTCTGTGAATGATTGAGCATTTTTAATGACAAATCCTTCTATTTCATATATAATAGAGACAATTGTGGGCTCGTATCGGTTGGAAAAGGGAGTTATGATATGAATAAAGCCCAATCAACACAAAAAAAGAGGAGGTTTTCTCATGTCAGAGAAAAAAATTATGCTTGGTAATGCGGCAATTGCCCGTGGAGCATATGAAGCAGGGGTTAAGGTTTCTGCAGCATATCCGGGAACACCAAGTACAGAGATTAGTGAAAATTTAGTAAAATATCCGGAGATTTACTGTGAGTGGTCTCCAAATGAGAAGGTTGCAATGGAGGTTGCAATCGGTGCATCTATTAGTGGTGTCCGTGCCATGGCTTCTATGAAGCACGTTGGCTTTAACGTGGCAGCAGACCCAATGTATACAGTATCTTACATAGGTGCAAATGGTGGTTTGGTTGCAGTAGTTGCTGACGACCCTGGTATGTACAGCTCGCAAAATGAGCAGGATACGAGACAGATTTGTCGTGCTGCCCAGGTTCCTGTATTAGAGCCAAGTGACTCTCAGGAAGCAAAGGACTTCATGAAACTGGCATTTGATTTATCAGAAGAATATGACACACCAATTGTATTGCGTACTACCACAAGACTTGCACACTCCCAAGGTATTGTTACATTAGAAGACCGGGTAGTTCCGGAGGATAAGCCATACGAAAGAAATATTGCAAAAAATGTTATGATGCCCGGAAATGCCATTAAGCGTCATGTGTTTGTAGAAGACCGTTTGGCCCGTATGGGTGAGGATGCAGCTACACTCACAGTTGCAAAAGAAGGCGTTTCAAAGGATATTCCATTAAACCGTATGGAAATCAATGATACAAAAATTGGTTTTATCACAAGTGGTATTCCATATACATATGTAAAGGAAGCATGTCCGGAAGCTTCTGTATTAAAGCTTGGTTTGGTCCATCCACTTCCAAAGAAATTAATTGAGGAATTTGCTTCAAAGGTTGATACCCTTTACATTTTTGAGGAATTAGAGCCTGTGATTGAAGAACAGGTTAAGGCCATGGGCATTGAATGTTTCGGAAAAGAAATATTTACGGTTCAGGGTGAATATAGTGCTAATATGATTCGTCAGGCAGTTTTAAAGCAGGATTTGAATTTAAAGGAGCCGGCACAGGTAGCAGGAAGACCACCGTTACTTTGTCCCGGATGTCCACACAGAAGTGTATATTCCGTACTGAAGAAATTAAAAATTCATGCGGCAGGAGATATCGGATGCTACACCCTTGGTGCGGTAGCACCTTTAAGTGTAGTTGATACAACCATTTGTATGGGTGCTTCCATTTCCTCCTTACATGGTATGGAAAAAGGTAAAGGAAAAGATTATGTGAAGAATTGGGTTGCTGTTATCGGCGATTCCACCTTTATGCATACAGGTATTAATTCCTTAATGAACATGGTTTATAATCAGGGTACCGGTACGGTTATTATTTTGGATAATTCCACAACGGGTATGACCGGTCATCAGGATCATGCAGCTACCGGTAAGACATTAATGGGAGAGGTAGTACCTGCCATTAATATTCTTGGAATGTGTAAGGCAATGGGCATTGAGCATGTACAGGAAGTAAATGCATTTGACCTTGATACATTAGAAAAGGTAATTAAGGAAGAGGTTGTCAGAGATGCGGTTTCTGTTATTATTACAAAATCTCCTTGTGTACTTTTAAAGGAGGTCAGCTTCCCGAATGTATGTAAGCCCCTTCCTGAAAAATGTAAGAAATGCGGAAAATGCTTACAGCCGGGCTGTCCTGCTCTGACAAAAAATGAAGATGGAACCATTACCATTGACCAGACCATGTGTAACGGATGTGGCTTGTGTAGACAGATGTGTCCATTTGATGCAATCGAGGAGGTAGCAAGATAATGAAAGAGACAAAGAATATTATGATCGTCGGTGTGGGCGGACAGGGAACCTTGTTAACCAGCCGTATACTTGGCGGAATTATGATAAAGGGTGGCTATGACGTGAAGCTTTCTGAGGTTCATGGTATGAGCCAGCGTGGAGGCTCAGTTGTTACTTACGTTCGTTATGGCGAAAAGGTAGAAGAGCCCATTGTGGAAGAAGGTCAGGCAGATGTGTTAATCGCCTTCGAACGGTTAGAAGCACTTCGTTATGCACATTTTTTAAAGCCTGACGGCGTATTAATAGTAAATGACCACCGTATGGATCCCATTACCGTTGTAACCGGAGCAGCCCAGTATCCGGAAAATATTTTGGAAAATCTTGCAAAAGAGCATACCGTTTATTCCATAAATGCAGCTGAAGAAGCATTAAAGCTTGGCAATTCCAGAGTATTTAACAACATTGTGTTAGGTCTTGCGGCACAGCATATGGATTTCACAAAGGAAGAATGGTTAGAGGTAATTGCCAACACGGTACCACCTAAGACTGTAGAGATAAATCAAAAAGCATTCTTAGTAGGCTTTGAACAATAACAACCCAACAGGCAATTGCGAAACTCCCTTTTTGAATAGTGTGAGTTGTGCAATCGTAACAAGTAACATTTTCGTGCCCTCTGAAAACGTCGGTACTTATGCCTTGTATTTTAAGGCATTAGTACCGCTACGTTTGAAGCGGAGCGAGAGCGTGCCGAAAATGTTATTGTTATAATTGTACAACGTATTCTATCAATACAAGAGTTTCGCAATTACCCATAACAATGTATTTTTGAAAGGAGTATCCATGAGCAAGAAAAATATAGCCGTTATTTTCGGTGGACAGTCTTCAGAACATGATGTTTCCTGTATTTCTGTGGTTACAGTGGCAGGAGCAATCAACAAAGAACAATACGATATCACTTACATAGGCATAACGAAGGAAGGCCATTGGTTATATACGAAGGACTTGGATTCCATTCAAAATGGTACCTGGAGAGATTCTAAGACAGAAGCAATTATTTCTCCGGACGCCACAAAAAAAGAAATCATTTTATCAGGCCCTGATGGTGTAACTAGAAAGAAAATCGATGTGATTTTCCCTGTGCTTCATGGTATGTACGGAGAGGATGGAACCATTCAGGGGTTGTTTGAGCTTGCCAAGATTCCATATGTAGGATGTGGTGTATTAGCATCTGCTGCAGGAATGGATAAAGTATATACAAAAATCATTGTAGATGATTTAGGGGTAACCCAGGCAGATTATGTTTTAGTTCGTGCTGTGGATGTGGAACAGGCAGAAACGGATGCAGCCATTATGGAGGAACAGGTTGCCAGAGTAGAAGCAAAGCTTTCTTATCCTGTATTTATCAAACCAAGTAAGGCAGGCTCTTCCCAGGGTGTATCAAAGGCACATAACAGAGAAGAATTAATTGCAGGATTAAAGCTTGCTGCAAAGCATGATACCAAAATTTTAGTAGAAAGAAATATTGTAGGCAGAGAAATTGAATGTGCCGTTTTAGGAAGTGCCGGTAATGTGGAAGCTTCCGGAGTGGGAGAAATTTTAGCTGCAGCTGAATTTTATGATTTTGATGCCAAATACAACAACGCTGAGTCCAAAACCGTTTTATCTCCGGATTTGCCGGAAGGAAAGACAGAAGAGATAAGGGAAACGGCAAAGAAGATATTTACTGCAATGGACGGTTATGGTTTATCCCGAGTTGATTTCTTCTTAGAAACAGAAACGAATCAGGTTATTTTTAATGAAATTAATACCTTGCCGGGATTTACTTCTATCAGTATGTATCCAATGCTTTGGAAGGAAGCGGGAATTCCATTAGAGGAATTGGTAGAAAAACAGATTCAGTTGGCGTTAGAGAGAAGATACTAAAAGCATGGTATAGAAAGTTGAGGAATGGATATGAATAATCCAATCGGTGTATTTGATTCAGGAGTAGGGGGATTAACTGTTGCAAGAGAAATCATGCGTCAGCTTCCCAACGAGGATATCGTTTATTTTGGCGATACCGCAAGGGTTCCCTACGGCTCAAAGTCCAAGAAAACAGTTTTAAAATACAGTAAGCAGATTGTCCGTTTTCTGTTAACAAAGGATGTGAAGTCAATTGTTGTGGCATGTAATACAGCAAGTGCCCTGGCTCTTGATGAAATAGCGGAAAAAATTGATATCCCTATTATCGGTGTGGTAAAACCGGGAGCTAAAATGGCAGTGGAGACAACAAAAACGGGAAATGTAGGTGTCATTGCCACACAAAGTACCATAAAATCAGGCATTTACAATGATTATATCCGGGAATTAAATCCTGATATTACCGTTGTCAGTAAAGCCTGTCCTCTGTTTGTTCCTTTAGTGGAAGAGGGCTTGTTAGAGGACCGGGTAACGGATGATATTGTTGGGCGGTATTTACAGGAATTAAAGGAATACCATGTGGATTCCTTAGTGTTAGGCTGTACCCATTATCCATTACTTCGCAACACCATTAAGCGTTTTATGGGAGAAGAGGTTCATCTGGTGAATCCCGCTTATGAAACTGCAAAGAGTTTAAAAGAATTATTGGCAGAGCAGGGAATTTTAAATACCAAAAAGCATAAATCGGAATATGAGTATTACGTCAGTGACGGTGTGGACCAGTTTATTTCCTTTGCTGACAGAGTGCTTCCCTGTCATGTAACGGATACAACTGTTGTGGATATTGAGAGTTACTAAAGAAGGGGATAAGAATTGAAAAAGCGGAGCACTTTTCAAATTGTCTGGATTATAATTTTTGTTCTGGTTAATATCCTTGGCTTTGGAATTGGCGGCATTTTAATGCTGTTTCAGGGAAATTTAACAAAAAGCATAGAAGAGGAACAGGAAAATGAAGAAAAACAATTAGCTGTTATTGAAGAATTAAGGGATTCCGGTGAGTATGATATCTATGAATTGTTTTCCAAGTTCTGTGAGGAAAAATATCAGGAAGATGTGGACAGAATCACAAAGGAGAAAGGCATTGAAGATTATTATACCGTAGAGTATGAGGATTCCTGCGCAATCGTTGATATGTCTTCCCTTCAGTATAGCTGTGATATAAGATTAGGTGATAAATACCTTCTTGTAGAGAAGGAACCTGTTTATGTGGACGAAACGTCCCAAATTCCGGTATTTCAATGTGTTGCCCATGCTGATGGTTATTTGGGACATCCTGGACCGGGGATTATCATATTTGGTTTCTTTGGGGCTGTGGTTATGGGTATAACGGTTATTTTAGATGTTATATGGCTAATGGTTTTACTCATTGTCAAATTAGTTAAAAAGAAGCAATAGAATTAAAATGAAATGAAGAGGTTAATATGACAAAGGATGTATTAATTACCGTTTCCGGCATGCAGTTTGATATGGGTGATGATGTGATTGAATTGGTAGTTCCGGGAACTTATTATATGAAAAATGGTAAACATTATGTATTTTATGAGGAGCAGGCAGCTGCCGGCGAGAGCGTAACCAAAAATAGTGTAAAATTCTATGATGGTCATTTTGAAATGACAAAAAAAGGTGCCTACACTTCTCTTTTAATGTTTGATAGGGACCAAAAGACCTCAACGATTTATGAAACCATAGCGGGACCATTACAGATTGACTCCTTAACAAAGGAGCTTACCATTGAAGAAACGCAACAGGAGATTACGGTTCATGTAAAATATGCATTGGATATTAATTATAATTATGTATCCGATTGTCATGTTATTTTTAAGGTGCAGGCAAGATGAAAAAGAAAAAAGGTAAAAATCCATATTTTAATGAAAATGACAAATTCGAGGATTTTTTTGGAATTGAAAGCACAGAGGTTGTGTATAATAACCGATATAATGATGATTATTATCGATATGAGCCCACAAGCTATAGTGGGCTCATTTGTGCATTTGATGCCTTGGAGGAAGTAATGACCAAGTATGACAGACTGGTTGATTTCGGCTGTGGCAAAGGAAGAGTGCTTTTCTATGTGAACCAGAGATTTCGCTGCGAGGTATGTGGGATAGAGGTTGATGAGGAATTATATGAGCTGGCTTTGGATAACAGGGCTTATTATAATACCAGATTTAAAGACAGCATGAACCGGATAGAGCTTATTCATGGTAAAGCGGAAGAATACCCCATACATCCGGAGGATACCATTTTTTATTTTTTTAATCCCTTTGATATTAAAATATTTGAACAGGTAATTACCAATTTATTAAACAGCGTCAGGGAATATCCCCGAAAAATATATGTTATTATGTATTATCCCAAAGAGGATTATAGAAAGCTTCTGCAGTACCGGAAATTTTCGTTATATCGTGTGGTAAAATTACCGGATTATGACAAGGATTGGAACGAAAAGGTGGTAATATATACATATGACATCTAAATGTTGAGTTTTAGAAAATAATAACCCACAACATGTCACGTTGTGGGATTTTTTTGGACGTGTTATACTATATGGGATTGTGGATTTGTATAATTGGTAGTATAAAACCGAAAGAAAATATAACAGAATTACTTTAAATATTACATCATGTATAGAAGGGGATATAATGAAAGAGAATCGATTACTGAGAAAAGAATTAGATAAATATCTTAAGCTTCCATTTTATTTGTTGTTATTGTTGATTGCAATGAATATTGTGGTATACCGGTTTAGTCTTACGGGTGGACTGGTTGTATCCGGATTTTTATTTTTATATCTGTTATGCTCCCTTTATGTATATATAAGGAAAAGACCAAATGTAATATCAGATCTGGTTACTTTAGGTTTTGCCCAGGGGTCCATACAGACAACACTGCTTAAGGAACTGTCTGTGCCTTATACCCTGGTAGATTCCAAGGGACGTGTTTTATGGAGTAACAGGGCATTTTACGATACCGTGAAAAGTGATCGTCAGCATATGCGTAAGCATATTCAGAATATATTTACGGATATTACCTTGGAATTATTGGAAATGGATGAAGAGGATAATAACCAGAGAGTGGTTCATATATATCAGAATGACCGTAATTATCAGGTGAAGATTCATAAACTGGAAGTGCAGGAAATGTTATCTGAAAAGATGAGAAATAACCTGTCTTCAGATGATTCTTTATATGCTATCTATTTGTATGATGAAACAGATTTAATTGCTGCACTTGCAGAAAAAGAGAAGATTAAAATGGTGGTAGGCCATATATATATAGATAATTACGAGGAGGCAATGGACTCCACGGAGGAAGTCAGACGCTCCCTGCTGGTGGCATTGATTGATCGTAAGATTACCAAATATATGCAGACGGCAGATGCGGTAATCCAGAAGCTTGAAAAAGATAAGTATATTTTTGTGTGTCAGCTGCAGAGACTGGAACAGCTTCAGGAGGGAAAATTCTCCCTGTTAGATGAAGTCCGGACAATTAATATTGGTAATGAAACCCCTGTTACATTAAGTATTGCAGTGGGTGTGGACCCGGACCGTGATGATTATACAACCGCCTATAATTATTCTCATATGGCAATGGATATGGCTTTGGGACGTGGTGGTGACCAGGCAGTGGTTAAGATTGGGGAAAAGATTCTTTATTATGGAGGCAAGACCCAGTCTGCTGAGAAAAATACCCGTGTGAAGGCAAGGGTAAAAGCCCATGCATTAAAAGAAATCATGATGAATAAAGATGAAGTTATTATTATGGGACATCAGAATCCTGATATTGACTGTTTAGGCTCTGCTATTGGTATATATCGTTTAGCAACCCTAATGGGCAAAAAGGCACATATCGTAATTAATGAGATTACCAGCTCCATTCGGCCGGCAATGAATACATTCCAGGGAAGTAATGTATATCCGGAAGATATGTTTTATAGTAACGAGCAGGCCTTAGAGGCTGTAAATCCCAATGCAGTTGTGGTAGTAGTGGATGTAAACCGGCCCGGTAGAACAGAGTGTGAAGAATTACTTGCCCATACAAAGAATATTGTAGTCATTGACCACCACCGGCAAAGTGAAGATGTAATTGAACATGCTACACTGTCTTATATTGAGCCTTATGCATCTTCCGCATGTGAAATGGTTGCAGAGATTTTACAGTATAGTATGGATAAACCAAAGCTTCGGCCGGCAGAAGCCGATGCCATGTATGCAGGTATTTTGGTAGATACGGATAATTTTGTAACAAAGACCGGTGTCCGTACCTTTGAGGCGGCATCCTTCCTTCGTAAATGTGGTGCAGATATGACCAGAGTACGTAAGGCATACCGTTCAGATTTAGACAGCTACAAGCAGGTATCGGAGGGTGTTGTAAGGGCGGAAATTTATTTAGAGAATTTTGCCATTTCAGATGTGCCAATTGAGGGAGTTGACAGTCCTACGGTGTTAGCAGCCAAGGTAGCAAATGATTTACTGGATGTGGATAAGGTAAGAGCATCCTTTGTAATGACAAAGATTAAGGATGTTGTGTATATCAGTGCCCGTTCTATTGATGATGTAAATGTTCAGGTTATTATGGAACGCTTTGGTGGAGGCGGACATGGTACCGTTGCAGGGGCACAGATTGAGGGCAAGTCTATAGACGAAGTAAAGCAGGATATCCGAGATTTACTACTTGCCATGCGTACAGAAGGAGATTTTTAATATATCAGAAAGGAAGAAGAATATGGAAGTTATTTTATTAGAGGATGTAAAGAATATTGGTAAAAAGGGAGAGGTTGTTAAGGTTAAGGATGGTCTGGCAAGAAATGTCCTGATTAAGAAGGGACAGGCAGTAGAGGCTACAGGAAAGAATCTTAACGATTTAAAGCTTAGAAAAGCAAATGATGATAAAATTGCGGCTGAGAATTTACAGGCAGCAAAAGAACTTGGATTAAAAATAGAAGAATCAGAGATTACCGTTGCCATTAAACTGGGTGAAGGAGGTAAGACCTTTGGTTCCGTATCCTCAAAGGAGATTGCAGAGGAAGTTAAGAAGCAGTTAGGATTTGATATTGATAAGAAGAAAGTACAGTTGAAGGATGCCATTAAAAGTGTTGGTGAGTTTGAGGTAAAGATTAAATTACACCCACAGGTAACAACAACATTAAAGGTTAAGGTTGTGGGAAAATAATCAATACATAAGTGAATCGATAATGATAGGATGATAGATAATGGATGAAGCAGTTATAAAGAAGATACAACCGAATGATATAAAAGCGGAGCAGGCAGTAATCGGCTCTATGTTACTTGACCGTAATATGATTGTTGAGGTTGCGGATATATTGACCAGGGATGATTTTTATTACAGTCAGTATGGTTTGATATTTGATGCAATGGTAGCCCTGTATAATGAGGGAAAGCCCGTTGATTTACTGACCGTCAGTAACAAATTAAAGGAAATGGGTGCTCCCGATAATGTCAGTTCCATGGAATATATAGGAGAGACTTTGGCAGTTGTTGACTATTCCGGACGGGCAAAGGATTACGCTGAGATTGTTCAGGACAAGGCCATTCTTCGCAGAATGATTCGTTTTACGGAACAGACTACAGAGGCCTGTTATGCAGGAAAGACAAAGGTTGCGGATTTGTTAGATGCTTCAGAAAAGGAACTGTTTAATATCAGCCAGCATAAAAGTGGATCTACAGATTTTGTTGATATGAAAACCGTGGCGCTTAATGTATTAGATGCCATTGAAGAGTCTTCAAGAAGAAAAAGCAAGGTTACAGGTGTGCCTACAGGCTTTATTGACCTTGATGAGAAGCTGGCGGGTCTTCATGGCTCCGAGCTTATACTGATTGCCGCAAGACCTGCTATGGGTAAAACTGCATTTGCACTTAATATTGCCCAGAATGCGGCCATGAAGAATGGTGTTCCTACGGCTATTTTCAGTCTGGAAATGAGCAAGGAACAGTTGGCAACCCGTTTGATTGCCATGGATTCCATGGTAGATTCCCAGTCCATTCGAACAGGACAGTTAATGGATTCTGACTGGGATAAGTTAATTGATTCTACACACCGTGTGGGCTCAACCCCTATGTTTATAGACGATACGCCGGGTATCAGTGTATCTGAGCTGCGTTCAAAATGTCGTAAATTAAAGCAGACACAGAATCTTGGACTGATTGTCATTGATTATTTGCAGCTTATGAACGGAAGCGGACACAGGGAATCCCGGCAACAGGAAATATCAGAAATCAGCCGGTCATTGAAAAAATTAGCCAGAGAGCTGGATGTTCCGGTTATTGCATTGTCCCAGCTTAACCGTGCGGCAGATGCCCGTGAAGACCATAAGCCTGTTATGTCAGACCTTCGTGAGTCGGGAGCCATAGAGCAGGATGCGGATGTTATTATGTTTATATATCGTGATGATTATTATAATAAAGAATCGGAAAAACCGGGTATTGCCGAGATTATTGTGGCAAAGCAAAGAAACGGTTCCACCGGTCCTGTAGAGCTTGTATGGTTAGGACAGTATACGAAGTTTGGTAATAAAGAGAGACGTGGAAAGCATTGATGTTATCTATGCAGGAGGAATGGCAGGATGAATTCCAAAGAAAAAAATATAAGACAGGGTACCCCTGGGGAAGTCATAGATAAAAATGTCCTTATAGGAGTAAAAAAGGAATATACCTTTACTCTTAAGGAATTTCATCCGGGATATACCTGTCTTGCATTTTATACAGTGCATTAGTATGTCAGGGTGTATGTTGATGATAAAATGATATAAAAATATTATTGAAGACTGGGCAAAGGAGCGTAAGAGCCAGTTGGACGAGATAAAGGGAAAATCAGAAGAATAAAAAAGATTGCTGTGATAGATAAGAATGTGAGGTAACAATGCCACAATTAAATGATATGCTGGAACTAAATATTGGATTGTTGGTATTCTCTATTCTTGTAACGTTCTTTATTTTGCTTGGATGCGTTGGATACAAGAGCAGGAAGCTTCCCTACATGAGAAATTTCATATGGATTGTATGTTTGAATCTTGTGATGCTTATTGGGGAGTGCGGATTATGGATTATGAAATTAGGCTTCGAAAATGTATGGCTGACGAAGCTTTTCGCTTTCTTTTCCTATGGTGGCGGTACCGTGATGGCACTTTTTTATTTGTTTTGTATTCTTAGTTTCGTTAAGGAAAGAGGCGTGCCTGATGTATCCTACCGGCTTGCATATATCATGATGATTGTCTGTGGAGGTTATCTCTTATTTGTATTTTTCTCAATGTTTAACGGAATGTTATTTCAAGTGGATGTCCATGGAAAATTAACGGACGGTCCTTATTATTGGATTTCCTGGTTATTTGATCCAATTTTATTAATAATAGAGATTTTTGTTGTGGTACATTATCGGAAAAACCTTGGTAGATTTGGCACATTTGTGATGCTAAATTTTGGTTTGGTTTCGCTGTTGACTACGACCTTGCAGTCCGTCTGGTATCCGGTACCGGAGCTTCTTGTGTGTACCCTGGCACTTCTTTTGATGTTTATGCTGTTTTATTGGGAAATGGCAAACAAACTTGTAGAAAATGAACGAGAATTGCTGCAAAGCCAGATGTCCCTGACAATTAGTCAGATTCAGCCACATTTTCTATATAATACGCTGTCTACCATAGCGGAGTTATGCCAAAAGGATTCGGCATTGGCGGAAGAAGTGACGAACCATTTTTCTTCTTATCTTCGTGGTAATTTGGAACATATGGGTGATTCATTTCCAGTTGAATTTTCGAAGGAGCTTAAGCATGTACAAACCTACCTTTGGATAGAGAAGATTCGTTTTCAGGATGATCTTCAGGTGGTTTATGATATTAAGACAGAGGATTTTATGATACCGGCACTTACGGTACAGCCTTTGGTAGAAAATGCGGTAAAGCATGGTATGATGGGAAGTGATAACCTATGCACTATAAGGATTTGCACCAAATGTGTAAAACAGGGTTATCAGGTAATCATTGAAGATGATGGGGGCGGATTTAATCCCAATGAGGTAATAAACGACGGAAAAAAGCACATTGGTATTGAAAGTGTCAGAAGCAGGCTAAAATATATGGTTGGTGGTACGTTAACAATACATAGTGTGATTGGGAAAGGGACCAGGGTTGTAATGGAAATACCCGGGAAGGAAAAAGAATGAGAATACTGGCAGTAGATGATGAAAAATTAATGTTAGAAAGACTAATGAGATGTATAAAAGAAGCAGCCCCTGAAGCGGAACTGATTTCCTTTCAAAAAGCAACGGAATGTCTTTCTTATGTAAAAGAACAGCAGGCGGATGTGGCATTTCTGGATATTCGTATGCGAATGATGGATGGAATGGAACTGGCGAGACAGATAAAATGCCTGCAACCAAATATGAATATCATCTTTACCACCGGATATAGCGATTACATCTATGATGCCGTGTCAGAAATCAGGTGCAGTGGTTATATCTTAAAACCGGTTACCACCGAGCAAGTTGCAAGAGAGCTTGAGAACCTGCGACACCCAATAGAAGCAAGGTTGAAGGCAAAGGTATATATGCAGTGTTTTGGAAACTTTGAGGTATTTGTGGATGGAAAAGTACTTCCTATTGAACCCGTAAAGGCGAAGGAGCTTTTGGCATATTTAGTTGACCGCAAAGGAGCCTTGTGTTCTAATGCAGAGATTATTTCGGCGATTTGGGAAGACGATGGTGATCATTATTCATACCTGAAAAAATGCAAGAAAGCACTGTTATCTATCCTGACTCAGGCGGGCTGTGAGGAAGTGTTAGTCAGTCAATGGGGAAGCATGGGTGTTGACAGAGATGCGTTTACCTGTGATTATTACGATTGGTTAGAGGGAACTGCCGGTGGCATCAATGCCTATCACGGTCAGTATATGGCACAGTATAGCTGGGGAGAAATAACAAATGCATCTCTAACACAAAATAAATAATAAATAATTACTTCTATGTTTTGCATTTGTAATATTTTTCATATATACTAGAAGCATAATTACTACTCATAATTGGAGGTAAATTATGGCAAGAAATGTTGCAATCGGAATACAGCAATTTGATAAATTGATAGAGAAGAACCTTTTTTATGTAGATAAAACGGATTTTATCCGGGAGTGGTGGGAAAGTAACGATGATGTGACACTGATTACACGTCCCAGGCGTTTTGGAAAGACACTTAACATGAGCATGGTAGAACAGTTTTTCTCCGTAGCATATGCGAGTCGGGGAGATTTGTTTGAGAGGCTCAGCGTATGGGAGGATCCCAAATACAGAGGACTTCAGGGCACCTATCCGGTGATTAGTCTGACCTTTGCCAATATAAAAGAAAAAAACTATCAGGATACGCGAAAGAGAATCTGTCAGATGCTGACGGAATTATATACAAATTATTCCTTTTTGCTGAAGAGTGATGCCTTAGATGAAGGAGACAAATCATTTTTCAGGCGTGTGACAGTGGATATGGATGATGTAGATGCTACAATGGCAATTCATTACCTGACAAAGTTTTTATATCTGTATTATGGCAAGAAGGTTATCATTTTATTGGATGAATATGATACACCCATGCAGGAGGCCTATGTGAATGGATACTGGGATGAACTGGTGGCCTTTACCAGAAGTATGTTTCATTCCACCTTTAAGACAAATCCATGGCTTGAGCGGGGACTTATGACAGGAATCACAAGAGTGAGTAAAGAGTCGATTTTTTCTGATTTAAATAATCTGGAAGTGGTAACAACAACTTCTGACAAATATGCAACATCTTTTGGTTTTACGGAGGAAGAGGTTTTTTCGGCACTTGAGGAATGCGGACTGGATTCAGAAAAAGAAGAAGTAAGGAGATGGTATGACGGTTTTATCTTTGGCACCCATAGGGATATTTATAACCCGTGGTCTATCCTGAATTTTCTGGATAAAAGAAATATTACGACCTATTGGGCAAACACCAGCTCCAACAGTTTGGTTGGAAAATTGCTTCGGGAAGGAAATCGCGGAATAAAGGAAAAATTTGAAAGCTTACTTCGTGGAGAAGTGATACGTACACCTATCGATGAGCAGATTGTGTATAACCAGTTGGATGGCAGTGAAAAGGCAGTTTGGAGTCTGCTTTTGGCGAGCGGATACTTAAAGGTGCTTTCCTATGACCGTTTGGAGTGTCTGGAAAAAGGGCAGAAGCAGATGTATGAGCTTGCACTTACGAATTATGAGGTGGAGTGCATGTTTGAAGGAATGGTTCGTAGCTGGTTCACAGAGGCGGAAGAGGATTACAATGAATTCATAAAGGCAATGCTTCAAAACGACATCAAGGCAATGAATGCATACATGAACCGTGTTGCACTAAGTACCTTCAGCTATTTCGACACAGGGAAAAGACCGTCTTACGACCGTCCGGAGCGTTTTTTCCATGGCTTTGTACTGGGACTTATCGTAGATTTGCAGGATAAATATATCATTACATCGAATAGGGAAAGTGGATTCGGAAGATATGATGTCATGCTTGAGCCTAAAAGACCCCGGGAAAATGATGCAATCATCCTGGAATTTAAAGTGCACGATGAGGAGGATGAAGAGAACCTCAAAGCAACGGTACAGTCAGCACTTGCACAGATAGAGGAAAAACAGTATGCCACGCAGCTTATCGCCAAAGGCATTCCACAGGAACGCATAAGAAAATACGGTTTTGCGTTTGAGGGAAAAAAAGTGTTGATAGGATAACCGGAAAACTGAATAGTACCCAAATTGTACCCATTTGTTTTGTATAATTTACGTAATTGTAAAACAAATGGGTATTTTTGTGCCCTCTGATAGGAAAGAGCAAATAAGTAACAGCGGTGGAAAATAGATGCGAAGACAGTATCCGTTATGAAAAGAGAGGAGTAATAAACATATGATGAAATATGGAAAGAAGCTTACAAAAAGACTGACGGCATTCCTGATGAGTGTTGTCATGGTGATGACCCTTGTTATGAGTGTGGAGCCGATGGAGGTAAGGGCGGCGACAACTCGTTCCAGATACGAAATAACAGAGGATTATTACGATTTAACAGCCAATGATTGTCCGCTTAAGGTTGGTGATATTTTTTCATCCGGGGCTCAATTAGGATGCGATCATTTCGGTATTGGTTATTTGCCCAGAAATGATTGTAAGTATCATATATTTATAGATAATAGTCGTCATTTTGTGCTAATTAGTAATCATCAATCTTATAATTATATTACAACATTGCCGGCAGGTTATAATTATGAGGTAACGGGATTAACCAAAGCGGCTAGCTATGAATGGCGAATTGATTTAAAAAAATTGGTGGCCAGTGTTAAGACTGCCCCAAGTGCAGCAACCAATTTATCTTATACTGCTAGTGCACAGGATTTATTATCATCAAATGGAAGTGCTGATAATGGTTCTATGGTATTTCGTCTCGGAACATCCGGAGATTTTACAGATACGATACCTCAGGCAATAAATGCAGGCAGTTACAAGGTTTATTATAAGGCAAAAGGAACGGGTAATTATGCTGATAGTGCAGCTTCGTATGTTACTGTCACAATCGCAACAGCATCACCAACCTCACCAACTACACCAACAGTAAGCAGCGTTTCTTATGGTACAAAGTTAAGTGAAATTTCCCTCGGCACTGACTGGTCATGGGAGAATGGAAATACTGTTCCGGATGTTGGGAACACAGGATATACCGCTGTATATAATAAGACATTGGATACAGCAAATTATGATTGGAGCAGTGTGGCTGGATATGACAGTGCAAGTGGGAAGATTAAGAGAAAGATTGTTGTTCCGGTAACTCCAATTCCGAAACCAGAGGCATCATTTACCGTTCCAACCAACCTTTCTGCAACCTACAATTCTTCCAAGACATTGAATAGTCAGATATCCCTTCCTGCAAATTGGGCATGGAAAGATGGTTCCGTAATACCAAAGGTTTCGGATGAGGCATTTGAAGCAGTCTATACCGTTCCGTCACCGGATAATCAGAACTACACATGGGATAATATAGATGGTTATGCTGTGGCAGAGAATGGTACCATTACCATTACTAGAGACCTTCCGGTTACCATAAGCAATGCGACACAGACGGCACCGGTCGTTACAGCCACGGATGAGGAGAAGTTCGGGCAGGAAAATGGTAAGATAAACGGCGTGACAACCGATATGGAATACCGTAAGGCAGGAGCTACAGATTATACACAGATTAACGATAGTGATTTGACCTCCGGCAGTCTCACCGGGCTTGCACCGGGTACCTACTATGTCAGATACAAGGCAAAGACAAATTATGATGCATCACCTGATACATCGGTTACCATTGGAGAAGGAACCAAGTTAAGTGTAACCTTCCCAACAGAATCGGTACGCAGTGCAGCAGGCTATGAGATATCCTACAATACGAATCCAAATGCCATTAAGTGGCAGGAGGATTATACATTTTCCATAACACTTACCGATGGCTTTGCAGATGCTTTAGGAGGTGTTACGGTTAAGTTAGACGGAACTGAGACCCTGCTGCCTCAGATTGATAATACAGTAAGTGAGGCACCGGTTTATACCTATACCATACCTGATATGGAAGCAGATCATACAGTAAGCATCAGCGGAATTACCCATTATACAGACCTTCTTGAGATAGAAAATGATATTGCATTTGGAGCCTGTGATTATGGTGATACCCCGGATGCAAAGGCAATTGTCATTAAGAATCGTGGAAACCGTAAGGGGGCCATTAAGTCCGTAACAGTTTCCGGCAATGCATTTAATATTACCGGTTCGGAAACTACCGTACCAAAGGACGGAAGCCTTCAGAATGCCTATACCATTCGTCCAAGGGCAAATAAAGCGGTGGGAGATTACAGTGAAACCATAACGGTTACATATTATAAGGATGTGGCTCATACAATAGAGGCTGCTGCAACAAAAACAGTTACCTATACCGTACAGCCAAAATCTCTGAATCCGGATGATATTACTATTGTAAATCCGGTTACCAATGAGCCCGTATTTTATTATACGGCGAAGCCTGTAACCGTTGCGTTAAAAGACAGTATGGGAAATATCATTGATGCAAGTGAATATACAGTAAGCTATGAGAACAATACGGCAGTCAGTACCTCCGGTCATCCTGCAAAGGTAACCATTACAGATGCCTTACCGGGAAGTGGAGATTATACCATTGCAGAGACAACAAAGAATTATGTAATCAAGTATCTTGACACCTCAGTATCTGCAGCAGCTGCCGGAGAGAAAAAGAATAACAGTGGCTGGTTTACCGGCGATGTAACCCTTGCTGCACCGGAAGGATATACCATAAATACATCAAATTCCAGTGCAGACAGTGGCTGGAGCAGTACTCTTTCTGTTACGGAAGAGGGCGTGACCCAAAAGGATTATTATCTAAAACGTACCTTGGACGGTGCCATTACAGATAAAAAGACTGCAACCGTTAAGATAGACAAGACTTCACCAAATGCAACCTTTACCGTTGGTGACAATGCTTATACTACATTTGTGGAGCCCGGTGATATTTCCTTTGACAATGTTTGGGATACAACGAAAAGGGCGGAGATTGTAGCCAGTGACAATGGTTCCGGTTCCGTAAAGCGTTATTATTATTTTGCAGATACACCGGTTGCAGAAGAAAATATATCCGGAGTAACGGGCTGGAAGGAATATACAGGAGCAGTTACAACTCCTGAGGGCAGACATATTCTTTATGTTAAGGCGGTAGACGGAGCAGGCAATACAACATATCTGTCTTCTCAGGGCATTAATGTAGATACGCAGGCTCCGGTTATATCCAATGTAACGGATAAAAAGACATATTGTGAGACGAAAACCGTTAAAATAACAGATACCAATCTGGATAAGGTTTATGTGAATGATGAAGAAGTGACACTTTCAGGGGATGAGTATACCCTTGTGGCTGACGGAACCACCTATAAAATTGTTGCCATAGATAAGGGTGGACGTAGAAGCAGTGTTACTGTAACCGTAAAGAACGGACATACCTCCATAAGGGATGAAAGAGAGGAGCCTACCTGTACCGAAACCGGTCTTACCGAGGGCAGCCATTGTTTAATCTGTGGAGAGATTCTTGTGGAACAGGGAGTGATTCCGGCACTGGGACATGACTGGACCGGAGAATGGAAGGTAACCACAGAAGCTACAAAGGACACAAAGGGAAGGAAAGAGCTTACCTGTAGCAGACCGGGATGTAATCAAAAGCGGTTTGATGTGATTCCGGAGCTTGGAACGGAAGAGGAGCCGGAAGACCCTAATGCAGGAAAGATTCAAAAGGATGCTGAGGTTGCAGATGATTCGCCAATTAGTGAGGCAACCTTTGATAACAATAAATCGGAGCTTTCCGATGCACCGGCAATCTTTACACCGGAAGAAAAGGCAGCGATTGAAGGTGGATCTGATGCAAGAGTATGGCTGGAAATAACCGGAACAGATGTAAACAGTATTCCTGCCTCTGACAGAGCAAATATAGAGAATGTAGCAAAATCCATTATGGGAAATGGTTCCACAATTACTTATTTTGATGCGGATTTATTTAAGCAGATAGTAGGTGGAGAGAAGGTACAGATACATGAACCGGGAATTGCAATCCGGGTAACAATTAAAATTCCAACTGCCCTGTTAAACACGGATAAGACAATCATCCGGGAGTATAAGGTAATCAGACTTCATAAGGACGAAACAACCGGTGAGAGTCTTGTAGACGTGCTAAATGGAAGCTTTCATGAGGCAACCGGGGAATTCTCTTTTGCAACTGACAGATTCTCAACATATGCCATTGTTTACACGGATATAAAACCGGTTACAGGAGTTACATTAACACCGGAGAGTGCTACTCTCACCAAGAAGGGAGAAACCCTTAAGCTGACAGCAACGATAACGCCGGAAGACGCAACAGATAAAAGCGTAACCTGGAGTTCAAGTAATACAGAAGTTGCCACTGTTGATGAAAATGGAAATGTAACAGCAGTAGGAAATGGAAAGTGTGATATTACCGTAACAACAAATGATGGCGGAATGACAGCCTCAAGTACCATTACCGTGGACCTCTCAGGAAAGACCATGGATAAGGTTCCAAATACGGGAGATGCCGGTAATCCGGCAGGGGTAGCCCTGGTTATGCTAATCTCTATGATTGCCTTGACCGGTTTGTACACCGTAAGAAGAAGGAAATTCCGTATATAATCAAATATACAGCATAAAAGGTGAATCGGAAACCATTTCCGATTTGCCTTCGGAAAAGAATATGATTCATTGAAATAGCATCTAACTTGGTCGGTTTGATGCTATTTCTTTTTGTTATTATGATTATCTATGTAAGATAGAGCCGGGATTATTACCGGCAATAAAGTGAATGCTTAGTTATACAGTAAAATCGGGACGGTTGCTTTCTCTTGACAATACAGCATTGCGGTAGTATATTTGAATCCAGGTAAAGCATTGCTGTAGGAGAGTGATATGATGCAAGTAGAGAAAAAAATGGATATCAAAACAGAAGCACAACGATTGGGTAGAATGATTAAATATCTTAGATTCCAAACAGGGATGAAACGTGAAGATTTTGCTAATTTTTTACATATTCCTCTTGGAACTGTAAGAGATTGGGAACAGGGAAAGAGAAAAATGCCAGAATATGTCTATGAATTGATAGAGTATAAGGTGACAAGAGAACTTATTAAGGAGAGCAGATAGGCATAGTTTGGATTATTTATTTTCGATTTTCGAAATGGTTTTACTCCTGGAGGGATTGAAAAATGGCGGAATGTACAGTTTATATAGATGAAGCAGGTGATTTAGGAATAAACCGAGGGACTAGATGGTTTGTTTTATCAGCAGTAATTGTAAAGAAAACAGATGAACCGAATATTAGGAATAAGATGAAGAAAATAAAGAATAAGCTTAATGTCAATGAAATTCATCTTAGAAAAATTATGGATTTTAATAAACGTGGATATATAGTCCGGGAATTGGCGTTGGAGAAATTTGTATTTATGAATATAATTGTGGATACAAATAAATTTGATTCGGATAAAATTCCATCGCCGGCAGTTGCGTATAATTATATATGCAAATATTTATTGCAGCGGGTTTCTATCTACCTAAATGAAAATAAGTTGAGTGCGGATATAGTGTTATCCGCCAGAGGAACTTCAAGAGATGGAGAACTGATAGACTATATTAAAGAGAAATTGTTCCCTTTTGATTACAATCGAATTGCAACTCATAGATTTGAAAAGGTAGACGCAAAGACGGCTGGAATGTGGGATTTGTTACAATTAGCTGATGTATGTGCAACATCAATGTTTTTAAGTCATGAAGTAAATGCATATAATATATGTGTTCCGTGTTTTGCAAATGCGTTAACAGAGCATTTATATCGGAAGAATGATGAGATTGAAAAATTTGGAATAAAGTATTTTACAGATGAAATGAAAGCAGATGTTGATGAAATTGAGAAACATTATATATGCAATAAAAAAAGAACTCTCGGTGCAACTGCCACATGATAAACATGCTGGTTAGTAACCCTTGCATCAATCCGACGACGTTCTTTTAAGATATTATATACATATATTATGAAACAATGCAAGTTATTTTTATGATTTTTTGATTTGTGAATATAATTTGGTACGGAGAGGAGCGTTTTTTATGTTAGCTGTAAAGAGCATGGATGTTAGAGATAATTTTAAGAGTTTGTGTGATAAGGTTTTTAATGGAGAAACATTGATTATATCAAGACCAAAAAATCAAAATGTTGTCATGCTGTCTGAATATGAATATAACGAAATTATGAAAGCTAAGAGAAATGCTGATTATCTTGCTATGATAGATAAATCTATGGCAGAAGCCGAAGCAGGTGGATTAATTACAAAGACCATTGTAGAACTGAAGGAATCAGAATAAATGAATATAAACGTCAAAGACCACAATGAAGTGGTGTTTTTTGGTTGGAAAGACAAGTGTAAGGGTTTTGTAAACTGGAATATTTGAATGTATTGAAGAGGCAGTCAGTTATGTGGCAAATAACATTCATTGGAGTGCAAAGATATAGGTTATAAATACAATGATAGTCAATTTGGTTTTACATTTGAATTTTTAAGGAGTCAACGTGACACGATAAATGACACAATAAATGATACGATAACAAAACTTAGTAAGGATGAAAGAATAATATATGAGTTGATAAAGACTGGCAATCGTTATTCGAAATCACAATTAGCCTCCGAAATTCACAAATCAGATGCTACTGTGTCTAGAATTATTAGGAGTCTTACGGAACGGAATTATATTGAACGAATTGGGTCAAAAAAGACCGGATATTGGAAAGTGAAAGAGTTGTAAGAAAATTGTAAAATTAGTTGTTTTGAAAATGTAAGTTGTGAAAATAAAAGCAGATATGTTTTTGGGTATTTGTGGACGTCAGTGCTTAGCGAGGTATTTCCGAGCTTAGCACTGTTACGTTCACAATGAAGTGAAAACGTCCCAAAAAACATATCTGCTTTTATTTTCACAACGTATTTTTACGAAAAACTATTTTTGCAATTCTTATTTCTGCACCACCTTGGTACTTTTCTTAAGGTGTGTATTATATGCATGTGCAACCGCGTTCATATTGTGGATAGCTAACACATTTGCAATGAAGGGCCCCAGTATAAAGAAGGTGCCGAAGGTTTTCAGTCCCAACAGGATTCCTGCATCGGGTCTGACCTTAAGATTATATTTTGCACCGGTGGTCTGCATTCTGTCACAAAGATAGAAGAACCATACCCAGTGATATATTCCCAGTGTGATAATGGATAGAAAAATAACAAGAATATAGTTCTTGATTTTCTTTTGGTCAGGATTCATTTCATTTAAATCCCTTGTAAGCTGAAACCAGAATACTATGTTGTATATTCCAAAGGTTGGAATGGTAAATAACAGTAATTTCCAGAATTTACGATTTTCGTTTATCATATATTTGTTCCTCTCTTATTCAGTAAACTCATTTTTAAGTCATATAAAGGCTTTGATAAATCCACATATACTTCCTGCGGGTTGACAAGTCGGCGGGATTCATCCCAAAGCAAATCCAGTTCCTCTTTACAATATGCCTGAATATCCATAGTTTTTGGAGACTGATAGACACACTGTCCCTTTTTAAATACAGGCACCAGAATCTCAGACACGGAATAGGTTCCTCCCTTTAATATGGAACGCTTCCATGTATCGATTGGGTGAAAGATTTCCAAATCGTCTTCCTCATTATATACCTCTCCTACCAGTGCAATCAAGTCTGCTTTTAATTTACCTGTTTCTTTGTCAATGATACGGAATACAGTCTTGTTACCCGGATTTGTAATTTTAGCCGGATTTTCAGATATTTTTATCTTGGCGGTAAAGCTTTCCTCCTCCGGTTTTTTAATGGCAGCAAGCTTATAGACGCCTCCAAAGGCGGGACAATCTGCAGAGGTAATTAAATTGGTACCAACGCCCCAGGATGTGATGGTGGCACCCTGGGTCTTTAAACTGTCAATTAAGTATTCGTCAAGGTCTGAGGATGCAGATATAATGGCATCGGTAAAGCCTGCCTCGTCTAACATTTTTCTTGCCTTTTTAGAAAGATATGCAAGGTCTCCGCTGTCTAACCGGATGCCGTATTTCTTTGAGCTGATGCCGGCTGCTTTCATTTCCTGAAATACACGAATTGCATTTGGAACACCGGATTTTAATGTGTCATAGGTATCTACCAGTAGGATACAGGCATCAGGATACATATTTGCATAGGTTTTAAATGCTGTATATTCATCAGGAAAACTCATAATCCAGCTATGGGCATGGGTTCCTAAAACAGGTACATCAAAAATCTGTCCGCAAAGCACATTGGAAGTTCCTACACAGCCGCCAATTATAGCTGCCCTTGCCCCTAGTGTTCCTGCGTCGGGCCCCTGGGCACGACGAAGACCAAATTCCATTATGCCGTCTCCCTTGGCTGCAAAGCAAATACGGGAGGCTTTTGTTGCAATCAGACTCTGGTGGTTTAATATATTAAGAATGGCAGTTTCAACAAGCTGGGCTTCCATAATAGGTGCAATTACTTTAATCAAAGGTTCCTGTGGGAAAACTACACTTCCTTCAGGTATGGCATAGATATCCCCGGAAAAATGGAATCCGGCCAAATATTCAAGAAAATCCTCTGAAAAAATGTGAAGACCCCTTAAGTAATCAATATCATCATATGAAAAGGAGAGATTTTTAATGTAATCAATGATTTGTTCAAGTCCTGCAGTAATGGCATAACCGCTTCCCGATGGATTTTTTCGATAGAATGCATCAAATACCACAATGTCATTACTCTTTTCCTTGAAATAGCCCTGCATCATGGTAAGCTCATACAAATCTGTTAATAAAGTTAAATTCCGGTAATCCATAGTATTCCCTCCGTTCTTTGAGAATCAATAATCATAAGTATATTCTGGTGTATATGCCGGTGTACTATTCATCCTATACATACACATAGGCAAATCATAGCACATAAGTTAAAAATATGCCAGTCCATGGGATACTTCATGTTCTTTTTATAAAAAGTAACTTGGTAACTGATAAATCATTAGAATTACTGTACAAATTAAGGAAAAAAATATATAATAACAAAGATTGCGAAACTTGATTAAAGTAGATTTGTAGAAAGGATACAGATATTATGGCAGAATCGATGCAGGGTTTAAAAAGAACCCACAGATGTACAGAAGTTAGTAATAAAAATGTGGATGAAACCGTAACCGTTATGGGATGGGTTCAGAAAAGCCGTAACAAGGGCGGAATTATTTTTGTGGATTTACGTGACCGTAGTGGAATATTACAGGTTATTTTTGAAGAGGATAAATGCGGAAGTGAGGCCTTTGCCAAGGCAGAAAAGCTTCGTAGTGAATTTGTTGTTGCCATTACCGGTAATGTTTCCCTTCGTGCAGGTGGAGTGAATAAAAATCTTGCAACCGGAGACATAGAAGTAATTGCAAAGAATATTCGTATATTATCAGAGGCGGAAACACCTCCTTTTCCAATTGAGGAAAATTCCAAGACAAAGGAAGAGATTCGTTTAAAATACCGTCCTCTTGATCTTCGTCGTCCTGATTTACAGAGGAATTTAATTTTAAGAAGCAAAGTGGTAAGTGAGATTCGTAATTTTCTCTCAGAAGAAGGATTTTTGGAGATTGAAACACCAATTCTTAATAAGTCAACTCCGGAGGGTGCCAGAGATTATCTTGTACCAAGCCGTGTGCATCCCGGTACGTTTTATGCCCTTCCTCAGTCACCACAGATTTTTAAGCAGCTGTTAATGGCTTCCGGTTATGACCGTTATTATCAGGTGGCAAAATGCTTCCGTGATGAGGATTTACGTGCAGACCGTCAGCCGGAATTTACACAGATTGATATGGAGTTATCCTTTGTTGATGTAGAGGATGTATTGGATGTAAATGAACGTCTGCTGGCAAGAGTATTTAAAAATTGTCTTGGTGTAGATGTACCTCTTCCGCTGCAGCGTATGACCTGGGCAGAAGCTATGGAACGTTTCGGTTCTGATAAGCCTGACCTTCGTTTTGGAATGGAGCTTAAGAATGTAACAGATATAGTAAAGAACTGTGGATTTGGTGTATTTACGGGAGCCATTGAAAATGGAGGTTCTGTTCGTGGTATTAATGTAGAGGGACAGGGTGCCATGCCTCGTAAAAAGATTGATGCCTTAGTGGATTTTGCAAAGGGATACGGTGCAAAGGGACTTGCATATATTTGTATTAATGAAGATGGAACCTACAAATCATCATTTTCAAAATTTATGACAGAAGAGGAAATGGCAGCGCTGGTATCTGCTTTAGCCGGTAAACCGGGAGATTTATTATTATTTGCGGCTGACAGAGATAAGATTGTGTTCTCCGTTCTTGGAGCACTTCGTTGTGAAATGGCTGAACAGCTTGGATTATTAGATCCAAAGGAATATCGTTTCTTATGGGTAACAGAGTTCCCTGTATTTGAGTGGTCAGATGAAGAGGAACGGTATAAAGCCATGCATCATCCATTTACCATGCCGATGGATGAGGATTTAGAGCTTTTGGATACAGACATGGGGAAGGCAAGAGCAAAAGCCTATGATATTGTATTAAATGGTGTGGAGCTTGGTGGTGGCTCCGTTCGTATTCATCAGGATGATGTTCAGGAGAAAATGTTTAAGCTTCTTGGATTTACTGAGGAAGAAGCCCATGACCGTTTTGGCTTCTTATTGGATGCATTTAAATACGGGGTACCCCCTCATGCAGGTCTTGCCTTTGGTCTTGACCGTATGATTATGTTGATGACAGGTGCGGATTCCATTCGTGACGTGATTGCATTTCCAAAGATTAAAGATGCAAGCTGTCTCATGAGTAATGCACCGGATGTAGTGGATGAAAAACAGTTAGAGGAGTTGTGCTTAAAGGTGGAGATTCCTGAGAAGGAATAAATGCTATTCTTTGAAAATTGTTGCTTGTTATACTGAATATGTTGTATTATGATGGTGTGGGTTATATGATGTTTTTGTATGAGAAAAGAGGAAACTATGCCGGATAATTATTATGATAAATGGATAAAATCTCTCCGACTGATAAGTATAGGCTTGTACATTGCGGTTATATTATTAGAAGGTGGAATGTATTTTGTGTTGCGTTCCCAGAACCTGATTTATCAGTCTACGGCTGATTATTTATGGTCTTATTTTTTAAAGCCTGTTTTAATCAGCACAGCAATTGTTGCAGTTGGAGCTACAATCATTCAGATAACAAAAAAAGAAGTGGTTAAAAAATATACGCAATTAATTATGATTACATTAATGTTTGGTAATGTTGCGTATATACATGGTGTTTTTTTGGTTGCAATGGTGGTTTTCTGTATACCTATATTTCTGACTGTGGTATTTCAGGATAAAAAACTGTTAAATGTTATAACAATATTAAGCGAACTGATTGTATTAAGGATTGCAGTTCATGGATTTGTTACAGGTCACGGTGCAGGAAGGAATGAATATTTTCTGCCCTCTGTTATAATTGCAATGGTGCTTTTGTTTGCCTGTAGATGTATTGCAGGAGTTTCTATTACTGTGTTAAACGACCGGAATGCGGCACTGCAGCAGGCAACTCTTGAAGCCCAGGAAGCAAGGGAGCAGGCAGAACTTGCCAATCAGGGAAAAACCATATTTCTATCAAATATGTCCCATGAGATACGTACACCAATAAATGCAGTGTTAGGTTTTGATGAAATGATTATAAGAGAAAGCGAAGAGGAGACAATTCGTGATTATGCCATGGACATTAAAAGTTCAGGTAAGTCCCTTCTTGCATTGGTAAATGATGTGCTGGATTTCTCTAAGATTGAATCAGGAAAGCTGGAATTGGTAAATACCGAATATGATGTAAGCTCTGTTATTAATGATTTGGTAAATATGATATCTGCAAGGGCGATTGGAAAGGGATTGTCCTTCATGGTAGATGTGAAACCGGAGGTTCCCCATTTGCTGTTTGGAGATGAGGTTCGTATTAAGCAGATTATATTAAATTTATTAACCAATGCCGTAAAGTATACGGATGAAGGAACAGTAACACTTACCATTGATTACAGCAAGGTAGATAATGAAAAAATCAAATTGTTAGTTTCTGTAAAGGATACGGGTAAAGGAATCAAAGAAGCGGATATGGAAAAACTATTTGTTCCTTTTGAACGTATTGAGGAGAAACGAAACCGTAATATCGAGGGAACAGGCCTTGGAATGAGTATAACAAAGCAGTTGCTTTCCTTGATGGATTCAGAGTTACAGGTAGATAGTGTATATGGAAAGGGTTCAAACTTTACCTTTGAAATTATTCAGGGTGTCAGGGATTGGAAAGCCATTGGAAATTACCAGGAGGCATATCGAAGACAGAAGAGTTTGGCAATCAAGTATAAGGAGCAGTTTAGAGCACCAAAGGCCCGTATTTTAGTTGTGGATGATACGGTGATTAATCTTAAGGTATTCTCCGGATTATTAAAGAAAACGGAGGTTATGATTGATGAGGCTCATTCCGGTGAAGAATGTTTAAATTTTGTTTCTGAAAATGATTACCATATCATATTTATTGATCATATGATGCCTGATATGGACGGTATTGAGACCTTAAGGCGAATTAAGGAAATGGACAGTTCAAAGAATAGTGTTGTGCCAACCATTGCTCTTACTGCCAATGCTACTTCAGGCAGTCGTGAGTTTTATTTAAAGTCCGGTTTTACCGAATATTTAACAAAACCAATTGAACCTCTTAAGCTGGAACAAATGCTGATACGGTTTTTACCGGAGGAACTGGTAGAATTGACGGAAGAATAAAAAGAGAAAGACAATATCCGGTATGGATAAATGTCTTTCTCTTTTTTTATGCTCAGCCTCTGTTTTGTGCTTCAACCACACGTCCTCCGGCATACATTTCCCGAAGCTTTGGCTTCTCAATCTTACCGGTAGGATTCCGGGGGATTTCCGTAAAGATTACTTTATGAGGTCTCTTATAACGGGGAAGCTTCATACAGAATTCATTGATATCCTCTTCTGTAACAACCATGCCCTCTTTTAGTTCAATAATAGCACAGGTAACTTCGCCTAATCTGTGGTCCGGCAATCCAATCACTGCTACATCATGGACTGCATTATTTGTACGGATAAAGTCTTCAATCTGGACAGGATAAATATTTTCACCGCCACTGATAATAACATCTTTTTTCCGGTCGACTAAGAAAATAAATCCGTCCTCGTCTTCCTGTGCCATATCACCGGTAAATAACCAGCCGTCTTTCAACACTTCATTGGTAGCTTTTTCATCATGATAGTAACAGGTCATAACACCGGGACCTTTTACACATAATTCTCCTACTTCGCCCTTAGGTACAATTTCTCCTGCTTCATCTACAATCTTAACTTCCCATCCATATCCGGCTTTACCGATAGCACCAACCTTGTGAATGTTTTCCACACCTAAGTGAACACAACCCGGTCCGATAGATTCACTTAAACCATAGTTGGTATCATACTGATGATTAGGGAAGTATTCCTTCCATTTTTTGATTAGGCTTGGGGGAACAGGCTGTGCACCGATATGCATAAGTCTCCATTGGGAAAGTTCATAAGCTGACAAATCAACTTTACCGCTTTCGATTGCCTCTAAAATATCCTGAGCCCAGGGAACTAATAACCATACGATAGAACATTTTTCCTTGGAAACCGCATCCAATATGTATTCCGGTTTGGTTCCCCGAAGTAATACCGCTTTGCTGCCGGAAATCAAACTGCCAAACCAATGCATTTTTGCACCGGTATGGTATAAAGGAGGGATACATAAAAATACATCATCCTTTGTCTGGCCATGATGCCGCTGTTCCACCTTTGCGGAGTGCATCAGACTTTCGTGATTATGTAGAATTGCTTTTGGAAAGCCTGTTGTTCCGGAAGAAAAATAAATGGCAGCATCATCTTTATCCGTGATTTGAATATCCGGGGTTAATGAAGAACAGTTAACCGTCATGGAGGTATAATCCTCTGCAAAACTTGGACAGTTATCACCGACGTAGAAAAGAAGTCGGTTTTTACTGATATTCTCTGCAATCTCCTCAACACGTCCGATAAATTCAGGACCAAATACCAATATATCCACATCTGCTAATTTTACGCAGTATTCAATCTCATCTGAGGCATACCGGAAGTTGAGTGGTACGGCTAAGGCTCCTGTCTTTAGTATTCCGAAGTAGATTGGTAACCACTCCAGACAATTCATTAATAAAATAGCAACCTTGTCTCCTTTTTTTATTCCACGGCTTATTAGTAAATTGGCAAACCGGTTTGCTTTCTCGTTCATAACGTGCCAGGTAATTTCTCTTCTATAGTGAGTTGTTGGATTAGGCTCCATTAACTCGTATTCTTTCCAGGTAACACGTCTTGTTTCTTTTACTTCCGGATTAATCTCAACCAAACAGATATCCTCCGGGAACTCCCTTACATTACGCTCTAGTAATTCAGTAATTGGCATAATACTTTCTCCATTTCCTCGTATAATCCTTTTTTTCAGGTAATTGCGAAACGCAGTTTTTTGTAAAATACGTTGTGAAATTGTAACAAATATGTACTTTGTAAAGATGCGTTTCGCAATTACCTATCCGTATCCTTTAAATATTTAACGTTTTAAAACTTTCATCAGTTAAAGTAAATTGTATAATTTATATAATCTTTTGTCAATGAAAAGGCTTAAATACGTTCACAAATGAAACATAAATAAGTGGTAATATAGCACATATGCAGCTTATATGGTAAAATTAAACTTACATATGAAGAGTATATTATGAAAACACCAAATGAGGAATTGATATATGATGAAAAACAAATATAAATTAAAGGAAAGCAAAAAGGAAGTGCCGGCTTTAGAGGAACAACAGGAGATATCCTATGTTCAGACAATGGAACCTGTTCAAAGGGTACAATTACCGGGACTTCGGGAAAAAGAAGACAGTTTGTCCCATTTGCCGGAAATACATGGAGATTTAATGGAACAGATGAAGATATTAATGCTTCAGTCCCAGGCATTTTTAGAGATGCAGATGATGTATTCCTGTGCCATTCGGGAGGTGCGTACAAAGGCAGAAGTATTAAATGATGAGATGTCTGTAAGATATCATAGAAATCCAATCAGCAGTATTACCTCCCGGGTAAAAAAACCGGAAAGCATTATTCAAAAACTACATAAAAAAGGACTGCCCTTTACGGTGGAGGCGGTTATGGCGAATCTTTCTGATGTTGCAGGAGTACGTATTATTTGTGAATTTGTGGATGATATTTATACCGTGGCAAATTTAATTGCCATGCAGGATGATTTACGGGTAGTCAAGATTAAGGATTATATTCATAATCCAAAGCCCAACGGGTATCGCAGTTACCATATGATTGTTGAGATTCCTGTTTTCTTCTCCAAAGGGAAAACCCCTATGCGGGTGGAGATTCAGATTCGTACCATTGCCATGGACTTCTGGGCAAGTCTTGACCATGAATTAAAGTATAAGAAAAACATTGATCCCGACACAGAAGAAACCATTGCGGCAGAGCTTAAGGCTTGTGCAGAAAGAATATCCGAAACAGACACTATTATGCAGCAAATCCGGATTAAACTGGATTCTGTGGAAGAAGAAAAGAAAAAAAGGGAAAAGCAGGGGATGAATGAGCACTACACCGTTATGAATCAGGATTTTGAGTCCGATGATGAGGATGTAATCGTTTCCGTGCAGGATTGATACAGATGTTTTTGGGGAGAGCGGCTTTGTAATTGACCGCTCTTTTCTTGTGTTTTTTGTTTACATGTGTGGGTAAAAAGGGTAAAATAGAAGAGTATGAATTTATGGTAGAGAGGTATATCAGTTATGCGTAGAACAAAAATTATTTGCACCTTAGGTCCGTCAACAGAAGATGATAACGTATTAAAGGAACTGATGAAGGAAGGAATGAACGTTGCAAGGTTTAATTTTTCCCATGGGGATTATGCCCAGCACGAAAAGAATCTAAATCGTGTTAAGAAACTTAGGGAAGAATTAGGTCTGCCCATTGCAGCGCTATTAGATACAAAGGGACCGGAAATCCGTGTTAAGAATTTTAAGGATGGTAAGGCAGAGCTTAAGAATGGACAGCAGTTTATACTAACCACAAGAGATGTGGAAGGGGATGAGAATCAGGTTTCCATTACCTACGAGGATCTTGTTAAGGATGTAACAGCGGGAAATCGTATATTAATTGATGACGGGTTGATTTCCATGAGGGTAACTGCAGTTACGGAAACAGATATCATCTGTACTGTTGAAAATGGTGGACCTGTTTCTAATCATAAAGGAGTGAATGTTCCTAATGTTCCTCTTTCCATGCCTTATGTCAGTGAAAAGGATAAAGAAGATATTATTTTTGGTATTGAACAGGGCTTTGATTTTATTGCGGCATCCTTTGTCCGTACCGCTGAGGATATTTTAGAGATTCGTGATATTTTAAGCAGCCATAACTGTAATTTTATTAATATTATTGCGAAGATTGAGAATATGCAGGGTGTGGAAAATATTGACGAGATTATAAGGGTATCGGATGGTGTTATGATTGCCCGTGGAGATATGGGTGTAGAGATTCCTTTTGAGGATGTTCCGGCTATTCAGAAAATGATTATTAAGAAAGTATATAATGCAGAGAAGATTGTTATTACTGCAACCCAGATGCTTGATTCCATGATGAAAAATCCTCGTCCTACAAGAGCAGAAGCTACAGATGTAGCCAATGCGATTTATGATGGGACGTCAGCAATTATGCTTTCCGGAGAAACGGCTGCAGGTTTGTATCCTGTAGAGGCATTAAAGACCATGGTTCGAATTGCAGAAAGAACGGAAGCGGATATTGATTTGGTAAAAAGATTTAATAATAGAGAGAGTCTGGTAAATCCTGACATTACCAATGCCATTGCCCATGCAACCTGTACTACAGCCATGGATTTAAATGCAACTGCCATTGTAACGGTAACAAAGTCAGGAACTACAGCCCGTATGATATCCAAGTACCGTCCGGCGTGTCCGATTATAGGATGTACACCATATGAAAATGTATGGCGCCAGCTGAACCTTTCATGGGGTGTTCTGCCACTTATGGTAGATATGAAGGATAATACGGACGAATTGTTTGAACACGCGATTTCCAACGCAGAGCAAAAAGGTTATGTGAAACAGGGAGAAATTACCGTAATTACAGCAGGTGTTCCCCTTGGAGTTTCCGGTACAACCAATTTAATCAAGGTTCATGTAGTGGGTCATATTTTAGTAAAAGGCAGAGGCGTAAATAAAAGAAAGACCACTGCCAGTCTTTGTGTGGGCAAGGATGAGGTTGAGATTATGGAGAATTTTAAGGAAGGAGATATTGTGGTTCTTCCTGAAACAAGTAATGATATTATTGATGAGCTTCGTCAGGCATCCGGTATTATTGTGGAAGCGGAAGGTCATAACACCCATGCAGGTATTGTAGGACTAAGTCTTGATATACCGGTAATTCTGGGAGCAAGTAATGCCACGGATATATTAAAGTCCGGAGCGGTTGTTACTATGGATGCAGAAAAAGGAATCGTTTCCTCAAATTAAATGATACACCTAAAAACAATAGATAAAGGAGATAATCATGTCAGCAAAAAGTATCGTAAAGTATTTTGATTGCCCAAAATGTGGTAAGTCTATTATGTTTAAGATTAAACCGGAGATAGAGATACCCTATGATGAAGTATATAAAACCAAGATTATGAAGGATAAATTATTTACGGTTTATTGTAAAAAATGTAATTTCGGGATGCCATTAGGTTATGACTGTACCTATAACGATATGGACCGGCATTATATGATATGGACATATCCGGGACTTACCAAGGAGCATATGGCCATTGTTGAAGACTACAATAAAAGACTGCAGACTGACAGAGCTTTACGGCTTGCCCGTAATGATTACAGGATGAGACTGGTTCGGACGGATACCCAGTTAAAAGAAAAGATTATTATTTTTGATGAAAATATTGATGACCGGATTGTTGAGATTATGAAAATATCCTGTATGCCTTATATTGCGGAAGGGTTAAAAATTAAAAGTGATATCACGGATTTTGTCTTTTCTAAAACTCAAAAAGAAGGACAGTATTGTTTTGTGGTAAGTTTTAAAGACAGACAACCTGTTGTGCTTAATTTTAACATGGAGCAGTATCATGATATTAAAGAAAAGTTTGCAGATATTATAAATGATAACACTGTGGACGGAATCAATATGATAAATGCAGCTTGGGCAACAAAGGTCGTAAAAACATATATGGAATCAGATAAAAGGGAAGAACGGGTGGATGCAATCGCCCTTATGAATGAATATGCTGATAAGAAGGGAATTAAGGAAGGGGAATAATTCCTTAATTGTAAGAGAATACTACAGATAAAAACCCGGGTGAAATACCTGATAGGAAGGGAGTTTACATTATGGATAGTATGAATTTAACTACGGCTGATTTTGAAGAAGAGGTGTTAAAGGCTTCTGAAACTGTACTTGTTGATTTCTGGGCACCATGGTGCGGACCCTGCAAGATGATGGCACCGGTTATTGACCAGATAGCAAAAGAACGGAATGATATTAAGGTGTGTAAGGTGAATGTGGATGATGAGGTAAATCTGGCACTTCAGTATAAGGTGATGAATATCCCCACCCTTGCAGTTTTTAAAAATGGAGAGCTGACCAATAAACTGGTGGGAGTTCATTCCCAAAGTGATATTGAAGGCATACTGTAAGCAGATGCCTTTTCTTAAAGAATAGGTCTGCCTTTTTTGGCGGCCGGATATAAAGGATTATATTATGGCAGAAAAATACATTATGATTCACGATATTATGAGTGAACATAAAGATCGAATGTTGAATTTAAAAAAGTATTATCCCTTTTTTGTACTGTGTGAAACTACATTTTCACAGTACAAGGAAGGAAAATATATGGATCTGGACATGGGATATATTACCATGGCCAGTTTGCGTTTTTTTATAAATGAAAATAATTTTCATGAAAGTGAAATCACATATGATCAATATGCCAATTTTTTGTCAGAACTGTTATGTAGGGAATTTAAGCTGGATATAGAGCCTTTAGAGGAAAAAGAGTTAATTGGATATATATTTGATAAGATAAGAAATGATGGCAAAGCATTTACATTTAACTACTTTGATCCGGAAGTGAAAAAGAAAAAGACCGCCAGAGTGAAATTAATTGACAGTCGTATTGTAGACGGAGCGGTACTCTATCATGTTACCACAGAAGGTATAGAGTTTTATTTGGAAACAAAAGAAGTGAAAGAGGAAAGTAATATTTCCGTACAACAACTGTTATTAGAGAAAATGATTCGCTCTGAGAACTTTGCCGGTGGTATTGAGGTTATTAAAAGAATTAATAATGAAGTTGGAAAGTTAGCTTTAAAGAAAAAAGAGGTATTGGATTTATTAAGCTATGACGTATTTTCCGGTGCAAAAGCAAGTAAGGAGTATATGGAGACAGTTGCAAAATGGTTTGAAGACGAATCCAAGCTTTTTGAAAAAAACCGTGCTCTGATTGATAAGGCATATGCTAAGGCAGAAAATGTTGATTCTCCTAATGGAGAAAACAACAGTGCTGTTTTAGAAAAAATACATAAATTAGATACAGAGCTTAAAAAGACCATTATCCGTCATGGGGAATTGATTAAAGAAACCATAGAATTGCAAAATATTGCGGATGAGATGATTGGTCGTGCCAAGCTTCGGAAATTAAGACCGGTATTTAATTTTCGGGATACGCTAAAAATCGTAATGGATCATAATATGCCCCAACAGTTAGAGGTGCTGCTTGCACCATTATTTATGCCTAAGATAGAGAAATCCTTTTCCATTGAATCCATTGACAGGATGTTAGAGGGCAGGAATGATAATACCGACTATGGTGAAAAAATTGAGAAAAAGCAGGAAGATACCCAATATGTTTTTGAAGACGAAGTAGAGGACAACCGGATATCCAATAATTACGGAAGATTATTTGAAGAGCTGTTGGATCAATTATGGAAACATGGAAAGACTACTCTTCCGGAATTAATGGCAATCTATGAAATAAAATTTGGAAAAGAGATATACAGAAACGGAGATGTATATTCTTTTTTGGTGCATTTAGCCCAGAAGGACAGATATGAACTTAAAAAAATGCAGGACAAACAGGATACTTTTTTGGAGGGTCTTGTTATGGATGAATTATCTTTGGAAAAACAGGACCAGTATGGTAAAATGTCATTTGTTATAGAATTTGACCCTTCAAAGGTTCTTAAGTTTGGACAGGATAAGGATGAAAGTTTTATCATTACGGATATGAAGTTTGAAATGGTATAGAACAGATATGAGGGAAGAATCATGGATATGAAGAATCTGGAAAAAGCAATGGATATATACAGTAAGCTGATTACGGGAGATGAAATAGCCAGAGGTGGCGTAAACGGTAATCTATATGATGATTACTACGGTAATGCAGAGGTGTATGAAATTGTAACTACCATGCTTAAAAAACTGAATTTAAACATATATGAATATAAAGAAAGCTTATTTGTCTGCTCAGGAGCAGGAAACAGAGTGTTTGGTTATTCCAATGAAGAACTTAAGAAGATAATGGGACTTCGCCTTAACAGAGAGCTTTATCTTTGTTATTTTATTATGTATGAGATTATCCTTATGTTTTATACGGATTCCGCAACCTATCAGTTTAAGGAGTATGTGAAGATCGAAAATGTTGTGGAAGAAGTGACAAAAGCCCTGTCTGTATTTTCCAAAGACATAGCTGTATATGATATGGATGAGGTAAAACAGGAAAGCTTTCAGTCTGTTGCCCTTACCTGGGATGAGCTTCCAACCACTACAAATGCTGATCAGGAAGATGTAAGGGCGTCCAGGGGTTCTAAGATAAGTATTGTAAAGCTTGTTTTTAATTTTCTGGTTGAACAGGATTTGTTTATCGAAGTAAATAAACGTTATTACCCTACGGACCGGATGAAAGCCATTGTAGAGCATTATTTTGAGGACTATCGTGGCGAAATCTATGATGCATTAAATACGGCAGATTAGTATGAATATAATTGTCTTTAATATAGAAAGGAACGTAAATGCCTAATATAAACCGAATTCGAGTAAACAATGTAAAATATAATTTTGGTACCCAGGGTTATGATGATTTTTCCATGCGTATGTATGGAAAAAATACATTATACGATCTTGCAAACGGTGGCGGTAAAAGTGTGCTTATGCTTTTATTATTACAGAACCTGATTCCAAACTGTACCTTAGATGAAAAGCAGCCCATTGAAAAATTATTTAGAACCGGTGGTGGGAATACTACCATACATTCATTGGTTGAGTGGAAGCTGGATGATAAGGATATAAAAGAAGGCTACCGTTATATGACAACGGGTTTTTGTGCCCGTAAAGCAAAAGATTCCGATGGGGAAGGACAGATGACACTTGAGGATTCTGTGGATGTTACTGCACCTGTTACCAAGGAAAATGCAGCAATTGAATATTTTAATTATTGTATTTTTTATAGGGATTATAATGAAAATGATATTGTGAATCTTCCTTTGCAAAACAACAAGGAACGGATTACTTATACAGGCCTTAAAAATTTTCTAAAGGATCTTTCCCATAGGAATTTAAATATTAAAGTTTATGTGTTTGAACGTAAGGGAGAATATCAGCGGTTTATCAGCCGGTATGGTCTTTATGAAAGCCAGTGGGAGATCATAAGGGGAATTAATAAGACAGAAGGACATGTGAGAACCTATTTTGAAACCCATTATAAAACCACCCGTAAGGTTGTAGAGGATTTATTAATCGAAGAGATTATTGAGAAAGCCTTTTTAGTGAAAACGGAACAAAATGATGTCAATGAAGATATGGCAAAAACCTTATTGGACATTAAGGATAAATTGGTTGAGTTGTCAAAGAAAAAAAGTGAGATTGCTAACTATGATAAGGAAACAGAGTTAATGGGTCTGCTAGAAGCAAGAGTATCTACTTTTTTATCTTTGTATGAGACAAAGGATAAGGTTTCTTCCACACTTTCGGATATATATGTGACAGGGGAGCACTTAAGTAAACAGGGAGAAGAAAAAATTGCCAGGATGGACGAAGAGAAGGTGGCTTTGGAGCAGCGGCTTTCATTAGAAAGAAAACGAATCGAATGTCTTAAAATTGTGAAGGATCAGTATGATTTGGCTGCCATAAAAGAGGACATGACGGTACTTAAAAATCATGTTGAACGGGCGCAGGAGGAGTTTGCCCAGGCAAAAGCCGAATTGGATTTGAAAGAAAGTGTAAATGATTATCTTCGTTATCTTTCAGATAAAGAACAAATGGAAGAGAGTCAGGCAGTTATTGATGCGGCAAAGGATAAAAATACGGATCAGTTAAAAAAACTGCATCAATATGCGTATATCAAAAAGAATTTAGATGACAAAAAGCTTGAGGAAGTCCGCCAAAGCTTGGCACAGAAAAAGGAAGAACTTAAGAAAATAAGTAATGAGTTAGAAACAGCCCTTCATGTTGTTTCGGAAGGTCAGATTAGTCTTGCGGTTGCCAAAAGTCATGAAAAACAGTTAGAGGCAGATTACAGTAAGAGAATGGAAGAGATTGGTGCAGTTAGGAAGGAGCTTTCCATTCTTGTCCTTAGTGACCTTGCAGACCTAAAGGCAAGTCTCCTTAAGGAGGGAGAAGATCTTTTAGCGGAAAAGAAACAGGTAAATGAAGATTATATGTCTGACATGAAGCAGTTAAAAGAAAAAGAGCAGGCATTGTATCTTGGTAAGCAGCAATTACAACAGGCTGAGAATTCATTACAGGTGGCACAGGAAAACCATGGCATCTATATAAAAAATCAGGACCGTTTGAAAAAAATGGTACAGGTATATGGGGTTAAGGAAACAAAGGATTTATATGAAACCATTAAAGAGAGAGCCTTTGAAAATCAGGTTGCAATTGCAAACTTAAAAAAGGAAATGGAACATTTGGACCGGTTTCTTTCTCAGGTGGCAGAGGGAAGAATTCTTGAGGAATCGGAAGCGGTTACAAGGGTGAAAAATTATTTGAAAAGCCGTCATGGAGATTTTGCTTTATCAGGGGTGGATTATTTATCTGCACTTCCTAAGGTGAACAGGGAGGAATTGTTAAATCGTTTTCCTATGCTTCCTTACGGTGTAGTAACCGGTCAGTTTGATATCATAGAAGATGATGAGAGAATTAAAAGTATTGATTTAGGCAGCTTTGCAGTTCCGATTTTTGACAAAACTGTATTAGAGTCTCCATATATTCCCGGTGAGGAAAAGGGAGTTTTACTGGTTGCAAAAGAACATAGCAGCTTTATTGATGAGGATGCACTTGCTATGGAAGCTACCAGGCTTCAGAACAAAATGGCGGATTTGGAAGAGGAAATGCAGCGCTATACGGAGATGCAGGCCACCTATAATGAAGATCTGGATTATACGGCTAAGCTTACGGATGCAGCCTTTCTAAATGCGGAAAAGGAAGTACAGGCTTATAAAGAGGAAGTGTTAGACTGTAACCATAATGTAGAACAGCTGAAGGAAGAGCTTGCATATTTGACAGAGCGCAGTACCCGTTTAGAGGCACAGCTTAAGGATGTGGAAGAAAAGATTATTTCTAACCAGCAGCAACAGGTAAAGATTGCAGGAATTTCAGCAATGAGCGACTTAGTTGATGAGGTTAAGGGGCAGCTTGAGTTCTATAAGGGAGAGGTTCGGCGCTTAGATGCTGCCACCAAAGAGGCAGAGGAGAAAAAGGAAAGCTTAACTCTTATAAAAGAAGACCTTAACCAGCAGATTCATCATATGGAATCAGGAATTGAACAGGTACTTTCGGACTGGGAAAATATTTATAAAAAATACTATGATGAGAATATGGGAAATAAGGTCTTTGCAGAGGGGGAAGTGGACGAGTCACAGTTAAAGGCAGAATTTATTGCGGCAAAGACGATTGTAGAGCAGCAGACCATTGTTCTTGAGGATAAGGAAAAGCTAATACGTGCTTTACAGGAAAGTATGAAGCGGGATATGAAGATGATTGCCCGTCGTAATGTTACTGTGGAAACATTGGAGGCCCTTAGAAGGTCTAATGAACTTCATCCTGTAGAGGAAGCCTTTATTAACCGTATGAGTATGCATTTATCCCAGATTGGTCTTCGGGGAGACCAGTTAAGGGAGGATTATAAGAAAAAGGAGCACGAGGCCACAAGACTTGAGGGAAGGATTGAACAGGCAACGCTGGCCCTTTATGAGCGTTTTGGAGATTCGGCAGCCGCTGAACTTAAGGCCTATGATAATGAAAACAGAATAACGAAGGAAGAGGCACTTCAGGCAATCTCAGAAGGAGACCGTATTCTTAAGGAGCTTCATAATGAGCTAAAGGAATATCAGAGTAATTATCAGCAGTATGTAAAAAATAACGGTATTATTGTTGATTTGTACAAGGATATAAAGAGAATTGTAGAACATGAGGGATTGGATGTTTCCGGAGCCAATGTACTTATGAAGGAACAGGAGGAGCTTCGGAATATATTTGAAGAAAGTCTTCTGGATTATGATAAAAGTACGAAAAGTCTCGCCAAAGCAAAACAGGAGCTTCTTAATTACAAGACCCAGACTGCCAATACCCTTTTTGCAATGGGGGCATTTGAGCTGTCTAATTCCATAAAGGATGATGTGATGATTCCTGAAAATTATGCAGGTGCAAAGGCACTTCTTGATAATATTAGGGATATGATTGCATATATTGATTTAGAGAAGGAACGGGTACAGCAGGGAATTGAGGATATGGAGGCGATTAAGAATAACTTTGAGAATCAGTGTATTGAACGATGCAAGGATGTTCGTACTGAGCTTGATAAACTGCCAAAGCTTTCCCGTATCCAGTTGGATGGAGAAATGATTCAGATGGTGAATCTTTCTATTCCATATGTTAAGGATGAATTTATAAAACAGAGGATGTCAGATTATATTGACGAGGTAGTAAACGGAGCGGATAACTTTAGTGATAATAATGACCGGATAAAATATATGAAAAACCGTTTGTTATTAAAGAAGCTGTTTAGCGTTATGGTCACTGACATGAATGCAATACGGCTTAAATTATATAAACGGGAAAGAATGAAGGAACAAAGCCGGTATTTGAGATATGAGGAGGCTGTTGGAAGTACGGGACAATCCCAGGGTATTTATATTCAGTTTCTGGTATCCATTATTAACTATATTTCCGGCATGTATGCACCGGAAGCGGAATCAAGTGATTTAAAAAAGGTTATATTTATAGATAACCCTTTTGGCGCTGCCAAGGATATATACATATGGGAACCGATTTTTGCCCTGCTTAAAACAAATAATGTACAGTTGATTGTTCCTGCAAGAGGTGCCACACCGGCTATAACCAATCGTTTTGATGTGAATTATATACTGGGTCAGAAATTAATAAATGGAAGGCAGCAGACGGTGGTGGTTGATTACAGAAGCCAGGTGGCACAGGAAGAAACAGAATACCAGAATCTGGAGTATTCTCAGGAAACACTATCATTTTTATGATTTGGCATGGGTACAAGTCTTATTTAGCATACATTCGTTATCAGATATGTGATAGGAGGAAAAATATGAAAAAGAAAATGGCAGTTATGCTTACATTATTGATGATGGTCAATGTGGCAGGATGTACAAGGAGTCAGAATACCCTTAATACACAGGAAACAACAACCGGTGAGACGGAGGTTGTTGAAGAGAATTTAACCGAGGATTCTTCTGAAACCACAGAGGAAGTGTTTGTTGCTACAGAGGAAGAAAAAGAGGATGAAGGTGTCCTGGTAACATATGAGACCACAGAGGATGAGAAAAAGTTAGATGATGGCTCTGTGATTATGTATGTGTCCTATATGAAACCAACTGTTACAATTAGTGGAAATGAGGAAGCACAAAACATCATTCAGGAAAACCTTGACCAGGCAGAATCGGATTTCTATACCAATGCAGCTGAGCTGGAAGGTGAGGCAAGACAGTTTTATACTGAAATGCCGGGAGAGGATGAGTCAGCATATGCCTATGATGTTACCTATAGTGATGTGCGTACTGACAGCAAGGTGATATCTTTTATGAGAAGTCAGTATACATATCAGGGTGGAGTACATGGTTATACCTATAGTTGTGGAATTAACTATGATGTTAAAACCGGAGCCATTTTGACATTGGATGATATTACAACGGACAAGGAGGCATTTCTTGCCCAGGTAAAAGAGGTTATTATTGAAAAATGTGATAATGGAGAATATAAGGAAGCGGTTTTTCCTGATTATAAGGATTATGTAGATGGGATTATTGCTGATGATTTGTGGTATTTTGATAAGGAAGGAATTACATTTATTGCAAATGCTTATGAAATTGGACCTTACGCATCAGGAATGTTAACTTTTACAGTACCTTACGATGAGATATTAGATGTAAAGGAAGCGTATATGCCGGAATAATATGTGAGAAACTAAGATAAAGGAAAGGGTGAAGGATATGCAGGCAATTTTGGAGAATGGGGAGCTTAAAGTTACTATAAATCATTTTGGAGCCGAACTATGCAGTGTTATTAAGAAAGACACAGGGGCTGAGTACATGTGGAATGGGGACGAAAAATATTGGAAAAGAAATGCTCCGGTTTTATTTCCCTTTGTTGGCAGCTTGAAAAACAAAGAGTATATTTATGATGGACAGGGATATTCCATGGGTCAGCATGGATTTGCAAGAGATATGGAATTCTCCATTGTATCAAATGACGGAAAGGAAGCATGGTTTTCCTTAAGTTCGGATGACAGCACATATGAAAAGTACCCTTTTGCCTTTACTTTGGAAATAGGTTATATATTAGAAGAATCAAAATTAAAGGTGATTTGGAAGGTAATAAATGAAGATGAAAAGAATATGTATTTTTCCATTGGGGGACATCCTGCATTTATGTGTCCAATAAATAACGAAGGAAAACAGACGGATTATTATATATCCTTTGATACAGATAAAGATCTGACATATTCTAAATTAAGTGAAAATGGATTAGTATATAAAAAAGATAATATTTTACACACAAATGGTGGAATGCTTCCGATAGCAGAGCACTTATTTGATGAGGATGCATTGGTGGTTGAGAATCATCAGGCACATAGGATTTCTCTTTGTAAGCAGGACAAAAAACCATACCTGACAGTAGACTTTGATGCACCATTATTTGGTCTATGGTCACCGGCAAAGAAAAATGCACCATTTGTATGTATTGAGCCATGGTATGGAAGATGCGACAGTGAAGATTTTAGTGGGACTTTGGAAGAAAGAGAATACGGGCATATGTTGGAACCGGGAAAAGAATTTGAGGCTTTCTTCCAAATTACCATAGTATGATTTTATAAAATTTTATGGTACCATAACATAATTGATACCATATACAATGACTGGTTATAATAATACGTAGGAGAACAATATGAGCGTAAAATCAACGATAGCTGTTTGGGCAGGCAAATTTACAACTTCAATATTGAAATTAATGGGAAGTGGGGGAACGTCCCTTCCGGGTAAGGTGGTACTGGCCCTGTGTCCGGATATTTTAGGTCATTTGGCAAAGGACATGAAGATTATATGTGTAACCGGAACCAACGGAAAAACAACTACCTGTCATGTGATTCGTGATATGATAGAAGCAAATGGGCAGACTGTGTTTTGTAATGATGCAGGTGCCAATCTGTTAGGAGGCGTTGTGTCGGCTTTTGTGGGTGCGGCAGGACTTAACGGTAAAGTTAAGACTGACTATGCCCTGCTTGAGTGTGACGAGGCTGCAATGAAATCTATTGTGGAGCATTTTGGAGATCTGGATGTTACTGCCGTGGTTACCAATGTCTTTCGGGACCAGCTTGACCGTTACGGGGAGGTTTTGACTACAGTTAACAAAATAAGAAGTGCATTAGAGCAGCTTCCCAATGTAAAACTTGTATTAAATGCAGATTGTTCCTTAACCACCTCTTTAAGTGACCTGCCTCATAAAGAAATCTATTATTTTGGTGTAAACGGACCATTATATGAAGGTACGTCTTCTGATATATCAGATGCAGTATATTGTATCCATTGCAAGACGAAATATCAGTATGATTATCATACCTTTGGTCACTTAGGTGGATTTTATTGTGAAAATTGTGGATATAAAAGGCAGACACCGGATGTAGGACTTTCCAAGGTGCTTGAGTGGAAAGAGGAATCGGAAGTTGTGGAAATGGATGTTTTTGGAAAGCCTGTTGAGGCTTTGGTAATGCTTCCCGGAGGATACAATCTTTATAATGTACTTGCGGCATCCACAATTGCACATTTGATTGGATTAAGTGAAGAAAAAATGGTGTCTGTGCTTGGGGGACTTACCACCCACTTTGGCCGAATGGAAAAGGTTCGCCTTGGGGATAGTACACTTGATATGGTTTTAGTCAAGAATCCAGCAGGCTTTAATGAAGTATTGCAGTTCTTAATTCAGCAGGAACCAAAGGGAAATATTGTATTTGGTTTAAATGACAACTATGCTGACGGAAAAGATATTTCATGGATATATGATGTAGAGTTTGAACGATTAACGAAAGCCGCAGGGGAGGCGAAGCATTTCTATTTTACGGGAAAGCGTGCTTACGATATGCAGCTACGTTTAAAGTATGCGGATTTTGATACTGAGAAATTCCAGGTAGAAAAAGATTATAAAACTCTTATTCAGTTATTAAAAGAGTCGGGACAGCAAACCTATCTGGTATTGTCCTATACATGTATGTTGGAGTTTCGTGATAAATTAGCTGAGTTTGTACCTTTAAAAAAGTATGAACATTAAAGGAGAAAGCATGGAAAAGAGTTTAAGTATATGCCATTTGTACTATGATATATTGAATCTTTACGGAGATAACGGAAATATCCGGACCATGGAGAAACGACTTGCATGGCGTGGGATAGATTCTGAAGTAACCCGTTTATCATTTGGTGAAGTAGATAAAGAAAAAGAATATGACATCATATTTATTGGTGGCGGTCAGGACTTTGAACAGGAAATACTTGTTAAGGATTTATTTGCATATAAGGCAGAATGGCTTAAGGAAGAAATTGAAAAGGGAACTGTTATTCTGGCAATATGTGGCGGATACCAGATGTTAGGAAAGTACTATGAAGCGGCAGACGGTACGAAGGTTGACTTTTTGGGAGGCATTGATGTATATACCACCGCATCCGATAAAAGAATGATTGGTAATTTTGTATATGAATACACGAAGGAGGACGGAGAAACCTTTCCCATTGTGGGATTTGAAAACCATAATGGACAGACCTGGCTTGGGGATGGGGTAAAACCATTAGGCAGGATATTAAAAGGTTATGGAAATAATGGTGAGGATGGCAGTGAAGGAGCCAGATATAAGAATGTGTTTGCCACTTATTCCCATGGTCCGTTACTTCCTAAAAATGCCAGAATTGCAGATGAACTGCTTTCCATTGCTTATGAAAGAAAATATGGGGAGAAGCTTCCGGAGCTTGAACATAAAATGGAAGATGAAGCATTAGAAGATATAAAGAAACAATTAGGTGGATGGTAAATCCGGCATTTATGCCGGATTTACATGAACCATAATGTGTTTTACTTTTGGAAATTCATGTTCTATTTTATCATGAACTGCTTCCGCAATATCATGGCCTTCCTGTAGGGTGCAGTTTTTATCTGCTGAGATTTCTATATCTACGTAGATTTTATTGCCGAATACCCGTGTTCTTAACAAATCAACTCCGATTACACCCTCTACTTCCAAGGCGCAGCTGCGAAGCTCTTCTTCTGTTTTTTCATCGCAGGCATGGTCAACCATTTTGTCTACAGCATCCATAAAGATGTCATAGGCAGCCTTTACAATAAAGATACAAATTACGATACTTGCGATGCAATCGGAAATCGGAAAACCAAGCATTGCACCACCGATACCGATTAAAGCACCTACAGAGGATAAGGCATCTGAACGATGATGCCAGGCATCAGCCATTAAAGCAGAGGAATCTATTTTCTTTGCATAATATCTTGTGTACCAGAACATAGCTTCCTTTGTAAGAATAGATATAATGGCAGCAGTCAGTGCTAATGCTCCAGGTGCTTCCATATTCACATATTGATGAGTATATATGGTTTTTACGGCAGAACCGCCAATACCTAAACCGGTTATCAATAATACAGTGGATAAAATGATGGCAGCTACACATTCCAGGCGTTCATGACCATAAGGATGTTCCTTGTCGGATTCTTTTGATGACATGCGGACGCCGATAATTACAACGATACTGCTAAATACATCAGAGCTTGAATGGACGGCATCACTAATCATTGCATTGGAATGGGCTATGACACCGGCGAGAAATTTAAATACAGATAATATCAGATTGCCGATAATACTAACGAAAGATACTTTTGTTGCGGTTTGTTCAAAATTATTCATAATGGTTACCTCCAATTCAGTATAGTAACTACTGTCCCGTGGATAACCATCCACTGTCGCAATATGGCGACCCGGCTCACAAAAACTATGTTTCGGCCTGTTCAGTTTGTACTGTAAATATTGTTTGCAGTGCAAGCGTATTGTGCATACTATATCAAAAGTATATGTTGTTGTCAATGAAATTGTGAAGGGGATAAGAAACATTTAGCTACAAAGTAATAATAGGATGAAAATTCTTTTATACACAAAAAGGACACATTTAACTGATATAAAAGATAGTTATAAACAGGTGGTTTTTTTAGATACAAAAATAATTTGCTAGGAGTGGTAGATATGTATAGTTTCATGTTACAGGGATTTATTGGTATTACAAATATGTTAGGTTCGTTGCCTATGGCGGCATATTCCAATGGATATTATCATAATTATGGATATGGCTATGGATACGGATATCTTTCTTATTTAATTTTTATGTTACCTGCATTGTTACTGGGATTATGGGCCCAGGCAAAGGTTAAGTCTACATTTAATAAGTATAATAAAATAGGAAACTCCAGAGGAATGACAGGAGCTCAGGCTGCCAGAATGATTCTTGACCGGAACAGACTTACCTATGTAAGGATTGAGCAGGTTTCCGGAGAGTTGACGGATCATTATGATCCCCGGGATAACGTAATCCGCTTATCTGCTCCGGTATATAATTCAACATCCATCGGAGCCATTGGTGTGGCCTGTCATGAAGCAGGTCATGCGGTACAGCATGCCGAAGAGTATGCACCCATTAAATTAAGAAATGCAATTATTCCCGTTTGTAATTTAGGTTCCAGTGTGGGACCGATTATGATATTAATCGGGTGTCTGTTTGGAGGAAGTACATTAGGCAGAAGTATTATATTCTTTGGTATCCTGTTATTTTCCCTGGTTGCATTATTCCAGCTGGTTACACTTCCGGTGGAATTTGATGCATCCAATCGTGCCCTTGCAGTGATAAGGGATAGCGGACATTTTGCAGAAGATGATTACAAAGGAGCAAAAAAGGTATTAACAGCGGCAGCCATGACTTATGTTGCAGCGCTGGTAACATCTATTATGCAGATTTTATATTATGTGAGAAGATATCTTGGTGGAAACAGGAATTAAGCTGTAATAAATTATTAAGAATTTTGTAAAGAAACTGTGGTTGACGAACAAAATTGAGAATGATATTATAGCGAGTAACAATTAATGGGTATTTTCCCAAATGATTTGGAAGTGTAACTTCCATCCATAGGAGGATAAGACTATGAAAAAATTTATCAAGAAATTAACAGCAGTGGTATTGACATCAGCCATTATACTTACCTTACCTGTTACAGGTGCGACTGCCAAGGCAGATGCAGTAACAGATGCCGACCCAAAAGATGTATATGTTTCCTTTGGAGCGGATTTAAGTGCCAATGAGAAGGCAACTGTGTTGGGACTTATGGGTATTACAGAGGCGGATTTAGAAAATTATACAGTTGGTCAGATTACAAATGAGGATGAGAAAAATTACCTTGGAGGATACTTAGACAGCAGTATTATTGGTTCAAGAGCCCTTTCATCCGTTATTGTTGTTACCGGAGAGAAAGGTACCGGTATTAATGTTGAAACAAAGAATATTTCTTACTGTACATCGGGTATGTATACAAATGCATTGATTACTGCAGGTATTGAGGATGCAAATGTAATTGTTGCGGGTCCTTTTGAAATTACTGGTACAGCCGCACTTGTAGGTGCAATGAAGGCGTATTCAGAACTGACCGGAGAAGAAATCTCTGAGGAGAGTATGGATACAGCGGTTAATGAGCTGGTAGTTACAAGTCAGATGGCAGAAGGTGAAAATGCTGAGGATATTGAGGAGCTTATTGCTTTGGTTAAGGCAAAGGTAGTAGAAGAAGGCTTGGATAATGATGAAGCAATCGGCGAGGCAATTGATGAAGGTGCCGAGGAGATTGGTATTACCCTTACTGCAGAAGAAAGGCAAATGATTATTGATCTTATGAAGAAAATCAGTGAATTGGACCTTGATATTGAAAGTATGAAGGCTCAGGCATCTGAATTGTTTGATAAGCTGGAGGAGATGGGTTTTGACGAGGAACAGGCAAAGGGCTTTTTCCAAAAGATTATTGATTCTATAAAGGATTTCTTCTCAGGATTATTTGATTAATAAGAGAATATGAAGGATTTGTGAAAAGAATTGCTATTTTTTCAAATAGTGGTAGAATGAGGCATGTGTGGATATACATGCCTCTTTTTGAATTAGGTTTCCGTTTTTGTTTATACTACATAGAAGACGGAGGCGATGTATATGAATATTGATTTAAAAAGAGGAAGAGTTTCATATATTACATTTTCAGAACTACAGGATGACTATGTAATGTATGGATTTCCGGAAGTTACGGTAAAGGCATGTAAAGATAATCCATATAATTTTAGGAGTGATCCATATATTCAGGAGGATTTGTATTTTATCGTATTGGATTTACTTGATTTTCATAATATATATGGAGATAAAAACCGCCTGGCAATATATATCCGGAAGGATTTATGCTTATTTGTGGGTGTGAATGATGAAAATGAACGAATCAAACAACTATTTCTTCAGGTGCAGGAATATTATGAGAAGATGAACAAAGGGGCAGACCAAAGGGTTCCGGAATTGTTTTTGTATCATTTTCTGGATAATCTGATTCGCCATGACAGGAAGTTTTTGGAAAATATGGAATTTCATATGAGTATTTTAGAGACCCGCGTCTTGAAAGAACGGCTGGATTCCATATTTATTAATGAAATCCTTTCCATAAAAAAGGAGCTTATGTATATCCGTAACTATTATGAACAGTTAATTGATGTGGGGGAAGTGCTGCAGAATAATGAAACCGGGCTTTTGCCGGAGGAATCTGCGAGACTGTATTCCATTTTTCTTCAAAAAGTAAAACGCCTCTGTGAAACAGTTGTGCATCTAAAGGAATATTCCGTTCAGCTACGGGAAACCCATGATGCAATGTTAGATTATAATTTAAATAATATCATGAAATTGTTTACGGTTATTACAACTATTTTTTTGCCCCTTACATTAATTGTGGGGTGGTATGGAATGAATTTTCAATATATGCCGGAGCTTAACTGGAGATATGGTTATTATGCAATTATTATGATTTCCATATGCATTGTTGGTGTGTGTATTGTCATATTTAGAAAATATAAATTAATATAAAAAGGGAGGTATTCGTTGTGACACAAATACTGAATATTGTCGGGATGATTATGATACTGGGAGGAATCATTGGCGTTACCGGTAAACAGATTACAAAGAAAATGTTGGGGATTGCCTTGGATGTAGCCGGAATTATTTTGCTGGTAAATGCCCAGAGAAATAATTATGGAGTTTTTGCAGGATTAGAATTACTGATATTTGCACTTCCTGTTTTGATTATGTTTTTAATTTTGTTAGGCTCTGTCTGTAAGAAGAATCATATTCATACTATAAGGGATTTATATGGTTTGAGAAAACATCAGCCATGGTTGTTTGCATTGTTTGTCATCATTGGAGTGGTTTTAATTGGGATTCCCGGAACCGGAACCTTTGGGGCATATATGCTGGCCGTTCCGGCAATGATAACCGGTGAAAGTATTCTTTCCTACATAGCAATCCCCGGATTGTTAATTGGAATTATATTGATAGGACTTCAATTTTATGATTTATGGATTCATATGTATCTTATAAAAGATGTATATGATGAAACTGCAAATGAGACAGAAAAAGAGTATAAAAAGATGAATAAAGCAGGTTTGGTATTGTGTACAGCCATTTTGCTGGTGATTTGTTTTTTTGGAGTCTATGAGACTCCGGTAATGCTGTTGATAGATTATTTGAATGAACTCATTTAAGTTTATGCAGGAGGAATAGAAACAATGAATTATGGTATTTTGATTTTAGTATTGTTTCCTGTAGTGGCGGGAGTAATCGGATATATTTTGGGACGAAAAAATGAAAAGAACCGGAATGATTGGGTGGATATAGCCGTTTTTGTCCAGATTGTTCTGTTAGTGTGCCTGGTAGTTGAATATATAAAGGGCTGGAGCATGGAATTTAGCGTAGGTCTGCTTTTTGGAACCGGCTTCAGTCTGGTGGCAGATCCGGTACGGATTGTATTATGTACTCTTGTTACTATGGTATTTTTTGTAGTAAGCCAATATATGAAGGAATCATTGAAAAAAGAAAGGGACCTCAATGTTTTCTATTTGTTATTTTTAACAATGCTGGGGACAACCTGTGGTGGAGTTTTATCAAATAATTTCTTTAATTTTTCCATGTTTATGATGTTAAATTATATCATGCTAATTCCTATGCTGATGCAAAGACAGGATAAAATCACCTTAAAAAATGTAAAAACATATTCTGTATTTTCTGCAATTAGTTTTGGGTTTGTTTCTATTGGTCTGTTTTTAATTATGTCTGATATCAGGTCAGTAGAGTATGACTATCTGTATATAGCTGCAAAAGGTGGATTAAACTCAATTACCATAATAGGTGGAATCCTTGCTATGATTGGATTTGGCATGTGGTCAGGCCTGTTTCCGATTCAACAACAGGTGACAAGGGCCAGCAGTGTAGGTTTAATGGAGGTATCGGTCATTACCACTACCTTACTTTCTAAACTTGGAATTTTGGGAATGTTTATTTTGGCAAGAACCATGTTTCATGGTAACCGCCTGATCGGAAAGGTGGTTTTAATCTGGGCGATTCTTACTGTGGTTTGGGGATTGTTTATAGCCCTGATTTCTACTGACATTCGCAAAATATTGATGGGAATTAATACCGGAGTAAATGGTATCATTTCTGTTTGCGTATCTGTTGTTTTGTTAAATGATGCATCAAGCGGATATCCCATTCGTGGTGTGTTATATATGATTGTATCTTCATCTGTTGCATTGCTGGTACTCTATATGGTTTCACTTGAACTGGTACGTAAGGCACGTACATATGAGATTAAAGGATTAATTGCAGAGGGAAAAGGTCATAAGATATTAATGGTTGTTTCCTTTGTTGCATGTGCTACATTAATCGGATGTCCGGGAACAGTGGGATTTTTGGCAAATTCCATATTATTAAAGTCTTTACTTACAATTGTTAAATGGAAGTGGCTTTTGGTTTTTTATGTGGTACAATGGGCCTTTTATATTACTGCTGTAGCCAGAGTATATATGAAGCTGTTTGTTAGTAAAAAGGATGAGACCATGCATGTGCTGGCTTCTCCCGAAGAATTAGAAAAATTAAATCAGAGCAAAGAACCCTCTGATCCGAAAAATGCCTTTAGATTTGGAGAAATCTTATTGGTTATATTGTGTGCTGTACAGATTATAATCGGTATTCTTCCGGGGTTAACCGTTGGAAAATTATCTGATTCCATAGATGCTGCTTTTCTTATGAATCCTTTGGCAGACGGGATTAGGCATTATACGTTGGATGTATTAATGATCTTTTTGATAGCTGCTTTTTTAGGTTTTATTGTGTACTTGAATCTGGTTCATGGTATTTTCCTCCGGGCAGTCCGTAATAGGAAAAATAAACAACTTCAAAAAGACATCATAAAAAAATAATAATTTTGTTGAAGAATAAGGCGTTTCGTATTAAAATGATTATAGTTGATGTTGTGATAATACAACATAAAGAAAATACGGGAGGTTTACAACATGGAAAAGAGTGAAATCAAAGAAAAGATGCTTGAAATTATCGAAGAAGAATTACCTGAAGTTGTGGCAGACGATATTGATACAGGTGCTTCTTTTGCTGATGAGTATGGGGTGGATTCAGTATCGCTTATCAAGATGATTGTGGATGCAGAAGCTGCATTTGATGTTAAGTTTGATGACCATGAGCTGGCACTTAACAAGTATGATAATTTTGATGACGTTATTGAAGTAATTGAAGAGAAATTACAGTAGTTGAAGGAGGTTACATAGAATGGATAACAAAGTAATATTACCAGTTAAGTATCCTGCCATTACATCTTGGCAGTGGCATGCAACATTATTTTCAATCTTAGGAGAAGACGAAAACGCAAAAAAATGGATCTATAGTAACTATATTCAATTACGTTGCTATAATATTCCTGAATATACAAGTGGAGACGAGATTTTATTATGTGATATGATGCCGGGCAGCAGTTCATTAAAAGAGTGTCCATATTTAATCTTCTCTCTTATTACAAAACCTCAGATAGAAAGCTATTGTGGAGATGTAATTGCATTTATTATTAAGACCATTGACCTTGGTGGATATGTATATGGAGCATTTGATGAAGCCAGAATGTTAAGTGATGCAGAAGTTGGCGATTTCAAGTTCTCTCATGAGTTATTCATATATGGTTATAATACGGAAGAAGAAGTATTCTATGTTGGTGACTTTACATTTAAAGACAAATATGCATATACAACTGTAACCTTTGATGCAGTGAAGCGTGGATTTGATGTATTAACGGCTAAGGAGGATCATGTATTTAAGGATGATTATAAGGGAACCAGAGGTCTTTATGTAATCCAGAAGAACGTTGAGAGCAAGTATTATGATATTGACCCTGTGTTAATTAAGAGAACTTTACAAGAGTACTTGTCAGGTGAGGATACAAAGGATCATTTCCGTATGATGCGTAACCGTTTTGATGATACGATTTTTGGTGTGAATGTATATGATGCCTTAAAGGAAAGAGTAGATAAGCAGCTTCATGAAGAGGAGCCTGACTTTGATATTCGTGCATTACACATTGCATATGATCATAAAGTATTAATGGAGAAGAGACTTCATTTCTTAATGGCAAATGAAATTATTCCATATGATCAGGAATTACTTGATGAGTATGCAACAGTTGTGGAAGATATGTTGGCAGCCCGTAATCTGTTGGTTCGTATCTCTATTACAAATGAGATTGAATCAGGCGGAAGAATCGGGGAATATCTTGATAAGGCAAAGGCAACAGAGATTAAACTTCTTACCAAGGTTGTAAGCCAGTTATAGGATAGGTATATATGATTCGAATATATTATAAGGATCTTAGTGGTGACTGCTCAAAGGAGCAGTCACTTGCTATGTATGGATATTTGCCTAAGGAACGTCAGGACAGAATCCAAAAATTAAAAAATAAAGATATGGCAAAAAAGCATATTCAAATCGGTTATTTCTTGCAGCAGGTTATAAGTAAGGAGCTTTCAATTCCAATGAATTGTATTTGCTATCTTTACGGTGATAATGGGAAACCTTCTCTGGATTATAATTTGATTAAAAAACATCTTGCCGATAAAGAGGAAATTTTCGAGAAGGAAGTGCCGGATATTTGCTTTAATATGTCCCATTCCGGCCGTTATGTCGTTGTGGCAGTTTCGGAGGAAAATGTGGGAATTGATATTGAACATAAAACCGGTAGTTATGAAAGAATCAGTAAACGTTTTTTTTGTAAAGAAGAATACGAAGGAATGAAAAGCTTTGCTACAGAACAGGAAAAAAGAGAGTTTTTTCTGGAAACCTGGACAAGAAAGGAAGCCTTTTTGAAATTAACCGGCAAGGGACTTGTTATGCCCTTAGATGGCTTTCATGTATATGACACCATAAAATATGAAGATGCAGATATTCATTTTCATATGGTAGATATGAAGTGTTACGGATTAGATGACAGCTATAAAATATGTGTGTGCTCCAAAGAGACGGAATATATGGTGTATGGAGAAGACAAGTATTGCTAAGATGAAGTAATGATTGATTTATGTTAAGTTTTGTAATACTATATATTAACAAATATGAATTAATTAAGGTATGAGATGGAAGGGTATTCCGCCTGGGCAGAGTGCCCTGTATAATTATTATATGGGAGGACGTTTATGAAGGATATTTCCTTAGTGATTATGGCGGCGGGAATTGGTTCCCGGTATGGTGCCGGAATTAAACAGTTACAAAAGGTTGGTCCCATGGGAGAGATTATTATCGATTATTCCATACATGATGCATTAGAAGCAGGATTTTCCAAGGTAATCTTTATAATTCGTAGAGATATTGAAGAGGAATTTAAGGAAGTAATTGGAGCAAGAATAGAGAAAATCTGTCCTGTAGAATATGTATTTCAGGATAAGAAGGATTTGCCGGAAGGTTTTATCTGCCCGGATAACAGAACAAAGCCCTGGGGAACCGGACAGGCAGTATTAGCCTGCAGAGATATTGTCGACGGGCCATTTGCGGTTATTAATGCAGATGATTATTATGGAAAAGAAGCCTTTGTGAAGATGTACCGTTTTTTGGAAGAGCATGGGGATACAAAAAATCAATATTGTATGGCAGGCTTTAAATTATCCAACACCTTAAGCGAAAATGGTACAGTGACCAGAGGTGTATGTGCAATGGATGGTGATTATAATCTTATAAAGATTGCAGAGACTCATGAAATTAAGAGAAATCCCGATGGAAGCTATTCTTCAGAGGAAGGAAGGGATTTGTCTGATGATACATTGGTTTCCATGAATATGTGGGGGGTAACGCCGGAATATATTGATACATTACATAGCATGTTTATAGAATTTTTAGAGAAGATGAATCCTGATGATTTAAAGGCAGAATATTTGTTGCCGACCATTATGGGAGATTTGCTTCAAAAAAATGAAGTAAGCATTAAGGTGCTTCCATCATCTGATAGCTGGTTTGGTGTAACATATCCGGAAGACAAGGATAGTGTAGTGGAAGCCTTCAGGCAGTTGGTACGTGATGGCGTATATTGTACAAATTTATGGGAAAAATAAGATGCATATATTGGAATTTGGATAAATTATATCTTTTCTTTTAATTTGAGTTAGGTTATAATAACCATAAGTGTGCAGGCGCATATATTCACCTGTAATATTTTAGTATACGGAGGATTTATTTACATGTTAGTTTCAGCAACAGAAATGTTAAAGAAAGCAAAAGAAGGTCATTATGCAGTAGGACAGTTTAACATTAACAACCTTGAGTGGACAAAGTCTATTCTTTTAACAGCTCAGGAGTTAAACAGCCCTGTTATTTTAGGTGTATCTGAGGGTGCAGGTAAGTATATGACAGGATTTAAGACTGTAGCAGCTATGGTTAAGGCTATGGATGAAGAGTTAGGAATTACTGTTCCTGTAGCACTTCACTTAGATCATGGTTCATATGAAGGATGTTACAAGTGTATCAAAGCCGGATTTACATCTATCATGTTTGATGGTTCACATTTCCCATTTGAGGAGAACCTTGCTAAATCTCAGGAATTAGTGAATGCAGCACATCAGTTAGGTCTTTCTATCGAGTGTGAAGTTGGTTCTATCGGTGGTGAAGAAGACGGAGTTGTTGGTGCCGGTGAGTGTGCAGATCCTGAAGAGTGTAAGGTAATTGCTGATCTTGGTGTGGATATGCTTGCAGCAGGTATTGGTAACATTCATGGTAAATATCCTGACAACTGGGCAGGTCTTTCATTTGAGACATTAGATGCAATTCAGGCAAAGACAGGTGTTATGCCATTAGTTCTTCATGGTGGTACAGGTATTCCTGAGGATATGATTAAGAAAGCAATTGAGCTTGGTGTATCTAAGATTAATGTAAATACAGAGTGTCAGTTATCTTTCCAGGAGGCTACACGTGCTTATATTGAAGCCGGTAAGGATAAAGAAGGAAAGGGATTTGACCCTCGTAAGTTATTAGCACCTGGTGCTGAAGCAATTAAGGCTACTGTAAAAGAGAAGATGGAATTATTCGGCTCAGTAGGTAAGGCTTAATTGTTTAAGGATTAATAAGGTAAATGGGGGACTGTTGCCGGGAAGGAATCATCCTAGTGGGAGTCCCCTTTTTTATGATTTAATGCAGAACACTCACAAGTGAGTCTTGATGATTGGAGGTCTGTCTTGTATGAAGCAGATTAGACAGTTGGTTTGTTTATTACTCATATCTTGTATGTCGCTTTCTTTTGTTGCATGTGGAAAGGAAGATACAAATGATATACAGGAGGAGACAACAGAAATAACAACAGAAACACTGGCAGATGAGGATGCAGAGATAGAAGGAAAGATTGTTGTATGGGTAAAAAGTGCATCCTTAGCCAATACAAAATACCAGGAATATAAAAAAGAGTTTGAAGCAGAATATCCCGGTACGGAAGTGGAATACAAAATCGTTCCTAATTTTGAAACTGCCGGCTATAACAGTATTATATCAGGTAATGCCGGAGATGTAGTAATGATTCCTGAGAAGATGACAAAAGATGAAATAAAAGAATATTTCATTCCTTTTGGTTCTACAGAAGAGATTGGACAGCGATATAGAGAGCAGTATATTCATCGTATGGATTATGACGGAGTTGTATATGGAATTCCTGAATATATAATGCCTCAGGGAATTGCATATAATAAAAGGGTGCTGGAATATTCCGGTATTGTTGAACTTCCTACTACTCCGGATGAATTTATTGATATGCTCATCACGATAAAAAAGGAAAATAAAGGGATTATTCCCTTTTATATAAAATATGATTCTTTGGATGATTGGCAGATGCATGCATGGGGCTCTGTGGCAGGAGATGGGGATTATCATTATAATGGAATGGTAATGGAAACGAATCCTTTTTCTAAGGATAGTCCAAATTATATTATACACAGGCTGTTGTATGATATAGAATATGAAAGGTTGTCACAACAAAAGGAACTCCGCTATGTAAATGCAAAGGGAATGTTAAACCGGGGTCAGATAGCATGTATGTTAGTTGACTGGAATGAATTATCTTCCTTGCAGAACGCAGACACGAATCCTGATGATATTGGATATATGCCTTTTCCTTATAATATAGACGGGGAGCAGTATGCAACGGCAAAATATGGATATTGCTATGGAATTCCATTAACAAGTGAAAATAAAACAACGGCAGAAGCCTTTGTAAACTACATGATTAAAAAGTCAGGCTATGCTACAAGTGAAGGTGCCATATCCTTAAAAAAGAAGGCCTCTAAGCCTACATTATTGGATGACTTTTCCGGTGTAACCCTGGTTTTGGATAATCCCCCTACGGAGGATAAGGCCGGTAAGTATGAAACCCTGTGTCAGAAATCCGGTGTGCTGTTGGAGGAATGTGCAGGAAAAGAATTGGTAATAGAAACAGCAAAAAATGCAAGACCATTTATTAGAACATCTTCTAATCAGGACGGGGATGAAGAGGATTCTAAAGAAACTGAAAAAGAAGATGTGACGGAAGAAATGCCTGAGGATTTTGATGAAATAATGGAGTTATGGTATAGTCAGTGGAAATCTGCTAAGTAGGAAATATGAATTTAAAGGTATACAAGAAAGAAGACAATCAACAGAATAATGGGTCAGAGAATCAGACGAAACCAGTGTTTTACAAATCGCCAAAATTAATACGGCGTAATGGTATTTATTATATAGGATTCGAGACAGATGAGATTCAGATAGAAGAGTGGGAAGCAGTTGCTGTTTATGAACATCCCGAACTCGTATATGATTTAATTGTTTCCTATCGCAGGAAATATTATTTTAATACTGCTGAGGATTCATTACTGACCATCCAGCATTTTGGATAAAAATCATAAACCCGGATACACTATTTTTATAGACTTTAATAATGGATTTGTATATTAAATAGGTATTGGAGGAATGGTATGGGTCCGGGAAATGGAGAAATTAATGATCTTGCTACCCGAGTAGCAATATGTAAAAATCTTATGGAAGATGAAATGGGAAATGATGGGTATGTTGATACTTTGTTAAATGCAAAAGATAATGTAGATAAAGAAAAGGTTCTTGAATGTGTGGATGAATTCTCCTGTAAAGAGGAATTAAACCGGTATGTGGAGAACCTTGAAAAAGAGAATAATAGGTGAAGGAAAGGTCCGGTAAGTGAATTGTTTGCTTACCGGTCTTTTCTTTTTTGAGGATTGTCAACTTATAATGGAGAAATGGTTGACAAATGGCATAACTCATTGTATGATATCTGACAGAATGTTAACCATAATAAATATATAGGTTGACAATATGTAAAATAAGGAGAAAAGCTATGGGAGAACAAGTGAAAAATTTAAGCAATAATGAAGGGACAGGAACAAAAAAAGGATTCCGGACGGTTGATCTGGCATATATGGGATTGTTTGTTGCCTTAATGGCGGTATGTTCATGGATTAATATTCCTACCACTGTACCATTTACATTACAGACCTTTGCAATATTTGCAGCAGTGGCAATATTAGGATTTTCAAGAGGAACCATTACCGTTATCGCTTATATTTTGTTAGGCTTGGTAGGAGCCCCTGTTTTTGCCGGATTTAGCGGAGGACCAAGTGCACTCCTTGGAACGACAGGGGGATATATTATTGGTTTTATATTTACTGCCCTGATTACAGGTGGAATTATTAAGGTATTGGGTAAGAAGGTATGGGTAATGGCGCTTGCAATGGTGTTAGGCCTGATTGCCTGCTATGCTTTTGGAACAGTATGGTTTATATATGTATATGCAAGAGATGTGGAAGCCATTGGATTAGCCACAGCACTTGGCTGGTGCGTATTTCCTTTTATTATACCTGATTGTATCAAGATTGTAATGGCAATTGTTTTGGAGAAGAGTGTTGGAAGATATATCCATTTATAGAAGTAGGAATGAAAAACATGGTGGATGAAGAAAAACAGAATTTCATGTCACATATTCCCCAAAAGAGTCTTTGCCTACGGCCTCACCATGGTCTTTGTATCAGGCATTTTTCCGGAAAAGGATATAGTGAAGAATTTGTTGAGAATATGATGTCTGTAATATCGTCTTTGCAGGAAGATACCAATGTTACATTGATAATGACAGGAGATGATATATGTAAGGCATGTCCAAACGGTGGGGGAACTCAATGTAATACAGAGGACAAAATAAAAAAATATGACAAGGCAGTATTAGATATCCTGGGAAGGTATTTGCCTGAGGGCGAGACCTTGACCTATGGTGTGTTTCAGAAGCTGATTGAGGAGCATATTATTAAGGCAGGAGAATTTGACCGTATATGTGGAGACTGCTCCTGGGGGAATTTGTGTCATAATAAGGAATAGTTGTTGAAACCTTGAAAAAGAAAAACTTTTTCAAGGTTTTTTGTTTAGAGAAATATAGAAATTGCTATAATAAATTTTAGGTGGTAGAATAATAGTTGGAAATTATGAAAACACCTAAATGAAGTAAATAAAAGAGGATACGACGATGGGAAAATATGGAATTATATTTGATATGGATGGAACTCTTTGGGATTCTGCAGAAGGTGTAGTTGCCTCCTGGAATGAAATTATAGAAAAGGAATATTCGCCGGAAAAAACAATTACCACAAAGGATATGCAATCGGTGATGGGACTTACCATGGACCGGTTGGCAGCGAGGCTGTTTCCTGAGTTGGAAGAAACAAAGCGTATGGAATTGTTAGAGCATTGTGGAAATTATGAAAATGACTATTTAAGAATTCATGGTGGAAAATTATATGAAGGTCTTGAGGATACATTAAAGGAATTACAAAAAAAATATTCTCTTTATATAGTAAGCAATTGCCAGAGTGGATATATTGAGGCTTTTTTAGAGCATTACGGCTTTGAGAAGTATTTTGAAGATATTGAATGTTACGGAAACAATCTTTTGGAAAAGGGAGAAAATATCCGGAAAATTGTAGAACGGAATCATTTAACGGATGCAGTATATGTGGGAGATATACAGGGAGATTATGAAGCCAGCAAGTATGCGGGGATAAAATTTATCCATGCTGCATATGGTTTTGGAAAAATTAATGAACCGGTTATGAAAATAGATAATATAAGAGACCTGTTAAAGGTTGTTGATTTTTGAAGACATAATATTTTTTGTGAAGTATTTGTTAAAATGATATATAGATTTTACAATGAAAGATGACTATACTATATGTAATGAAACAAATTCTGAAGGGGGCGGATAATTACCCGGTTGGATGTAATACGAAGGAGGGGAGTCAGTTGAAGAAAAGAGAACTGTTATCAGTTGATAATAAAAAATATTTTGATAAGATATTTTCTTCGATTGCAGATGATGTTGCCTGTCTTATAGAGCTTAATCATGCAAAAGGGGAATATCATGTTTTGGAATGGGAGGAATCCTTTAAGGATTGTTTGAAACAGGAGGGTTCCTTAAAAGAATTGTTTATGACTCTTTTTCTGCATTCAAAACAACAGACAGGGGATGATGATTCCGGTTATCAGGTGTTTAGAGATGAGGGGATATTTAAAAAGGATAAGTATCAGGGCATGATACAATTTGATGTACAGGGGAAAGAAATGACTTACTTTTTCCGTATCCTAAAATTCTCCGAAGAAGAAGCGATTTTAATGTTTTTTGAGGAGGATTCTGTTGTTCAGAGTAATAAGCTGGAGATGGAGAAGATTGATACCATTCAGGAGTCTTATTTATTTTCCATGCTGGTGGATCTTTCCAAGGATTCCTGCATGAATCCTAATACTACAGAGGTAAGTGCATCCAGACAGGACTATATGGATATAACATATTCTGACTGGAGATTAATGATTTCCAATATGTTTAAGGATGAGGATAAACCATTATTTTTGAGGGCATCTTCACCGGAGAATATCATTAACAAGCTGGAATTACAAAAGGAATTTCATATTGACATTCAAATGATGAATATGCAGGGGCAGTTTGTGTGGTGTCGGTTAAATTTTGCCGGAATGAAGCACTTTTCAAGAGAGAATCCCAGATTTGTATATACGGTTCGTGATATTTCTGAGGATATTGCCCAGTTGCTTCGTCAGGAGAGTGTAATTAAGACGATTGAAGAGCAAAATGAAAAGCTTCAGGAAGCAGATAAGAATAAGACAATGTTTTTTTCAAGCATGTCCCATGAGATTCGTACGCCAATTAATGCCATTATGGGTATGAATGAGGTTATTTTAAGGGACTGTAAGGATGAAACCATAAGGGGCTATGCAGAAGATGTGAAGACTGCAAGCAAGTATTTGTTAAGTCTTGTAAACGATATATTGGATTATTCCAAAATAGAAGCAGGAAAGATGGAAATTGTTCCTGTGGAATACAATATAAAAGATTTGGTGAATGGAATATATAACCTATTAAAAACCAATGTGGAAATGAAGTCCTTGGATTTTGAATGGAAAATAGGGGAGGATGTACCTTCCAGACTGTTTGGAGATGAAATAAGAATTTCCCAGATACTTGTTAATCTTCTTACCAATGCAATAAAATATACTGACCGGGGAAAGATATCTTTACTGATAGAACGGGAGGCTGACATGAATGGACAGGCAGCCATTAAGTTTACGGTAAAAGATACAGGCATTGGAATTAAGCAGGAAGATATGGAAATACTGTTTGAGGAGTATGGACGGCTGGATTTATTAAAAAACCGTAATAAAGAGGGAACCGGTCTTGGAATCAGTATTGTACAGGGATTATTGTCTCAGATGAACAGTAAGCTTATGGTAGAAAGTGAGTATGGAAAAGGTTCAACATTTTCTTTTGTTCTGCTGCAAAAGGAGGTTTCCGGTGATATCCTTCCTTATGCTGAAGATGAAGAGAAAGATGTGCAATCAACGGTTCGTGTTTCTGATGTGAAGGGTAAAAAGGTTTTAGTAGTAGATGATACGGCTATTAATTTGAAAATATTTAAGGCGTTGGTATACCCATATGAATTAGAAGTTGATTGTGCAGGCAGTGGTATGAATGCCCTTGGTATGATGAGAAAAGAAAAGTACAACTTGATTTTTTTGGATCACATGATGCCGGAGATGGATGGCGTGGAAGTGTTACACGCATTAAGGGATATGGATGAGTACTACAAAACTGTTCCTGTTATTGCAATGACAAGTAATTATTCTGCCACCGCCAGAGAAGAATACATCAGTCTTGGATTTACGGACTATCTGGAAAAACCAATTGTTCCTAAGTATTTGGAAGAAATGATTCACAGGTTTTTGTGATTTTATAGGGATGATATTTATATTCCATAAAATCGTTCCTGCCCATCCAATTGTATTAACATGCCTGTGATATAGCCGCCTATGGGATGATTGTGTTCGTTAAGTGCAACCTTTTCCGGCTCCTGATACACAACTTCATGGTTGTCACCAAAATGGTAGGCAAAGGTGGTATTAGGTAATTCAAATAGAACATCGCCAACCCGGTACCAGAAGAAGATGTGTCCGCCCATATCTTCGTTATAGGTCTGAACCCGATAGATTTCTTCAATCCGGTAGGCATATGAATGATAATCTCCCCGCCGGATTTTTTCACGGGCTTCTGTCCGAAAGTGTTCTGCCCTTTTTCTGTTTTTTCTTGTAATCAGAATGCATAGCCCAATAAAGCCTGCCAGAACAAGCAGTAGAAGAAGTGCTCCTGCTATATAGAACAAATAGGCAATTCTTTCGTTTGATTGTTGTAATGCGGAGGCGATGTTAAATATAAATGGCACTGGCATTCCGGCTATACATACATATGCTGTCATCCCACAAAACACACCAATGCCGATAGGATTATTCGGTATATTACAAATATTCTGAATAAACTGCTGTCTTTGCTCCGGTGAAAGTGTAATAGGTTCACCCTTTCGGATGACATGTTCACAGTCGGGATTTACTTTATTGTCTCGAAATGTCTGTTTCTGAAATTTATTTATGGTATTATATTTGTAAAATTGTTGCGTCTGATATTCTTTTTGTGTCTGCATCATATACATATCATCCTTTTTCTATAAAATATTATACTGATCAATTACCCAGTCAATATCAGCTAAATCCGGTTGGCAATTACAATATTGGCATTTGCAACCATTCCTGAGAGAAAGTGAAGCTCCACAATCAGGACAGGACAGATACACCTTTTCATTTAGCACCTGGGTAACAGCAGATGCTTTACGTTTCAGACGGACTCTGACTTTCTCTTTTACCTGCTTCATTTTTTTACCGTTAAAAAGAAAGCATTGTAGCATCAGGTCAGCACTAATGTATTGGAAGTGTTCATCCATCCAGCATTTTTTCATGCGATAACGATCCATGTTTAGATAGACGATGTTTTTATATTGGGGCAACACATCTTTTACATTGCATTTAATAAATGCTTCAATTTCTGCTTTGTTATCTGCAAAATGCAGTGCCTGCATACGACTGTTTAATATTGTTGCAAAGGATTCTGCTGAAAATGCAACATCTTTTTTTCTAATCTTTGCGGCAAGCTGGTTGTTTTTCCACATGTCATTATTGTATTTTGCAGTGACAATGGGATTTACAATGATAGCCCAAATCAATGACAGTAAGATGCTTCCGGCAAAGATGATAAGTCCGCCAAGAAATGTTCCGTAAATAAATGCACCTAAAGTTCCTAAGAATAAATTATATGCATCTGAGGGAGGCACCTTCCCTAAATACGGTAAAATTATTCTGATTAGATGATAAGATAAAACTCCCAGCCCGCCGCAACAGAGGGATAGTTGTTTTATATAAAGTAAAGCATAGGTCATCCCATGGAATGTAACCATTGCGGTATCTCTAAAATGAACCTGATTTACTTTGCTTTGAAAATCTTCAAAGTTAAACTTTGTTCCACAGTATTTACATCCATCAAAGAAATTTTCGATTACATCCATATTTCCACAGCAGGGACAACTGTATTCGTTTTGTGAATGAATGGTTTCGATTACATCCAATATAATCTCACAGTCTTTTTGATAGTGTTTGATTTTTTTGTTATTATGAAGAAATGAAAGCTTCTTTTTCGCAAGCCTGTGAACCTCATAAATAGTGTACTTGCCATCTTTTCCTGCGAGTACGGAATCCACTTCCCTTTTGGAATTTTTTAGATTAACCTGCATGGTTAGAGCTTTTTTATCAAGACGTTCCCTATTTAACTGTAGGGCATACATTCCCCACTGAGTTGTCTCTGACTTTATGCTCTCTGAAGTATGTTGAAAATAATCAATATAGCTTTTTAAAAATAAATTTGCTGTATCCGATGCTCTTTTTTCTTCTGCACTACCAATCTTTGTCAGGGCAAATATAAAATTATCCAGTATTTCTCCCATTTGTACCCTCCTGACTAATGCAAATATTGGAAAATATTAAGATGTTCTAATAATATGGACAAAATAAGAAAACAGAAACTAACGAAGAAAGCAATGGCACAGATTAACGGTGGGATAATATATTTTTGCTTTTTGTAGGTGTTTTCCGTAATATACTTCGGTTCGATAATTCGCACTTTTTTATCTGTGTATTGTATTCTTATTCTGTCGCCCACATAGGCATTTGACGAAGAAACTTTGGTATTCATCAGCTGTTTGCGAACTTTCTTTTGTGTAAATTCATTATAATATTCCAATATTGGCTCACTGCTGCTTTCATATGAAACACTGTAGTCCCGATAGAATTCTTTTATAATGGCTGTTGTTTCCCGACTGTTTTCAAAACCATACAAATAAGTACAGTGGCCAAAAAAATAGGCCATTGTTAATATAAACCCCATTCCTGAAAAACACATTACGAGAATACTGCCGATGGTTATTACTATAAATTGCATACTTACCTCCTATTTATGCTTCAAGGCATTTAAAGCCTTTATCAGCTTATCGATCCCAAGCATACTACTATACCATTGGATTTTTCTTCGCTTCCTTTTTTGATAATAGTGGAAATAATGTGATATATTGTCTGAAGGAACTTCATTTATATAAGGATGGGTAATATAATATTCTGTAGCATCTACATCTGCTATCACTTTTCCGTTTTTGTTACGTATAGAGTATACCTTGTCTATTACATCCATACGTGAAAACGGCACATCAACAATGTTAGTCTCATCCATTACAAAAGGCTTTACCATTTGACCGCCGCGACCATGTTGTATATATGCTACAACGACACACCCATTTAACAGCACCCATGTTTTACTTTCCTGTATAGATTTTGCTTTTCTGTCCTTTCTTTCGCTTTGGGTTTCCATATATCCTCCCCAAAAGCTTATTAATAGTGTCAGAAAAAATGAACCGGCTACCATAAAAATGCTGAATAAAAGTAATAATTGAAAAGCACGGCTATTGCAAATATTTACATATGTCCAAAGTATAATTGCTGTAAGCAGCATGGATAACCCGGAAATAATAAGCATAACTTTTAAGGCTTTTACTATGTTTTTGTAAGCCGGGGACTTGTTTAATTTGTTTCTGTTATCATAAGGTAATCGTTTATTAACATCTACATTTTCAATGTAATAATCCAGTTGTCTAAGCAACCGCTGATAATCATATAGCGGCGTGTGATCGGATATGAAGTGAGCCATTGTGAGTCCTTTCCTAAAATCTATTATTGAGATAAATTTAATTTAATTTTGTGTAAGCTGATTTAAAGTCTGTAACAATAGTTCCCTGCCATACATATTTTCATACCATATGACTTTATCACGTCTGTCCCGCTGACAGTAATAATAGAATCTGTCAGCGTTATCATCTTCGTTTCTTGTAATTCCTTCATCAGTGTATGGATGCTTTCTATATAGTTCGATGATGTCTGCATCAACGATAATTTTTCCTTCTGCTCTTGTTATGGAGTATACTCTTTGTATGATGATAAGCTTTTTAAAGGGAGCTTCGGCTATAGGTAATCTTGTTTTGGTATCGTATTGTTGCACGCTGCGGAATTTCTGCTCATCTGATATCACAACCCGGCCATTATTTAATATCCATGTTTTACTATCCAGGGTTATGGTTACCTCTCTATCCTTTTTTTCTGCAAATAATTCAATAAGAGAGCCTATTCCACCTATTAAAAGAGCAATACCAAAAACTGCACAGGTAAAGAAAACCATGAATGCCAAAATTTTTCTTTCAATATCTGAAATAAGACCATAAGAAAATATGGTTCCAACTACGATAGAGGCAACCGTTCCTATGCCTGTCAAAATAAGAAGTATTATCATAAACTTGTAAGTAGCCTTGTATGATTTATTGTCAGTCAGATTTTCCTTGTAATTCGGTTTTTCCGTATTGGCATATGGAGCATATTGAACTGTGTATTTTATTTGTGACTGTATTTTTCTGTAATCATCCATGGGTGAATGATCTCTTATGATTACCGGTAACATATTTCACCTCAAATTTATCTATTATTTTCTTCACTCTATCAAACTCGTTAAAATGCTGCTATCCATTTTTTGTAAATACAACGTAAGCTTCCTGTAAAAATTCACACGCCGGAGAGATATTACATTCCTTTTACAATGATTTTACGCCCCTGTGATAGAGGAATTGTGAATAGGATGATAGGATAATTAAGATAGTTTAAATAAAAATCGATTGGAGTGAGCCGATGAAAAAAACATATATTATAGACACAAATGTGTTAATTCAGTCACCGGATGCAATTGAAAATTTTGAAGATAATGAAGTGGTTATTCCCCTGGTGGTTGTAGAGGAACTGGATTGCTTAAAGAAAGCAGAAGGAGAAAAGGGAGTCAATGCAAGAGCTGCAGTTCGACTTCTTGAAAAATACAGAAATGAGGGGAATCTTCTTACCGGAGTTCAATTGGAGAATGAAGGGATTTTAAGGATTGAAAAAAATTATACACAGGTGGAACTTCCGAAAGACTTGCCGGAGGACAAGTCGGATAATCGGATATTAAAGGTATGTAAAGGGCTTGCCGAGGAAAAGAAAAGCAATTATGTTTGTCTAGTGACAAAGGATCTTATATTACGTTTGAAGGCTCAGATTATAGGGGTAAATGCTGAGGATTATACAACGGAACAGATTCAGGCAGATGATGCGGATTACACCGGGCGTTCGGAGGTGTATATTCCTAATGATATGTTAAAAGAGTTTAAGAAAAAAGGAATTGACAAAAAGAAGGTGTATCAGACAGATGAAAAGGGAAATGTTATTCCTGCGGACCTTACCGAAAATGAGTTTCTGATATTGAGATCCGATACGGCAGTTAAAAAGACACTGCTTGGCCGGGTAGAAGGAAAAAAGGTAGTACCGTTAGCTTATAAAAAAAGTAAACCTTATGGGATTTCACCAAGGAATGCGGGTCAGTATTTTATGCAGGAGGCACTGATGACAGATGCAGAGAAAGCACCATTGGTTATTATTCAGGGAATGGCTGGAACTGCAAAAACATTTTATTCGCTGGCAGTGGGGCTTGAAAAGGTGTATAACAATCCCACCAATGAGTACAGAAGAATTATTGTATGCAGACCCAATGCACAGTTTGATGATGATATTGGGTTCTTACCAGGAGATGAAAAAGAAAAAATAGCACCGCTTATGCGTCCAATCATTGATAATCTGGAACAGATTATTGATTCTGATGAAGAAAACAGATATGAAAACGAAGAAGAACTGTCTGATAAAATTTCAGAGGTTTTCACAAGGGGATTCATACAGACGGAAGCGCTCAATTATATCAGAGGCAGATCCCTTGTAAAGACCTATCTGATTATTGATGAGGCACAGAATATGACCCCAAATCAGGTAAAAGGAATTATTACAAGAGCCGGTAAAGATACAAAAATTATTCTTTTAGGTGATCCAAAGCAGATTGATAAACCATTTTTGGATGAGAGAACAAATGGTTTAAGCTATGCCGCAAAGTATATGAAGGGAAGTCCGTATTGCTGGCAGATAACCTTATCTGCAGATGAGTGTGAACGGTCTGCTCTTGCAATGGATGCGGTTAAAAGGCTGTAAAAATTTTATAATGATAAGGAGAATAAATTTTGGATTATAAAGATGTGTTACGTGATGAAGAGGTAAAGGCATTTCTAAAGAAAAGCAATGATAATCTTGAAATGCTGGGATATACAGATCATTCAGAGGGACATTGTGTAATTGTGGCAAAACGGGCGGGAAATATTCTTTCCCAGCTGGGATATTCCCGGCATGAAGTGGGGCTTGTGCAGATTGCCGGAGCGATGCATGATATCGGAAATTTTATCAATCGGAATAACCATGCGGAATATGGAGCCATTTTGACTTACAACATTTTAACAAGACTGGGAATGCCGTTAGAGGACAGAGTAACGATTGCTTCTGCCATTGGAAATCATGATGAATCCACGGGAGGTGCAATCGATGTAATCTCTGCCGCACTGATTCTGGCAGATAAAACAGATGTAAGAAGAAACAGGGTGAGAAATAATGATAAAGCCAGCTTCGATAAACATGACCGTGTCAATTATGCGGTAACCAATGCTACGGTAAAGGTAAATCCCAAAAAACATCTGATTACCTTAAATTTGCAGATTGATGAGGAAATCTGTACGATGTATGAGTATTTCGAAATATTTCTTGGGAGAATGATGATGTGCCGTCAGGCAGCAGAATTGTTGGGAATGAGATTTAAGCTGACAGCTAACGGAAGTAAAGTTTTATAAGAGGATAACTATGGGAGATTATGGTCAATTAAAGTCAAATGAAAGAGAGAACGTGAGAGAACCGAACCTGGAGGAACTATATAAGGGACTGGCATGGACAGCAGCTGGCCTTATTGGGATATCCTTTATCACCACTCCGTTTCCCTTGCTTTTTAATATGGTATGTTTGGGTATTGGTTTCATTTTTGTTGGCAAAGGATGTAAATTGTTGGGAAAGTATTTATCGTCATATCAGGCATTTAAAAAATTTGTACCGGTATGGGATGAAAAACGGGGAATGTATGACCGGTTTGCAAAAGAGTATAATGCCTGGTATCAGGAGAATGTTGTTCCAACCTGTTGTGACGGAGATACATTATATTTTATGAAGCTGCAAAAGGAGCGTTTGAAAGAAAAAGGGCTTACAATGTCAAATCAGGTGATGCCGGTAAAGGGCAGTGGCTTTGGAACGGCAACACTTTCAAGAAAAACTCCATGGTATACCACGGATATGGTATATGAGAACATTAACCGGAAAATACGGTTTGATAATAGGAAAGGGTCTGTTTATGAAAGAGAAGTAGAGCAGGTAATGTACACAATTATTGTCCATACACCAAATGAAGAACAGCTTGCCGATATCACAACCACCTGTCCCAATTGTGGTGCCATTAGTCCGGTAGCAGCCTTGGAAGAGGGATGTCAGTATTGTAATACAAGATTTCGGATTACGGATCTATTTCCAAGAGTAGTGAATCTGTTTTTTTTAAGATTTAAGTCCTCCGCTACAGAATCAGGTATTTTGACCAGAACCATCCTTTTTTTTATGTTTATTGTGTTTGTGGTGGAAATGATTGCAGTTATCATTAGCAAGGATGGTTTTTTGCCCGGCAAACTGGCAGCATGTTTTTTGGTAAGCATCTTTTATGGTGCATTTCTGGGAGTAATTGTTGCATCTTTCCGGGGGCTTTTTTCTGTATTATTTGACAAGGATGGTATGAAACATGTGTCTTTGTTCAAATTGATCAGTTCTAAGAAAAAAATTACGGAAACTATGAAACAGTATGATACAAATTTTTCATACGATAAATTTGAAGGTCAGATTATTGCACTAATAAGAATGGTAGTGTTTGCAGGTCGGCCGGAACAGCTTGCCTGCTACCGGGGCGGACAGCTTGATAAACGGTTTTCCGATATTTTAGAGATGACTTATACCAATGCCATTTGTCTGAAAGGGATAAAAATGGAAGGAACTATTATGCATTTGTCAATTCGAACCTGGTGGGTTAATTATAGCGAAAGTAAAGGAACGGTTCATAAAACAGGAGATTGTATTGACGTAACATTAAGCCGGAATGTGGCTGCTATGGAACCTCCCGGATTTTCTATAACCTCTGTTGTATGTCCAAACTGTGGAGGCAGCTTTGATGCTGTGAGACAAAAGAATTGTCCATATTGTGATAATGAGTATCATATGGAAGATGAGGGCTGGATAATTGATGAGATTCGGTTAATTCGGTAAAAAAAATCATTTTAGAATATTATTTTTCATTTGCCACATACTAACTCCATATCCAAAGATTTGAAACTTTCAAATCGAAATAATATAGAAAATAATGGAGGAAATACAGGGAAAATGAAAGCAACAGGTATCGTAAGAAGAATAGATGAGCTGGGAAGAATTGTAGTGCCAAAGGAAATTAGGAGAAATTTAAGGATAAGGGAAAGCGATCCTATTGAGATATTTACCGGTAAAGATGGTGAAATCATATTAAAAAAGTATTCTCCCATCGGAGAGCTAAGTGTATTTGCTCAGGAATATGTTGATGCTACAGCTCAGATATTGAATTGCCCTGTTTGTGTGACTGACAGGGATCAGATTATCGCAGTAGCAGGCATTCCTAAGAAAGAATTGTTGGGAAAACATCTTCATAAAGAGTTAGAGGATGCCATTAATGATCGTGAAGCAATTATGGCTAAGAAGGGTGAGAAGAAATATATTAAAATTACCGGAGAGAATGATGATGTATATGAAGGACAGATTGTACAAACAATCATCTGCGAAGGTGATGCAATTGGTGCTGTGATTATTTTAAATAAGGACGAAAGAAATCCTTTGACAGAGACGGAGCGAAAGGCTGCAATTATAGCGGCGAACTTTCTGGGTAAGCAAATGGAGAGCTAATTCCGGTAATATATTAAAAAGATAAAGAAAAACCAAGAAAAATAAGGTTTTTTTAAGAAATAGGGCTAGAATGGAAAGAAAAAATGATATGCAATTTGTACAAATAATTTTGGTAAAAATTGTGTAAAATTACTGAAATAAATAGCAAAGTGTATAGATTTCAATTGTCGTATATGTAGAATGTTTTACCATTTTGTACAAAAACATTTTGAATAAAGGGAATAGCTTGACAAACAGGGGATAAACAAGTATAACTATGTCTAGGACTTGTCGCAAAGACAAGGTTTATGCGTTAAGCAATACTATATAATATTTAAGAGGAGGAACTATTCCTATGAACAAAACAGAATTAGTTGCAGCAATTGCTGAAAAGACTGAATTATCAAAGAAGGATGCAGAGAAGGCTTTAAAGGCTTTCACAGATGTAGTAGCTGAAGAGTTAGCTAAGGGAGAGAAGATCCAGTTAGTTGGATTTGGTACATTCGAAGTTGCTGAGAGATCTGCACGTGAAGGCAGAAATCCTAGAACAGGCGAGCCAATGCCAATCGCTGCTTCAAAGGCTCCTAGATTCAAAGCTGGTAAGGCTTTAAAGGATACTGTTAATAAGTAATTAAAAACATTGATTACGGAGGCTGTTGCATCGCAACAGCCTTTTTCGTTGTGGAGGAATTAAAATGAGATTAGATAAGTACTTAAAGGTGTCAAGATTAATCAAACGGCGTACGGTAGCAAATGACGCCTGTGATGCAGGAAGAGTTACAATAAATGGGAAAGTTGCAAAAGCATCAACTGATGTAAAGGTTGGGGATAATATAGAAATTGAATTTGGAAATAAAACCGTTAAGGTGGAAGTAACCCAGATTATGGAGTCTACTAAAAAAGAAGACGCAAAAGAAATGTTTAAGTATTTATAATAAAATTAATCATCAATCTGCATAACTGTCATAGTAATATCATAAGATAGGTTGAGTGAAAACTTGACATTATGGACAGGAGTGTGGAGAATGGAAGATGTTAGAAATGTTAATACCAGAGGTCACAGGATAACATTAAACAATCGTGGAAATGGAACCATAACCGGAGTGATTACCGTTATTTCCTTTGATCCAAATGAGATATTATTGGAAACAGAACAGGGGATGCTGTTAATAAAAGGAACGGAATTAAATGTCACAAAGCTTACTTTGGATAAAGGCGAGGTGGAAGTAGACGGACGGGTAGATTCATTTACCTATTCTGATATGAAGCCGGGATTAAAAGGGGAAAATGGTTTATTTGATCGTTTGTTTAAGTAGGTGATTTCTTGGCATGGTTAATATATGACGAGGTAAAGCTTTTTGGAATATGCTTATTGTTAGGCATGATATTAGCAGCTATTTATGATTTGTTCAGGATATTCAGATTGTTAATCCGTCACTCCAATCTGGCAGTTGATTTGGAGGATTTAATTTATTGGATCATAACTGCCTTTCTGGTATTTCAGACTTTATTTCGCTATAATCAGGGGGCACTTCGGGGATATGCATTTCTTGGCATGGTTTTAGGCGTAATATTATATGCATTGACAATAAGCAGAGTGTTTTTGTTTGTGATTAAAAAACTGCTTCCATTTTGGAACAAAGGAAAGAATTATGTTAAGATTCCTTTTTGTAAGCTTTTAGAAGTTATTAGAAAAGCATTGAAAAATATAGTTTTAGAAGTTAAAATGGCTATTAAAGGAAGATAAATATTATAGAAACAGGTGAAAAGATTGAGGGCAAGAAGGCGGACTGGAAAAAAACAATCGAATAAGAGAAAGTTAAAGGAAAAGGGTTCCAATATTATTGTTTTTGTGGTGGCTGTCTTTTGTATCGTTGTAGGGATATATTCTATCAATTTAAAAAAACAAAGTGCGGAATTAGAAGAAAAAAAGACGAATTTGGAAGAGCAGCTTGCTTCAGAGGAGCAACGAACAAAGGATCTTGAAGAATTAGAGAAGTATATGCAAACAAAGAAGTATATGGAAGAGGTGGCCAGAGAACGGCTGGGGCTTGTTTATCCTGACGAGATTTTGATACAGCCCAGTAATAAATAAGGTCGTAATTTGCGAACCTCCCTTCCCCTATACGACAATCTTTTTTATCTAAATTATTGCATAATGTACCGAGCTATCAATAATGATTCTGGTAGGTAATTGTAGATATGGGAGGAATACATTATGCTATATCGACTCAAAATGATAGGGATACATATCCTGGCATTTTTTGTGGCACGTTGTCAGATGCTGGGAATGTATCCTTTTGTTGTGCCTTTTTTTATGGCTGCATATGTACAGGAACAAAGCAGCTTCAGTTTATATGTTATTATGTTGCTGGGTATTATCAGTAATGGTTCATATGTATCCTTTATTAAATATGGATTGGCACTGGGGGTATTATTGCTATTGCTGAAAAAAACCGACAGAAAACAGATTTTTTCTGATAATCTTCAAATGGCTCTTGCGGCAGGGGTAATACTTTTTGCTTTTAGCATGCCCTTTGAATATATCATTACCAGACAGGACAAATGTGTATTCTATAGTTTTTTGGAAGGAATCATAGCAAGCTGTGGTACATTGGTATTAGAGCAGGGCTTCATTGGGTTAAAAGTTGGGACCTGCCGGCGATTTGTAACCAACGAAAGATTTATAGGCGTTTTTGCTCTTATGATTTTGTTTTTATTGGGATGTCCTATGATAACAGAGCCTGTACACGTTTTGTTTATATTAGGGGCTTATTTACTCCTTTATCATTCTTATCGTTTTGATAGCAGCGTGGGAATGGCTACAGGAAGTGTTGTAGGCCTTGTGCTTGCCTTCCGCACAGGTGAAATTGCCTGGCTGGCAGTTATGATATTACTGGCAGGATTAATTGTTATTTTACGGGAACTGGGAAAGGCAGGTGTCATGCTTGGATTTTTCGCAGGCTATCTGCTGCTTGGATTCTTATATGAAAATAAATTTCTGGAAGAAAATATATTAATCAGTGCATTAATTGTATTACTTTCATTTATGTTTACACCGGAAAAACTGCTGCGTAAGGTTTCTCAGGGAAAGGATGGAAGCAGGACCTATTCCGGGGATTTATTAATTCAGGAAATTACCAGAAGCAAAATTAAAGAATTTGGACAGGCATTTGTTGCAATGGAAAAAATGCTGATGACCCATGAGAGAGATTTGGATATAAGGGTACCGGGGGATTTAAGTAACGTATATTTAAGCGGAGACGGAATTTCTTTGTTAAATGCGGTAGAATCCCAAAGCAATCGTCTGACCCAGTTAAGAAGAGACTTTGTAAAGCAATTGGGACAAATTGGAGAGACTATTTCCGGTTTTTCAGGAAACCTAAAGGAAACTACTCTTCGATGGGAGCTGTTTGAAAGCAGAATAACAGAACAATTGGGACGTCATGGTATTATGGTTAACAGGGCGGTTTTGGTAAATAATGAGGAGGAAGGCATAGAGGCATATGTGGCATGTTCCTTGGAAAAAAAGGAAGCTTTTACCGGGGAAATGATGGCAGCCCTTGTAAGTGAAATCCTGTCTAAGGATATGGTCTGTGTAAAACGGGGAGATGAAATGGTTGGAAAAAAGGAAAGCACCTTTGTCTTTGTGGAAAAAGGGAAATACATAATGACCATAGGAGCCCTTCGTAAGAATCGTCAGGGGGAAACCCTGTGTGGTGATAATTTTTCTGTTACAAAAATAGACAATAAAAAGGCAATTATGATGATATCCGACGGTATGGGAACCGGAGAGATGGCAAATATGAAAAGTGAGGAAGTTGTTGAGCTGTTAGAACGGTTATTAATGGCGGGCTTTAAAAGGGAACTTGCTATATGGCTCTTAAATTCCTTTGTAAGTTTTCTATCAGATGGAAGTGTAAGTTCTACATTGGATTTGACGGTTATAGATTTATATGATGGCTGTGCCGATTTTATAAAGCTTGGGGCATCTACTACATTTATAAAAAGAGGAGAAAAGGTTGAATGTATATCCTCTACATCTCTACCAATAGGGTTGATGGAACAGGTAGAATTTGACACATGTAGTCAAAAACTATATCATGGGGATATGATTGTAATGATTAGTGATGGAATTATGGATGGGGTTATTTTTGAAAATAAAGAAGACTATTTGGCGGATTTGATTGCACATACGGATACAAATAATGTACAATTAATGGCGCAGACAATTTTAGATGATATTGAGAAAATGCAAAATGGAAGATTAAGGGATGACAGTACGGTTCTGGTGGCTGCATTATGGGACCGTTAATAGAGGATTATATGCTTTGGAAGATAAAAAATTATATAAAACAGAATAATATGATTGAAGATGGGGATGTTTTGGTAGTTGGTGTTTCCGGTGGAGCGGATTCTGTTGCCTTGATACATATACTGCATTCTTTGTCCAAGGATATTTCTGTAAAATTGCATGTGGTGCATATTCACCATGGAATACGAAAGGAAGCTTCAGAGGATGCTGATTTTGTTAAGGCATTATGCCATGACCTTGGCTTGCCTTTTTATTTGTACTGTGCTGATATTCCTTTGATGGCAAAGGAACAGGGAAAGTCAGAAGAGGAAATGGGACGGGACTACAGATATCAATGTTTTGATGAGGTTGCAAGGTCGGTTTCGGCAAATAAAATAGCAGTTGCCCACCATTTGAACGATCAGGCGGAAACAATATTGTTTCATATAATCAGAGGGACTGATTTAAAGGGGCTTACGGGAATGCGTCCTGTATCAAAACGGGAAGATAAGCCGGAAATCATCAGACCTTTATTGTCCGTTACCCGAGTGGAAATTGAGGAATATTTAAATAGCAGTCTGATTTCATGGAAGGAAGATATTACAAACCGGGATACGGACTATTCCAGAAATGCTTTGCGAAATATTATAATTCCTGCCATGGAGGATATAAATGCACAGGTGGTAACCCATATTACAAGGCTTGGGATGCAGGTTGCCCAATATGAAGGGTATATGGATAAGCAGGTATGGGATTATATTGATAAATATGTGAATGTCTCCCGGGAGGAAATTATTCTTGACCGTGGAAAATTGCAGGAGACAGATGATATTTTGAAAAATAAAATTATATATGAATTATTAGGAATAATTTGTAATGGAAAAAAGGATATTAGTCATGAGCATGTTATGTCGGTAAATGAACTTCTGGATAATCAAAGTGGTAAAAAAATTATGCTTCCTCATGGAGTAACGGCTATTTTGGTGTATGAAAAGCTAATAATAAGGAAATCCTTACAACAGGAAAAACATGACGGTGAGATCTTAACATACATTGATGACGTGGTTTGGAAAGAGGATGCTGTGTATAAGGTTACGTTAAATAATGGAGGTCAAATCAGGTTGGAATGTAAAAGGTATGAGGATTTGGTAAAAAAAGGAAAAGATATAACAGATGATATTCTCAGAAATTCCAAAAATAACTATACGAAATACTTTGATTGTGATACAATAAGGGATAAATTGTGTGTACGTACTTCGGATTCCATGGATTATATCTGTATCAATGAAAATGGAAATCAAAAGAAGTTGTCCCGATATTTTAAAGATGAAAAAATCTCAACAGACATAAGGAAGTCCATTCCTGTTCTTGCACTGGGAAAAGAGATTTTATGTATATTTGGATATCGAAGATGTGAGAAATATAAGGTTACGGAAAATACAAAACATGTGCTGATTGCATTTTACAAAGGAGAGGAAAATGGATCATATTAATGAAATGATATCTGAAGCAGAGGTGGATAGCAGGATTTGTGAATTGGCAAAACAAATTAGTGAGGATTATGCAGGAAAGGAAATTCACCTGATTATTATATTAAAGGGTAGTGTTTTTTTTGCCTGTGAACTGGCAAAAAGAATTACAGTTCCTGTTACGATGGACTTTATGACAGTATCTTCCTATGGAGACGGAATGGTTTCGGCAGGTAAGATTACCATAAAGAAGGAGTTGGATGATGATATTGTTGGAAAAGATGTGCTGATTGTTGAGGATATTGTAGATTCCGGAAATACATTATTTCACTTAAAGAAGCTGTTGTTGGCAAGGAATCCCCAAAGCTTAAAAATCATTACACTGCTGGATAAGCCGGATCGAAGAGTTGTGGATATAAAAACAGATTACTGTGGTTTTCAGATACCGGACAAGTTTGTGGTTGGTTATGGTTTGGATCATGGACAAAAGTACCGCAATCTTCCATATATTGGTGTAATAAATTAAGACATATAAAAAGGAGCATAATATGAACAAGAATATGAAGCGGAGTATGTTTTCCTATCTTTTATTATTCCTCTTGATTGTGGGAGTAATTTCTTTGATTCAGGGAACAAATCAAAATGTAAATGTAGCTTATACCATGGAAAATTTCACACAGGACATGGAAGAAAACAATGTTTCTTCTATAATTGTACAGCAAAATGCTGAGGTACCAACGGGTATGGTAACACTGACAATGAAGGACCGTTCGGTAATCAGATTTTATGTGTCGGATGTAAATGAATTCCAAAGTGTATATCAGAAATTAATAAAAAATCAGGATGCTGATATTGTTTTTGAAATGAATGATGTGGTAAGACCAAGTTTTCTGGAGAAAATCTTACCATATATGTTTGGATTGGTTATTGTTGTGATTCTTTTTGTTTTATTTGCCGGTATGCAGGGTTCAGGAAGTGGCGGAGGAGCCATGATGAATTTTGGAAAGAGCAGGGCAAAAATGACATCTGATAAGGATAATACCATTACCTTTGCAGATGTAGCGGGTCTTACCGAAGAGAAAGAGGATTTGGCAGAGGTTGTTGACTTTTTGAAAAGTCCCGGTAAGTATATCGAATTAGGTGCCAGAATCCCCAAAGGCATATTGCTTGTGGGACCTCCCGGAACGGGTAAAACATTGCTTGCAAAGGCTGTGGCCGGCGAGGCACATGTTCCGTTTTTTACAATTTCAGGTTCTGATTTTGTTGAAATGTTTGTTGGTGTTGGTGCTTCCCGTGTAAGAGATTTGTTTGCAGAAGCAAAGAAAAATTCTCCTTGTATTGTTTTTATTGATGAAATTGATGCAGTGGCACGTCGTCGTGGTTCCGGTCTTGGTGGCGGACATGATGAAAGAGAGCAGACCTTAAACCAGATGCTTGTTGAGATGGATGGTTTTTCGGTAAATGAAGGAATTATCGTTATGGCGGCTACAAACCGTGTTGATATTTTAGATCCTGCCATATTACGTCCCGGACGTTTTGACCGTAAGATAAATGTGGGTAAACCGGATGTAAAGGGTAGAGAGGATATTTTGAAGGTTCATACAAAGAATAAGCCTTTAAGTGAGAATGTGGATCTTCCTGAGATTGCAAGAACAACTGCAGGATTTTCCGGTGCAGATCTTGAGAACCTAATGAATGAGTCTGCAATTTATGCAGCAAAAGATAATCGTAAATTTATAGTAAAAGAGGATATTGACAAAGCCTTTATTAAGGTTGGAATTGGAACGGAACGTAAGTCACGGGTAATTCCAAAAGCGGATTTGAAGATTACTGCGTATCACGAAGCCGGGCATGCAATTTTATTCCATGTTCTGGAGGGGGTTGGTCCTGTATACACAGTATCTATTATTCCAACAGGACAGGGAGCAGCCGGTTATACAATGCCACTTCCTGAAAATGATAACGTACATGTTACGAAGGGTAAGATGTTAAATGATATAAAGGTATGTCTTGGAGGTCGTATTGCGGAGGAGATGATTATGGATGATATCTCAGCAGGAGCTTCCCAGGATATTAAACAGGCTACTTCTGCTGCAAGAGCTATGGTAGTGAAATATGGTATGTCAAAGGATCTTGGACTTGTTAACTATGAAACGGATAACGAGGAAGAAACCTTTGTAGGTCGTGATATCGGACACAGAAAGATGTTAAGCGAACAGACTGCAGCACTGGTTGACAAAGAAGTAAAACAGATAATAGATGAGTGTTATGTAGAGGCAAGAAGGCTTCTTGAGGAGAATGTGAATATTCTTCATAAATGTGCACAGCTTCTGTTAGAGAAAGAGCGGATTGACAGAAATGAGTTTGAAGCCTTATTTAGTCAAAATGAAGAATATGTACCTTTTTTTACAGGTGAATAATATGTAAGAATCCGGCTTTGTTGGTAAAATTGTCAGCAAAGCCGGATTTTTTTGAACATATTAAACAAAATCCGGATGGTTTTGGTGGATTTTGCCAATAGGAATTGTCGATATGCACAAAAGAATTTAAAAAAAAATAAATTGTTTGTGAACACTTTTGAACCAAAATAAGTATAATAATACTTGTAACCCCCCCAATACATTATATAGTTTTTTTGCTACACCCCATAAGTAACAAAAAAATACCTTCTCCAGAAAAGGGCAGTCGATCGGATGGCTGTCCTTTTTGCTTGTTATAATATGATGATAATATAAAAAGGTCTGTCTTTGATATGTATCCGTTTTCGGATACATATCATTACTGACAGACCTTTTTACATATTGTTAAAATTATTTTTGTTTGCTTCGATTGCTTCAATAATTCTGTTTCTTACCATTTCGGCTATATCAGCGGTTTTCATTCCTTTATATTCCTCATATGGTATTGCAGGCAATGCATGAAGCTGTACATCCATCTTATGTGTATTTGGCTGGTCAAAAGGTAAATAAGAATCAATAATGGCAATTGGAACAATTGGACATTTTGCTTTGGTTGCAGCTTTGAAGCTTCCGTTTTTAAATTCTCCGGGAACATTTCCGTTTTTTGACCGGGTTCCTTCAGGGAATATTAAAAAGTTTCGTCCTGCTTTCACCTGTTCGGCAACTTCATTTATTATTTTAAGCCCCTGCTTAGGGTCTTTACGGTCCATGTAAAGACCGCCTAAAATATTTACAAGATGTCGTAAGCCGTATATGTTTTCTGTTTCTTTTTTGATTACCACCCCAAAAGGATCCGGATCAACGGCCACAAGTCCTAATACGTCAAACAAACCCTGATGGTTTGGATACATAATGTAGCTTTCCTTTGGAAGATTGTCAAATCCATATCCATGTATTTCTATATTACCTGCCGGGCAGCCTCTTGCACCCAGTTCTCTGATGAATTTGTATTTCTTTTCCTCGCTTATTTTATTATTTTCGTTATAATATAACATGGTTGTAAATAACCGGGGCACATGGATAAAGTTTTTGAAAATCATCAGCTTTAATCTTTTCGGCATTTTAATTTTTCTCTTTTCCATATATATTCCTTTCTTTGAATTAGAAAAAGATCACATAATTACAAATATTATAGTTCAACATCCCAAAAATCATCTAAAGTAGCAAAATAATCTTCCGGGGTTTCTGCACGACGTATCATTTTTGTGCTACCGTCTTCTCTAAGGAGAATTTCGGAAGACTTTAATTTGCCGTTATAATTATATCCCATGGCAAAACCGTGGGCACCGGTATCATGAATTGCCAGTATATCGCCAATATCAATTTTCGGTAACTGACGGTCGATTGCGAATTTATCATTGTTTTCACATAAAGAACCTGTAATATCATAGGTATGGTCACATGGCTCATTCTCTTTTCCCAAAACTGTAATATGATGATAAGCACCATACATGGCAGGTCTCATTAAGTTAACGGCACAGGCATCTACACCAATGTATTCCTTATGTGTATGCTTTTCATGAATTGCCTTTGTGATTAAGTGGCCATATGGAGCAAGCATGAAACGTCCCAGCTCTGTATATATAGCAACATCTCCCATTCCGGCAGGAACAAGAATCTCTTCATATGCTTTACGGACACCTTCTCCGATGGCAAGAATATCGTTGGGTTCCTTGTCAGGGGTATATGGGATGCCGACACCACCGGATAAGTTAATAAAGGTAATATGGGCACCGGTTTCTTCCTTTAATTCAACGGCTGTCTGAAACAGTATTTTTGCTAATGTAGGGTAATATTCATTGGTAACGGTATTGCTTGCTAAAAAGGAATGCATACCGAATTCTTCTACACCTAATTCCATTAATCTCTTGTATGCCTCTGTCATCTGTGGACGGGTAAGACCATATTTTGCATCTCCCGGATTATCCATAATGGTAGTTGCAATGGCAAATTTTCCTCCGGGATTATAACGGCAGCTCATTCGCTTAGGGAATGTACCGATTGCTTCCTTTAGAAAATCAATATGTGTTATATCATCCAGATTAATAGTGGCGCCAAGCTTTGCTGCTAAGACAAATTCTTCTGCAGGTGTGTCATTGGAAGAAAACATAATATTTTTTCCGTCAAAGCCACACTTTTCAGACATTAATAATTCTGTGTAAGAAGAACAGTCTGTTCCACATCCTTCTTCCTTTAATATCTTTAAAATCGTAGGGTTTGGGGTTGCTTTCACAGCAAAGAACTCCTTGTATCCCTTATTCCAGGAAAATGCCTGATGTAATCTCCTTGCATTTTCACGAATTCCTTTTTCGTCGTAAAGATGGAACGGAGTCGGATATAATTTGCACATCTCGTCAACCTGTTCTTTTGTAACAAATGGTGTCTTCATAGTTGTAGTTCCTTTCCAAGTTTGTAGTTTCTTTTTCAAAAAATAATGATGTAAAATGCGTCTGTCAGAGATAGATACACTTAATAAATATAATAAAGGAATTTAGGGTTTTGTCAAGTAAAGAGGGGATTTGTTTTGCATGTTTTTGCATGTAAAAGAGAAGGTGTAAATGCTGTGTAAATGAAGGGTAAATCTTTCGTAATTTTTTCTGTATTCTATTGTACGGGGAAATGAAAGGTGCTATAACAAAATAAATTTTAAAAATGGGGGTATGGGATGAACTACGCATATATGAGTGAGGATGCATTATTAAAAACCATTGTGGAAGAAGAACTGGACAACTACGAAGCCCGGTATGGTAAGGCGAAATGTCCAAAGGCAAAACCTGTATTTTTTATGAAACTTATTCGCATGGCACTTCTTTTGTTATTGGTGGTGGCAGGTTTGGTGTGCATATTGAAATATGGAGTGAAGATACTGACCTCTCCCTCCAATATGATTATATTTATTGTTGTAATTTATATTGTGAAAGCACTGGATGGTGCGAATCTGGAATTTTCTATGGGAAAGCTGATTGGCAGTATGAATCCCGTGGTTCATTATGTGATGCTTCTGGCAAAAAAGAACCCGGATAAAAAAATCAGGGATATCCTTCATCTGGTATGTGAAAATCCCGGTGCTCGTCAGGATAGTGAATATCGGGATAATCCTACATATTCTTACGGTGGAGCAGCCCGTTTAAATGGTGTGGCATCCCCGAAACAGGAGCGGATTTTTATGGGAATCAGTATTGCAGCAGGAGCTGTTTTGGTTCTTGGCTTGATTGGGATTGCCGGATATTACATGGTTCCCCGTGTCAGCTATATAGCTGTGGAAGACGGTTATATGGTGCAGGATTATAATCAGGGCTTATCCTCTGACGGGAAAGCAGTTATTCCGGACCAATACAATGGAAAACCTGTTGTATCAATTGATGAAGGTGCATTTAAGGGCGATCCTTTTTTAAAATCTGTGGAATTACCGGATACAATTGTAAGAATCGGCGGGGAAGCATTTAAAAATTGCAGAAAATTGGTAAGTATTAATATTCCCGATGGTGTTTCGGAATTACGGGGAAATACCTTTGAGGGATGTACTTCCCTTGGATATGTGGAAGTGCCGGATAGTGTGGTGGAAATTCATGGCGAATGTTTTCTCAATTGTAAAGGACTGCAGATTATAAAGCTGTCTTCTAATATTACGGAAATTAAGGGGAACACCTTTGAAGGATGTTCTTCCCTGCAAACCATTGATATTCCCTATGGAGTAACCAGAATTGCAGGCCATGCATTTTATGGATGTAGCAGCCTGTCTTCGGTTCGTGTGCCGTCCACTGTTACATCTATCGGAAGCTCCGCCTTCCGACGGTGTAACAGTCTGTATGCCATTGCCCTTCCACAGGGTGTAATGGTGGATGAAAGGTCCTTTAAGGAAAGCCCTACAGTTATCTCTTACTATGAGAGGAATCAATAGGAGATGTTCGGGAGACCAAAACCACCATGGTGGAATGTAGAGGAAAGGATGAAATGATTTGGAAACAGAGGAATTAAAATTTATTCATTTATTGTATGTGCCTACCATGAATTGCAATATGCAGTGTAAATATTGTTATCTTAAGGAGGATACGGTTGATTCGGGAAGCGAAAAGAAATGTGTGGAAACACTGGATTATGCAGTAAAAAAATTTAAAGCTGCAGGGGTGGTTCCTTTTCATATATCTTTGCATGGAGGAGAGGTGACCTGTCTTTCAAAAGAAGATTTTAGGGATGTTGTGTCATACATATCTAAATACTATTATGACAATGGAAAAATGCTCTCCAGAAATGGATTTAAAGTTGGAATGCCCCATATCAAAACCAATTTGTATGGTTTGGATCGTCATATAGATACCATAAAGGAGTACCGGGTTTCCGTAAGTGGAAGCCTGGATCTTCCCTTTTCTTTACATAAAGAATACAGGATTACAAAGGATGGAAGACAGACACTAACTAAAATATTACAAAATGTTGCTCTGTTGCAGGATTTACCCAATCGGAAGAAGGTTTCAGCTACCATTTTTAAAGAGCATTATGACAGAATAGATGAAATGATAGAAGATATCCGTTATCTCTCCCGGAACACCTGTCTGGACATGAATGATTTTAATTTTATGATTGGTTTTGCAGGGGAAAATGATCTGCTTACACCACTGAATGAAGAGGAACAGGTAGATTTTTATAATCGTATGCATAAAGCCTTTGATGATACGGATTTGGATGAAGGGGTAAACCATGCATGGTTTGCAGAATTTACACCGGATTATTGTACCAATTGTGACAACTGTGGAGAGAAGTTTTTCTTATTGGAACGAAATGGAGATATATATTCCTGTGTCAGAGGACAGGGGCATAAGGAATTTTACTATGGTAATATTTTCCGTGATGAGGTTCATTCCATTCTTGCACGGGGGGCAGATCAAATATTTCTTGCCCATGGGAAGAAAAAGTTAAATAGAGAATGTGTGGAATGTTCTTATATTGGTTACTGTAAAACCGGTTGTCCATTTGTGAAAAATTTTTATGATATTGATAAATCCTATACCTGTAAGCTGCAAAAGAAAATATATATGGATAACCCGGCGGATTATCCCCTCCCTGAACAGCCGGAAGAAGTATTATACAACTATGCTTCCAAAATGCATCCTTTAGAGGCAAAGGAGTTTTATCCGAAGAATACAAGGAATATCGATTTGTCCATGCCTACATTACGGGAAATTATTGAAAAGGATGAAAAACTCACCAATATATACAGTCCTGATATATTTACCTTAAAGGTAGATCAGGAGGAATATCATCTGGAGTCCCAGATATTAAAAATTGACAGGGATATCCTGTATATCAATAGGGAAACAGACATTAAGCTATATGTTAAAAAAGAGGTATTTGATGATGTATGTGAGTATCCTGCCAGCAATACCCTGTATATTATGCTGTTAAGTGGTGATACCATTGTATATGGAGATGAAGGAAGGGAAAAGCAGGCACATATTATGACTCACCAGGTATTCCGGAATATACTGGCATCCTATCCATCGGACAGAGAGGATTGTTATTGCTTTGATTTGTCAAAGCTGTTGGCAATGTATAGGGAGACAATGAGTAAGGACAAGCCTAACAATCTGTTTTTTACAACCTCTGCATTAAGGGATTATCATTATGTGAAACATAAAAATAATGCCTATTATCATATACAGGCAGTAAATCTGCCTTTTCAGAATATAGAATTTTATTATTTGCTGTAGGGAAAGGAGAAAAAAATATGGTAAATGGACGTCCGGAAACTTATCGGGAAGTGGCAATATTAAGTAAGGCCGGTAAAATGGCAGAGTATGTACAGGTGCCGGGAGAAAACATCATAGAGAAAATATGTAATTTTCTATTGGAAGATCCAACTAATAAGGTTACTGCTACACCGGATAATCTTTTCTTTTCAAATAGCGAGGATGTGACATTGGAGATGATGCATATTGATTTAACAGGAAAGGAATTTGATTTTATTGAGATGACTGCTGACCGGTTTCAAATTCGTGTGCCTCATAGAAACGGCTCCGGTAGTGGGGGAGGCTCCAGCAATAACAATAACAACAATAATAATAACAATAATAATTCGTGATTATGGAAGAAATTCCGTCATTCTTTTATTTTATTTTCATAAAATAAGATTTACTTGACAGATTTTACATATATGTGATATACTTTGCTTAGTGATACGGTATGTTACTTATACGAATGAATGAGGCATTAACTGTACATGAATATTTTTGGATATTTATGTGTGTTGATGCCCTTTTTTTATACTTATTATAAGATTCTTTTTGGGTTTTATTGAATAACACATAATATCCTGGCAGAAACTAATATCTATTAAGAAAAGGAGAGAGGCGTATGAAAGACAAGATTTTTGGCGTACTTCAGCGAGTAGGAAGATCATTTATGCTTCCAATCGCAATTCTTCCCGTAGCAGGACTTTTGCTGGGATTTGGTGGTTCCTTTACGAACCAGACAATGTTAGAAACTTATGGTTTAACAAATATTATGGGAGAGGGAACCATTTTACATGCAATCTTTCTTGTAATGAGTGATGCAGGTAATATTGTATTTGCTAATTTGCCGATTATTTTTGCCATGGGTGTTGCCATAGGTATGGCAAAGAAGGAAAAGGAAGTTGCAGCTTTGGCATCGGCCATTGCCTTCTTTATTATGCATGCTTCTATTGGTGCCATGATTGACATTAATGGTGGGACAGAGCAGATGTTAAATGGTGCAACCACTTCGGTTTGCGGTATCACATCCTTACAAATGGGTGTATTTGGTGGTATTCTTGTAGGACTTGGTGTTGCGGCACTGCATAATAAATTTTATAAGATTGAACTGCCACAGGTATTATCCTTCTTTGGTGGTACCAGATTTGTACCGATTATTTCTGCATTGGTATATACTGCGGTCGGAATCCTGATGTATTTTATCTGGCCGGTAATTCAGAATGGTATTTACGCAGTTGGTGATGTTGTATTGAATTCCGGTTACGCAGGAACCTGGGTATACGGATTAATGGAGAGATTGTTAATTCCTTTTGGTTTACATCATGTATTCTATCTTCCATTCTGGCAGACAGCAGTTGGTGGTACATTAGAAGTTGGGGGACAGTTAATTGAAGGTGCACAGAATATTTTCTTTGCACAATTAGCAGATCCTACAGTTGACAAGTTTGCCGTATCTGCAACCAGATTTATGTCCGGTAAGTTCCCGTTAATGATTTTTGGTCTTCCGGGAGCAGCCCTTGCTATGTATAAAACCGCAAAGCCGGAAAAGAGAAAGGAAGTTGGAGGTCTGTTGCTTTCTGCAGCACTAACCTCTATGCTTACCGGTATTACAGAGCCCCTTGAGTTTACATTCTTATTTGTAGCACCATTGTTATATGGAATCCATTGCGTATTTGCAGGTCTTGCTTATATGTTAATGCATGTTTTTGAGGTTGGTGTTGGAATGACCTTCTCCGGTGGTCTCATTGATATGTTCCTGTTTGGTATTCTTCAAGGTAATGAAAAGACAAACTGGATTTGGATTGTAATTGTAGGTGTTGGATATTTTGTAGTTTATTATTTCTTATTCAGCTTCCTAATTAAGAAACTGAATTTAAAGACTCCGGGTCGTGGAGATGATGATGAAGAGGTAAAATTATACCGTAGAAGTGATGTGGATGCAAAGAAGAAGGGTGCCGCAGAGGACAGTGAGAATTTAAATGATGAAGATGCCCTTTCAAAGTCTATCTGTCAGGGATTGGGCGGTAAGAAAAATATCTCCGATGTAGACTGTTGTGCCACAAGATTACGTTGTACAGTGTATAAACCGGAGCTTGTTAATGACGGAACTTTAAAGGCAACGGGAGCATCCGGTGTTGTTCATAAAGGAAACGGTGTACAGATTATTTATGGTCCTCGTGTTACCGTGATTAAGTCAAACTTAGAGGATTATCTGGAAAAGGCTCCTGATGAGGAATATATTGCCGGTGATGCAGAGAATACGGAGGCTGATGTAGAGACAAGGACCGATATGAAGACAGATGCAAAGGTAGTAAAGACCGTTACCATTTCAAGTCCAATTACCGGAAGTGCAGCAGAGCTTACAGAAACACCTGACGAGGTATTTTCTAATAAAATGTTAGGTGATGGTGCGGCAGTTACTCCTGTAGATAATATCGTAAGAGCACCGGAAGACGGTGAGGTGGCATTTGTATTTGATACCAATCACGCCATTGGATTCCTTACAGATACGGGAATAAGCCTCCTAATTCATGTTGGTATTGATACGGTGAAATTAGAAGGAAAGGGCTTTGAGGTTTTAGTGGAGAATGGACAGAAGGTGAAAAAAGGAGAACCAATGCTTAAACTCGATTTGGACTTCCTAAAGGAAAATGCACCTTCTATCATGTCGCCGGTCATCTGTTCTGAGATGGAAGACAACCAGAAGGTTAGAGTATTAAAAACCGGTGACGTGAATGCAGGCGAGGAGTTATTCGCAGTAGATATTTATGAATAAAATAATAACGGGGGGATAAGGATGTACCGAGTTGAGAAAGTATTGAATCATAATACAGTCATTGCCATTCATGGAGATAGCCATAAGGAATATCTCATTATGGGAAAAGGTGTTGGATTCGGAAAGAAAGTAAATGAACGCATGGAAACAAGACCTGAGGATACTGTATATTCATTACAGAAATCAACGGAAAGAGGAGATGCAGGTAAAATTGCAAAGTCCATATCCCCAATCTGTTTAGAAATCGCCAATGAGGTGTTAAACCAGGCGGAAAAATCATTAGGAAAGATTGACCGTAATATGTTATTTCCCATGGCAGACCATATTGAGTTTGCCGTAAAACGAATTAAGAATCAGGAACAGATTCCCAATCCCCTTACGGCAGATATTCGTATTCTTTTTCATGCAGAATATAAGGTGGCACAGTGTATTGAAGATATTCTAAAGGAGCGTTTAGGGATTCAAATTGATGAACATGAGATAGGATATATTGCCCTTCATATTCATTCTGCTTTAGAGGATGAAAATGTTTCCCAGGCGATGCAGATGGCACAGGCAGTAAGAACCTGTATTTCCATGGTGGAACAGGAGGCAGGAAAGAAAATAGATGTTTTGTCTTTATCCTATAACCGTTTAATGAATCATATCCGGTACATGGTCCTTAGGGTACAAAAGGGAGAAGAACTGAAGGTGAGTATGAATGATTATATGGAACTTAAATTTCCTAAGTCATTTCAAATTGCACAGACGGTTTGCGACCAGTTAGGCAGGGAGCTTAAGCTTCCGTTAAGTGAGGAAGAGATTGGATATCTGGCGATTCATATTGAGAGAGTAACAACAGCAGAGAGGGATGAATAGGTTTCGTTGACTTATGTTTTCCTGTTTGATATAATTATTACACGTATTTTGGGGAAGATAACTGAGTGAAGGTACTATTTACTGATAATATAATGTGAAAGTGAGGTAACAAAAAATGAAAGAATTTAAGTATGTTATAACAGATGAGATTGGAATCCATGCAAGACCGGCAGGAATGCTTGCCAAAGAGGCGAAGGCATTTTCTTCAAAGATTACATTAGAAGCAAATGGAAAAAGTGCGGAAGTAACAAAGCTTATGGCGGTTATGAGCCTTGGTGTTAAGAATGGCGCAGAGGTTGTTATAAAGGCAGAGGGCGATGATGAGGATGCAGCAATTGCAAAGATGGAAGAATTTATGAAAGCAAATTTATAATATTTTTGTAATTACAATGACAATATAGGCTGTTACACATATTGTGTTGCAGCCTTATTTTTAAATCATTTTGACTGATGCAGATTGGTATGATTATTAGACGACAAGGAGGCTTTTTCCATGGAACAATTTGTAGGAAAATCAATATTCAGAGGTACTGCCGTTGGTAAGATATTATTTTATTCAAAGAATCAGCAGCAGGTTAAACGTGAGAAAATAGATGATACAGAGTCTGAGATTGCCCGTTATGAGGCAGCAAAGGAAGCCGCCATTGAACAACTTGGGGCATTACATGATAAGGCTGTGGCAGAGGTTGGCGAAGATAATGCCATGATATTTGAAGTTCATGCAATGATGTTAGAAGATGAAGACTATAATGATTCGGTATATAATATTATCCGTAATGAAGAAGTAAATGCTGAATTTGCAGTTGCAACTACGGGAGATAATTTTTCTGTCATGTTTGCCCAGATGGATGATGAGTATTTTAAGGCAAGAGCGGCAGATGTGAAAGATATTTCAGAGAGAGTGATTGAGGTGTTACAGGGTAACGGACAGGGTGAAGGAATTGGTGATGAGCCTGTAATTGTTGTGGCAGAAGATTTGGCACCAAGTGAGACTGTCCAGATGGATAAAAGCAAACTTCTTGCATTTGTAACAAGACTTGGCTCCTCTAATTCCCATACAGCCATATTAGCCAGAACCATGAACATTCCGGCTCTTATTGGTGTAGATATTAAAGAAGAATGGAATGGAAAGAATGCTATTGTTGATGGCAAGAATGGTATTTTTATTGTAGACCCTGATGTTGCTACTCTGGAAAAATATTTGGAAGAGAAGAAGAAAGAGGAAGAAGCAGCCAGACTCTTGCAGCAATTAAAGGGACAACCGGATGAAACAAAGGATGGTAAACATATCCATTTGTATGCCAATATTGGTAGTGTGGCAGATGTGGCAAATGTACTTGCCAATGATGCTGCCGGAATTGGATTGTTTAGAAGTGAGTTTCTTTATCTGGAAAAAAATGACTACCCCACAGAGGAAGAGCAGTTCCAGGTATATAAAACCGTTGCCCAGAATATGGCAGGTAAGAAGGTGGTAATCCGAACCCTTGATATTGGAGCTGACAAGCAGGTAGATTACTTTAATATGGAGCATGAGGATAATCCTGCCATGGGTTACCGTGCCATTAGAATTTGTTTAGACCGGGTGGAGATTTTCAAAACACAGCTTAGGGCATTATACAGAGCTTCTGCTTTTGGAACAATTTCTATTATGTTTCCTATGATTATTTCCGTAAAGGAAGTTCAGGATATTAAAAAAATCTGTGAAGAGGTAAGGGCTGAGTTAGATGAAAAAGGAATCCGATATGGAGATGTAGAGCTTGGTATTATGATAGAGACTCCTGCTGCAGTTATGATTAGTGATTTGTTGGCGGAGGAAGTGGATTTCTTCAGTATAGGAACCAATGACCTGACACAGTATACCTTAGCTATTGACAGGCAGAATCCTAAGCTTGATAATATATATGATTCACATCATCCGGCAGTGCTTCGTATGATTCAGATGGTTATTGATAATGGACATAAAGGCGGCGCATGGGTTGGAATATGTGGAGAACTTGGAGCAGATACCACATTGACAGAGACATTTATTAAGATGGGTATTGACGAATTGTCGGTTTCTCCAACCTTTGTTCTTCCGGTACGTAAAGTGATCAGAGAAACAACCTTTGCACAGTAATATTGTGTCTGTTCCATAAAAACAGGTTTTAATTGAAAAAGGAGGAAGTAATATGGCTTTACAATTAAAAGATGATAAAAAATCCACAGGTGCAACCGGATTGGAAGACAGACAACTAACGGATAATCCATGGGATAATCCAAAGAATATGGATCTGGATGAACCCTACTCAACTACAAAGTCAATAAAAAGCACATATGTACCTGAGAAGAAAAAAAATCATATTATGGATGGTATAATGAAAATTATAGTTTTTCTGATTGTGGGTGGATTGTTGATAATATTAGGAAAAGCCATTGTCTCAAAATTAATGCCTGAAGGAACAGATGTAACTAAGATATTAAGTAAACCGGAGATGGAATTAGAAAAGGATCTTGGGATTACATTTACAGATAATACAACCTGGGCCCGTAATATGATTCAATATTCCGGAGGAGAAATGACAATACGTTCTAATGAGGATATCGGTGTTGTATATATTGATAATAAACGTGTAGGTGTTCATATTGAGTCCAACAAATATACCATGTATGGTATTCAGGTTGGTATGGGTGAAAAGAAAGTTTATGACACATTAAGCAGTACTTATCAGTTTGATAATTTTATGACATTAGTGGATAATGATGGAAAGAAGGGAACCACTACATATTATTATTACAGAGCAAGAAAAAATGATTGTATTGCCATTGTAATTAAAAATAATACCAACCGGGTAGATTCTGTTACTTATTACAATAACTATAAGTTGATTATAAAAGAGGCTGATACATTTTAGTTAAAAGAAAAACCTCGTATAAAAATCCCATATAACCTAATGTAAATCATTGAGGTTATATGGGATTTTATTGTTTTAGTTTTTATGATAAAAACGGTCGGTTTCTTCGTATTTAGGCTCGCTGGTTAAATGAAGTCCCAGCTTTTTAAATACCTGTTCATCAACGGATGACAGCAGTACGGAGGAATGTGCTTCGCAGCCTCGAAGCTTGTTTAATTGTTCTAATGCCAAGGCAGAGGTTTTGTCTGTGGCTGCAGAGGATGACAGGGCGATTAGAATTTCATCGGTATGAAGCCTTGGATTTTTACTTCCTAGGTACTCTGTCTTTAATCTCTGGATTGGGGCAATGGATTCTGAAGAAACTAACTTCACATCATGGTCAATATTTGCCAATACCTTAATTGCATTTAATAAGGCTGCGGCAGAGGCCCCTAAAAGCTCTCCGTTTTCTCCGGTAATAATACGGCCGTCAGGGAGTTCAATTGCTGCCGTTGGCTGTCCGTTGCTGTTAGCTTCTCTGTTAAGTGCTGCTTTTGCTACGGCCCGGTCTTCTAAGGTAATGCCGGCCTGTTTCATAAGAATCTCTAATTTGTATACGTCATCCTTTGTAGTGCCATAACGTTTACGGTCGCAGAGACACTTGTAATATCTTCTGATAATTTCCTGACGGGAAGCATCAGAGCAGGCATCATCATCACAGATGCAGTTTCCTGCCATATTGACACCCATATCTGTTGGAGATTTGTATGGGCTTTTTCCATAGATTAATTCAAACATTGCATTTACAACAGGGAAGATTTCAATATCTCTGTTGTAGTTTACTGTTGTTTTTCCATAAGCATCTAAATGAAATGGGTCAATCATATTTACATCATTTAAATCTGCAGTTGCTGCCTCATAAGCAAGATTCACAGGATGCTTTAAGGGTATATTCCAGATTGGAAATGTCTCGAATTTTGCGTATCCTGCCTGCACGCCCCGTTTGTGTTCGTGATATAACTGGGAAAGGCAGGTTGCCATTTTTCCGCTACCGGGACCCGGTGCGGTAATAACCACCAATGGTCTGCTGGTTTCGATATAATCATTTTTTCCATAGCCTTCATCACTTACAATCTTTTTGATATCTCCCGGATATCCCGGAATCTTGTAGTGTCGGTAAGAGCGGATTCCTAATTCTTTTAATTTCTTTTCAAACAATTCTGCTCCGGCCTGATTGGCAAATTTAGTAAGACATACACTTCCAACCATTAAGCCTACACTGGAAAATGCATCGATTAGACGTAATACATCCATATCGTAGGTAATGCCATAATCTCCACGGACTTTATTTTCTTCAATGTCCTCTGCACTGATAACAATGACTATTTCAGCCTGGTCCTTTAATTGAAGTAACATTTGGAGTTTGGAATCCGGTTCGAACCCCGGGAGTACTCTGGAAGCATGAAAGTCATCAAAAAGCTTTCCTCCAAATTCCAAATATAATTTGTTTCCAAATTCTGCAATTCGTTCACGGATATGAGAAGATTGCATATCTAAATATTTCTGATTATCAAACCCTTTTCGCATTATTTTCTCCTTAACATAAAGTATATCTGTTTATAATTGCCTTTCGCAGTTACAATAATAAGTTTTATCATAATAGGTGTGTTTTAACCAATTCATTTTAGCAAGAAATTATTAATATGTAAATGTTTGCAGCAAAGGAAAGTTAAATTAATTAATAAAAAAGTGAAGCTTATGCATTTTCATAAATAAAAAACGAAAATTATGAAAGCGGAAATCCCAAATTCCATAATATAACTTCACAAAAAATACATGAAAATGGAATTGCACATTTACGGTTTTTCTTATATACTGAAATCTGTTATGGAACGATAGGAGGAAGTTGATTTGGAAGAGAATAATAAAAATAATAATTCAAATAATAACAACCAGAAAACACCAAATCGCAATTTTATGTTTATGTTGATTATGTCAGTAATTATGACATTGTTGTTTTTCTGGGCATATAACAATTTCAAGGGAAGTAAGGTAGAGGAATTATCCTACGGACAGTTTCTTGATATGTTAGAAGGTGACCAGGTGGAGGAGGTAAAGATTTACAGTTCCACATTGGAGGTAACTCCAAAAAAGAATTTGGAGGATAAGGAAGATTCTAAAAAGGAAGAGAAATCAGACAAAAAATCTGAGGAGAAAGAGTCGGAAGCCACAACCAAGGAACAGGTTCCCGCAAGCTATGTGGAGATTGATCCTGCAAAAACCTATGTAGTAACAAGAATTTCAGACTTATATCTGATTGATCGTTTAGAAGCGGCAAAGGATAAGGGAAGCCTTGATTATGTTGCCATTGATGAGAGTGGTTCTGCCATGATTATGAATATCCTGTCATGGGTGATTATGTTTGGCATTGTGTATTTTATACTGTGGATTTTCATGCGTTCCATGAGCAAAAATGGTGGCATGATGGGAATGGGAGTAGGCAAAAGCACTGCCAAAATGTATATGGAAAAAGAGACAGGGGTTACATTTGAAGATGTTGCGGGACAGGAGGAGTCAAAAGAATCCTTGAAGGAAATGGTAGACTTTCTTCATAATCCAAAGAGGTATTTAGAGATTGGTGCCAAGCTTCCAAAGGGTGCTTTGTTGGTTGGCCCTCCCGGAACAGGAAAAACCTTACTTGCAAAGGCGGTAGCAGGGGAAGCAAAGGTTCCCTTCTTCTCCTTGTCAGGCTCGGACTTCGTTGAATTATATGTAGGTGTGGGAGCCTCCAGAGTAAGGGATTTATTTAAGCAGGCAAATGCAGTTGCTCCATGTATTATTTTTATTGATGAGATTGATGCCATTGGCCGTAGCCGTGACAGTAAATATGGTGGTGGAGATTCTGAAAGAGAACAGACTTTGAATCAGTTGTTGTCTGAAATGGATGGATTTGATACTTCAAAAGGAATCGTTATTCTTGCCGCTACAAACCGTCCGGAAATATTAGATAAGGCATTACTCCGTCCGGGACGTTTTGACAGACGTGTGATTGTAGAGCGTCCGGATTTAAAGGGACGTATTGAAACATTAAAGGTGCATGCCAAGAATGTAAAAATGGATGAAACAGTTGATTTTAAGGAGCTTGCTCTTGCAACTTCAGGTGCTGTAGGAGCGGATCTTGCCAATATTGTAAATGAAGCTGCTTTAGGAGCCGTTAAAGCCGGAAGGGAATATGTAACCCAGGGAGATTTATTTGAGGCGATTGAGGTGGTTTTTGCCGGGAAAGAGAAAAAAGACCGGATTCTCAGCAAAGAAGAAAAACGGATTGTGGCTTATCACGAAACCGGTCATGCCCTGGCAACGGCTTTTCAAAAGCATACGGAGCCGGTTCAAAAGATTACCATTATTCCAAGAACTATGGGTGCGCTTGGTTATGTAATGCATGTTCCGGAAGAAGAAAAGTATTTAAATACCCAGATAGAGATGGAAAACCAGTTGGTAACACTGTTAGCAGGACGGGCAGCGGAAGCTATTAAGTTTCCTTCTGTAACCACAGGAGCATCAAATGACATGGAAAAGGCTACGGATCTTGCCCGAAGCATGGTAACCATGTATGGTATGTCTGAAAAGTTTGGTATGGTAACATTGGAAAATGTACAAAACAGATATCTGGATGGAAGCAGATCTTTAAATTGTTCGGAGGAAACTGCTACAGAGATTGATAATGAAGTTAGGGAAATGCTTAAGAAGGCATATCAGACAGCATATGATTTATTAAAAGAAAATGAATCTGTGTTGGATGCTTTGGCGCAGTATCTGATAGAAAAGGAAACCATTACGGGAAAAGAGTTCTCGGATATTTTTGAACAGATTACCGGAAAATCATTAAAAGCAGCTACGGAAGAAAGTAGCGGAGAAACTGTGTAATATATGAGAGATGGATTTGATTTAGCAGAGGAACTTCATAAATTGCCGGATTTACCCGGAGTGTATCTTATGCATGGAAAGAATGATGAGATTATTTATGTAGGAAAAGCCATTCGTTTAAAACGAAGGGTTAGTTCCTATTTTCGTAAGATTCCTAACCGTAGTCCCAAAATTGAAAAAATGATTTCCTTAATCGACTATTTTGAATATATTGTAACGGATTCTGAATTAGAGGCCCTTGTTCTTGAGAATAATTTAATTAAGGAGCATCGTCCCAAGTATAATACAATGCTTAAGGATGATAAAAGTTATCCCTTTATGAAGGTAACGGTACAGGAGGACTTTCCGAGAGTATTGTTTGCGAGACAAATGAAGCGGGACGGGGCAAAGTATTTTGGTCCCTATACCAGTGCAGGAGCGGTAAAGGATACCATCGAGCTTTTACAAAAGCTGTATGGTATCCGTACCTGTAATAAATCCCTGCCAAAGGAAATTGGAGTGGGAAGACCCTGTCTTTATTATCAGATGAAGCAATGTGGGGCACCCTGTCAGGGGTATATTTCCAAAGAAGAATACAGAAAAAAGATTGAAGGACTTCTTGACTTTTTAAATGGTGATTATAAAAAAGTTATAAAGGAGTTGGAGATAAAAATGAAGGATATGGCTTCTTCCATGGAATTTGAAGAGGCTGCCAGATATCGGGATTTAATTGCAAGTATAGAACATGTGACAGGCTCTCAAAGAGTGGTGAAAACCGGAGGGATTGACAGGGATGTAATTGCAATGGCAAGAATGGATGCTGAGACAGTGGTATCTGTTTTTTTTGTAAGGGACGGCAAGCTATTGGGCCGGGAGCATTTTCATCTTGAACATTCCAAGGATGATGATGGTTCTTTTATTATTACTACATTTATTAAGCAATATTATAATGGAACCCCTTTTGTCCCCAATGAACTCCTTACGGAATTTGAGGTTGAGGATTGTGATTTATTAGAGAAATGGTTGTCCGACCGGCGGGGAGGACGGGTTCATATTCTGACCCCTCAAAAGGGGGAAAAACATAAAATGATAGAGCTTGCAAGAGATAATGCAAAAGTGGTGCTGTCAAGAGATTTGGAGAAGTTAAAGCGTGAGGAAGCAAGAACCATTGGTGCATGTAATGATTTGGCAAAGATGTTAGGATTATCTAAGGCGAATCGGTTAGAAGCCTTTGATATATCAAATACCAGTGGTTATCAGTCGGTGGCATCCATGGTAGTTTTTGAAAATGGCAGAGCCAGAAAAAATGCATACCGAAAGTTTAAATTGAAAACCATAACAGGACCTGATGATTATAAAAGCATGGAAGAGGTGCTTACCAGAAGGTTTACGGATGAGAGATTTGATGTGTTGCCGGACATTTTAATGATGGATGGTGGCAAGGGCCAGGTAAATGTAGCAGAGCGTGTATTAAATGAACTGAATATTGATATTCCGGTTTGTGGTATGGTAAAGGATGACAATCATAGAACAAGAGGATTATACTATAAAAATGAAGAATATAGTTTCCCCAAGGGAAGTGAAGTTTTCCACATGATTACAAGGCTTCAGGATGAAGCACACCGTTTTGCCATTACCTATCATAAACAGCTTCGGGGTAAAGAACAGATACACAGTATTTTAGATGATATAAAGGGCGTGGGGCCTGCAAGACGTAAGGCTCTATTGCAGCACTTTAAGGATATAGACAAAATACGAAATGCTACCATAGAGGAATTAATGAAGGTTTCCGGGATTACAAAACAGACGGCAGAGTCAATATTTTGCTTTTTTCATGAAGATTAAATGATTTTTGATATTAATTTTATTGCTCCATGAATGATTTCTATATATAATAAAGAGTAGATTTATCCGGAGGTTACGGAAATAATATAGGGGAGGTAATAGATGTATTCCATTACATTAACGCAATTTATTGAGAAACTGAAACTTAAAAATCACACACCGGAGATTGATACGGATAAGATTTTGATTACAGATCCGGATATTAATCGTCCGGCTGTACAGTTGTCAGGTTTTTTTGAACATTTTGATGCAGTCAGGATTCAGATATGTGGTAATGTGGAGCATGCTTATATCAGCAGTATTCATGATAATGATGAAAGAACCATGATATTTGATAAGCTGTTTCAGTATAAGTTTCCGTGTATGGTGTTTTGCAGAGGCTTAGAGCCACAGGAATTTGTGATTGAAGCAGGCAGAAAGTATGGGGTTCCGGTATTGACTTCCGATGCAACCACATCCGCTTTTGTTCATGAAACGGTACGCTGGCTTCATGTGGAACTGGCACCTAGAATTACCATTCATGCTGTATTGGTAGATGTATATGGCGTGGGAGTATTGATTAAGGGAGAAAGCGGAATTGGTAAATCCGAGGCGGCTCTTGAACTGATTAAAAGAGGCCACCGGCTGGTATCTGATGATGTTGTGGAGATTAAGAAGGTATCCAATGACACATTAGTAGGATCGTCTCCTGAGACTACCAGACATTTTATTGAGCTTCGGGGCATTGGAATTGTAGATGTCAAAGCCCTGTTTGGATATGAATGTGTTAAGATGACCCAGGGGATAGATTTAATCATTAATTTGGAAGAATGGGATAAGGAAAATAATTATGACCGGTTAGGACTTGAGGACAAGTATGATGAGATTCTTGGAAACAAAGTTATTTCCCATAATATTCCAATCAGACCGGGAAGAAATATTGCTATTATAGTAGAATCGGCTGCAGTTAATTTCCGTCAGAAACAGATGGGATATAATGCTGCACAGGAGTTATATAACAGAGTTACTTCAAATATGAATAAACTATAGGAGGACAATGCAATGAAAAATTATGTGTTTGGTGTAGATATTGGGGGAACAACGGTTAAACTTGGTTTTTTTAAGTCAGAGGGTGAGCTGATTGACAAATGGGAGATACCAACTCGTAAAGACGAAGGCGGACGGTTTATTTTGCCTGATGTTGCTGCAAGCCTTGAGGCAAAATTAGAGGAAAAGGGTATTTCTAAGGAAGAAGTTGTAGGTGTTGGTATTGGTGTACCGGGACCTGTTAAGGATGATGGAACAGTACTCCGCTGTGTAAATCTTGGCTGGGGTGTATTTAATGTTGAGGAGGAATTTGAAAAAATATTTGGACTTCCTGTGAAAGTTGGTAATGATGCCAACATGGCATCTTTAGGTGAAATGTGGCAGGGAGGCGGTAAAGGCTATTCCTCTATTGTCATGGTTACCCTTGGAACAGGTGTTGGGGGAGGCATTATAATTAACGGCAAGATGCTTTCGGGAACTAACGGTGCAGGTGGAGAAATTGGACATATTTGTGTCAATGTCGAAGAAACTGAGGTTTGCGGTTGTGGAAAGAAAGGCTGTCTTGAACAGTATACCTCTGCAACAGGTATTACAAGAATGGCAGAGAGAGCCCTTAACAATACCGACCGTGCATCGAAGCTAAGAAGTGTTCAATATATATCTGCAAAAGAAATATTTGATGCGGCCAAAGAGGGAGACGATCTTGCCCTTGAGTTGGTAGAGGATCATGGAAGGACTTTAGGAAAGGCACTGGCAACTGTGGCATGTGTGTGTGATCCTGAGGCATTTGTTATTGGTGGCGGTGTATCCAAAGCCGGGGATATTTTGATTACAACTACAATGAAGTATTATCAGCAGTATGTTTTCCATGCATGTAGGGATACTAAGTTTGTATTGGCAACTTTGGGAAATGATGCAGGTATTTACGGATGTGCGGAAGCAATTTTGACAAAATAGTGTAAATAATGACATAGCTAAAATTCGTACCAATATTTGGCAGAATATTATACATATAATAAGAAATACGGCATTTTTGTTGAAAAACACAAAAGGGGGAGAAAACTCTCCCCTTTTTTCGTGGGTTTGTACATTGATTTTATTGAATAAGATAGAATATAATGATACGTGGTTTAAGAGGATTGTGAATAATTACGACCTTGCAACCCATATCCTATATGAATAAATAGAGATTGGTGATATATATGAATCAGGGATTATTAGAAGAGTTATATAGAATTGTGGGAGAATCCAATATAAGGTTAAATGAATTAATGAGCAGACATACCACATTTCGAATCGGTGGACCGGCAGATTGTTTTGTGATGCCGGAAACGGTTGAAGAGATTGGCCAGGTTATTATGTCCTGTAAAGCCTTTGGTGTTCCGTTTTTTATTTTAGGGAACGGAAGTAATTTGCTGGTAAGCGATAAAGGAATAGAAGGCGTGGTTATTCAGGTTTTTCGTAATTTGGAAAATTTCACCATAGAGGGAAATGTTGTGAAAGCCCAGGCAGGAGTTATGCTGTCCCGTTTAGGGAATGCTATTAAAGAGGCAGGACTTACAGGATTTGAATTTGCATCAGGGATTCCCGGAACTTTAGGTGGAGCTGTGGTAATGAATGCGGGAGCTTATGGTGGAGAAATGAAGGATATCATAAGCAGTGTACAGTTGATGGATTATGATGGCAATCTATTGGAATTAAGCTGTCAGGATATGGATTTTTCATACAGACACAGTATTGTAGGAAAGAAAAACTATATTGTTGTGGGGGCTACCATGATATTGGAATATGGTAACAAAGAGGAAATTAAGGAAAAAATGGAGGAGCTGTCTTTGGCAAGAAGAACAAAGCAGCCCTTGGAATATCCCAGTGCCGGTTCCACATTTAAACGTCCGGAAGGGTATTTTGCCGGTAAACTGATTCAGGATGCAAATCTTCGGGGCTACAGGGTAGGAGATGCACAGGTGTCGGAGAAGCATTGTGGATTTGTAATTAACAGAGGAAATGCAACAGCTTCTGATGTGATGCAGTTAATTACAGATGTTCAAAATAAAGTAAAACGTGAGTTTGATGTAGATTTAGAACCAGAGGTAAGACTGATAGGAAGGCAGTAATTAATAGGTTTATTGAAAATGAGATTTGTGATTGTTACCGGAATGAGCGGTGCCGGAAAAAGTACAACATTAAAAACGTTAGAAGATATCGGATATTTTTGTGTGGACAATCTGCCGATACAATTAATTATGCATTTTGCAAAGATTGCATATAGTGATGATAATGATATTGATAATGTGGCAATTGGTGTAGATATTAGAAGTGGTGTGTATTTAGAACAGTTATCTACCTGTTTAAAGGAATTAAAGGAATCAAATTATGATTATGAAATATTGTTTTTGGATTCTAATGATGACGTTTTAATAAAAAGATATAAAGAGACAAGACGGAATCATCCTTTGGCAGGAAGCGGACGCATTGAGGATGGTATAAAGAGTGAGCGAAGCCGGATTGCCTTCTTAAGAAAAGAAGCAGATTATATTATTGATACAACCAGTCTGCTTACAAGGGAATTAAAGGCCGAGCTTGATAAGATTTTTCTTGGTAGTGAAGGATACAATAATTTTATTGTAAATGTAGTTTCTTTTGGATTTAAATATGGAATTCCAAGGGATGCGGATTTGGTATTTGATGTGCGTTTTTTGCCAAATCCTTATTATAAACAGGAACTTCGTCATTTGACAGGAAATGATAAAGCAATTCAAAGCTTTGTAATGCAGTATGACGAGGCAAAGGAATTTTTAAATAAAATTACGGATTTGCTGGAGTTTTTGATTCCTAATTATATAAATGAGGGAAAAAACGGGTTAGTGGTGGCAGTTGGCTGTACCGGTGGAAAACATCGTTCTGTTACACTGGCAAATGGAATATATGATGAATTAAAAGCATTGCCATACAGTATTAAGATTGACCATCGGGATATTATGAAGGATGCCATGAGAAAGGGTTAGAACAATGTCATTTTCAATGAAGGTAAAGGAAGAAATTGGCAGGCATTTAAGCCGCGGCAGACATTGTCAGATTGCGGAGTTATTAGCTCTTATGCTGGCAGCAGGAGAGGTGTCCTTTGAGAATAATCAGCTGGTGTTAATGATAAAGCCTGAAAATGAAGTGATTCAGAAAAAGATATGTCTTTTACTGGATACGCTTTTTGATCATAAAATAGCTTATACATTTGTGGATAAAATGATAAAGATTACAGACCGGGATATGGCAGACCATGTGCTCCAGACTTTGAAACTATCAGACTATGTTGATTTTCTTGAGGAAGACTGGTTAGATGAAGAGGAGCTTTTAGAGATAGAGGAGGATGAGATTACCTATGTGTCATCCCATGCCATTTCATTACAAAACTGTCAGTTCCCCAAACAGGTAATTATAAAGGACTGTTGTAAAAAAGCATTTTTAAGGGGAATATTTTTGGCTACAGGTTCTGTAAGTGACCCAAGCAAGGCGTATCATTTTGAAATTGTGGTAAGAAACAAGGACATGGCAGAGAGAGTTAGAGAGGTCATAAACAGTTTTTCCTTAGATCCTAAGATTGTAAAGAGAAAAAAATATTATGTTGTATATTTAAAAGAAGGTGCCATGATTGTTGACATGCTAAGGATTATGGAAGCAAGTGTGAATCTTATGGATATGGAAAATGTTCTGATTCTTAAGGAAATGAGAAATGATATAAACCGTCGTGTGAATTGTGAAACTGCTAATATTAAAAAAACCGTAAATGCTGCCAGACGGCAGATTGAGGATATAGAATATATTGAAAAAACAAAGGGGTTAAAATATTTAAGCCCCTCTTTAAGGGATGTGGCCCGTCTCCGAGTGGAAGAACCGGATGCTAATTTAAATGAATTAGGAAAAATGTTATGTCCGCCGGTATCAAAATCCGGTGTGAATCATAGATTAAGAAAGATTAATGAAATAGCAAATATGTTGCGAGAAGAAAGTCAAATATAAGGAGGATGTAAAAATGGTTAGTAAAACAGTAAGGATTAATTTGGTAGGAGATGCAGAGGCAAGACCGGTGGCAATTCTCGTTCAGAAGGCCAGCCAGTTTGACAGCAAAGTATACATTACTTCTGAGGAAAAAAAGATAAATGCAAAAAGTATAATGGGTATGATGAGTTTGGGTTTATCCCAGAATGCGGAAGTTACAATTAGTGCTGAGGGTGAGGATGAACAGGCAGCAGTTACGGCATTGGCACAATATTTAGAAAATGCAGAATAAGGCTTCATATATATATAATTCCCCAGTTGGAAATGCTTGCCCTTTAAGATATGCTGTGATAAAATTATATTAATTGTGTGACAGTTTGTTGTATAAAGGAAAGTTTTAGAATATAGAAAAGAGTAGGTGAGGGAAATGGGTCGTTTTTCAAATTTCTTAAATAAGATTCCATTTGTTCGTAAGGCGGAGAATAGTGAAGAGAAAAAAACTGACAATGTTGAGAAGCAATACAACAAGGCGAAAGAATTAATAGAGCATGGTATTTCGGAGGAAGCAATCAAATCCTTGAACCAGATTGCTGACATAGGAATGATGGAGCCTCAATATCAGCAGTATGGTTGTGAGTGTCTGAAAATACTAGGTGAAGTATATGAAACCGGAAAGTATGATCATATTAAGGCTAAGGTAGACCGAGAGTTAGCTGCGAAGTATTATGAACGATACATTAAGCTGGTAGAAGACGGTAACATGTTTTACAAGCTTGGTTTGATTATGCTTGATATTCAGAATTTCTCTAAGGCCATTACTTACTTAGAAAAGGCTACTACATATAACGTGGCACCGGCATATATGAGATTGGGTGACATATACGAAAAGGGTCTTAATAAAATAGATGAGTTTGGACAAAAGAGTGACTTTGTAGTTCCAATTGATATGGATAAAGCAAAATCATGGTATCAGAAGTTAGCTGATAAGGGAGATGACAAGGCAAAAGCTGCCTTAGAACGTATTGAATACAATGAAACCCATGCAGACAGTATAGAATTTGAAGAAAAAGACCGCATCTATTCAGAGATTTCCGAAAAACGTAAGGCAAAGGGAATTGAATTCCGCTATAAGGCACAGGATGCTACAAAATTACAGTATCAGTATGGTTATATTCATGATCAGGTAGAAGGTTATATTCATAAGCTTCCAAAGGATTGGGTTAAGAGTATTGATGTGGAAACTGATGAGGAGTATTATGCTCCGGGACTTACATATTCTGATTTTGCAATTTATGTTACATATACTACCGTTCCAAGAGAATCTACCCGTAAGGTGGATGATTATCTGTATTATATGAATGAGTGCTATGATTGTGATGTAAATATTACGCCATATGTTACAGAATATGCAAATGGTATCTCTGCAAGATTTTATCACAAGGATATAGATAAGGGTATTGTAACATTTGTTTTTAAACAGAAAAATCGTTGGGCATGTCTTCGTTTTGTATGTTCTACTATGGATATTATGGAACAATATAACGAGATTATTTTCGAGGTGGCAAATTCCTTTGCTTTTGTAACGCCTACACTTTTAAGTAATAAGAGTGCTAACCGTCCTGAAGTACAGTACTACAATGAGGCTCTTTATTATTATAATATGGAAGATTATGAGCAGGCTATGAAGTTTGCTTCTGAGGCGATTCAAAATGGTAGTGAAAAGGCAAGTTATCTGTTAATTGAACTATATTTTGATGAGGATAGTCCATATAGGGATATTGATAAGACATTAAATTTTGCGAAACAGTTATTCGATTCCAATAAGGATCCGGATTTGGCATTTTTGATTGGTAATATATATGATCAGCAGTTGAAAAAATATGTGGAGGCTAAGTCGTGGTATGAAACGGCGGACCGTCTGCATCATAAGAGAGTTCCTTTCTATCTGGGCCGATTCTACTATTATGGTTTGGTAAATGGCGGTAAAAGAGATGGAGAACTGGCATTAGAATATTTGGAACGTGCCCTTCAAAATGAAATATTTGAAGCGGAACCCTATATTAATGATATTCGTAGCTTAAAGTGTGAACCAAAAGAATTGCAGTCTACCGTTGAAAAGTGGGAGAGAGCAATTAACGAAGGTATTGCCGATACTGCTTTAAAGGTTGCTCTTAATAAAAAGGAACAGGTATTTTATATGGCTACGGATGAAGAGATTGAGGAAGCATTTAAAAAGGCAATCAATCTTGGCAGTGTTCAGGCGGCATATGAATTCGGTGCATACTGGCAGGCAAAAGAGAAAACAGAAGGCTATAATGGTCCAATCAGAAGTCTGGATTATTTCTATAAGGCTTATGAGGAAGGATATGAAGACTTTAGCAAGGAATATTTGTTCCAGGTAATAGAGCATAAAATATCTACCGGTGTTTCAGAGGATGAGAAGCTTAAGCTATACTACGATGTGGCATCAAAAGGTTCTATTCAGGCAGTTAAGCAGATATTGTCTTTGGTACATGTATTGGATGAAAAGACGATTTCTCTGTATGAAAGTCTGAAAGACGTTGTGAAGCAGGGTGATGTAGAGGCATTAAGTGCCATGCATTTAATTGAAGAGCAGTTTAAGGAGTTGTTGAATCCGAAGGAGAGTGATTCCAATAAGGTAATCCAGAATAAGTTCTTCAGATTACAGGTACCAAAAAGCTGTACGGCTGTCATTAATGATGAAGGTGGTACCATTCGATTTGCTGATTCTGCGGTGGAATTTGCTGTAGCGGAGATGCCGGTTAAGGTAGAAACCGAGGAAGCATATAATAAGGTGTTTAACCTGATTTACAAAGAGTATGCGGACGAGGAAAACAGTGAGATTTTAGTTGCGAATTCTCGAATGGTAGGTTCCGGAATGCTTACAAGAAAAGCGAATAATAATAAATACAGTATTCTGTTGATTAGTTCAAAGAACCAGTATTTATTTAAATTAAGTTCAATAGACCGACGTGAATTAATGAGATTTAAGGATCAGGCATTGGAGATTGCGTTAACCTTAGTTGAATCAGGTGAAATCTATGTGGCTACAGGAGAAAAGGCAGAGAAACAGATTGGTCTTACTGTATTAATGTCAAATACCGGAGAAGATGGAATGTTATCAATCGGTATGGATGATGATGACGACGGACTGGTGTTTGTATAAATATAATATAAAAGGAAAATGGGGGACACGGGTATGTGTCCCTTTTCTTGAATTACCGGGAGGCAGAATTGATATGCTTTTAATATCTATAGATACAGATAGCAGAGAACCCATATATGAACAAATATATAAATATATCCGGAAAGAAATTGTAACAGGAGTTCTTTTGTGTGGGACAAAATTACCATCCCAGAGAAGTTTAGCTTCCAATCTTTCTGTAAGCCGTAATACAGTGGATATGGCATATGGGCAGCTGGTTTCGGAAGGTTATATTGAGGCAGTTCCTCAAAAGGGATATTATGTAAGTGATTTAGACACCCTATATGAGGAAGGGATTCATGTTGAAGAAATAAAAGATGATATGGAGCCGGCTTTTACTGCGGAGGATTTGGAAGAGGAAGGCATAGATTTCTCTCTTAGTGGTGTAGATATGAATTATTTTCCTTATGATAAATGGAGAAAGCTTATGAAGGAAAGCTTAATAGATGATAATAAGGAATTATTTTTGTCGGGAAAGAATCAGGGAGATTTGGAACTTAGAAAAATAATATGTAATTATATCCATCAGTCCAGAGGTGTAAAATGTAAACCGTCCCAGATTATCATAGGGGCGGGAAGTGATTACATGCTTTTATTATTGACCCATATACTTCGGGAAAAACAACATGTTGCCATGGAAAATCCGGCCTATAAGCAGGCCCATACAATTTTCAAAAGTGTAGGTTATGATATGTCCCTATTGTCTTTGGATGACCAGGGGATAAAGCCGGAAGAATTGGAAAAGAGTAAAGCAAACCTGGTGTATACTACACCTTCCCATCAGTTTCCAATGGGAATGGTTATGTCGGCAACCAGAAGACAAAAATTACTTGCATGGAGTTTTAAAGCACCGGGCAGGTACATTATTGAAGATGATTATGATAGTGAGTTTAGATATTATGGAAAACCAATTCCATCCTTGCAGAGCCAGGACCCTTTTGAAAAAGTAATATATATGGGGACCTTGTCAAAGGTAATTGCACCGGGTATCAGGTTAAGCTATATGGTATTACCGGAGAAATTGCTGCAGCAGTATCAGGAAAACTGCAGTTTTTATTTCTCTACCGTATCCAGAATTGACCAACAGGTAATTGGTCGTTTTTTTTCGGAAGGGTACTTTGAAAGGCACTTAAACAGAATGAGGAAGGTATATAAGAATAAGCATGAAGTACTTCTTCGTGAACTAAAAAAAAGCGGACTGCCAATGGTGATACAGGGAGAAAATGCCGGATTACATGTTTTGTGCAGATTTGGAAAGGCTACTTCAGATGCGGCAGATATAGAGGAGAAATTAACGGAGATTGCAAAAGAACAGCATGTCACAGTTTATCCTCTTTCTCATTATTATCTAAGGGAGGAAACGAGAATCCCAACAGTTTTATTAGGATTTGCCCGTCTGAATGAGGAAGATATTGTGGAGGGGATAAGCCGGTTAAGTAATGTTTGGAACAAATCATTTACAATTGTAAATGGGAGTGTTATATTTAACTTAGATTAGAATTATGTGACAATTGATTTGGAATAAATATATGTTTAGGTTGGAGGGATTGTAATGTATCGAATGATAATTGATGATTTGATGAAATGGTATGATACATCAAGAGATAAGGTGCTGGTGTTAAAAGGTGCCAAAGGTGTGGGAAAAACATGGGCAATGATTGACTTCTCCCAGGGTTTTTATGACTCCCTGTTATATGTGGATTTTGAGAAGGATGAAGAAGCATATAATTTGTTTAAACAGGGGTCCAGAATAAAGGCTGATAAACTAATCGCTGCAATGTCAATGTATTGTGACCAGTCTTATGTTGAGGGAAAAACATTGTTTGTATTTGATGAGGCACATATACATCCTAAGGTTATTGAAGCCGTTATGAGTTTGAAGGCTCAGAAGCCTGAATTGTCGGTGTGTATTATAGCCTCTACCGTTGGAATGATTCCTCATGAGGCAGAATATGTATCAGATATGTATCAGCTGCAGTTATATCCTATGACTTTTGAAGAGTTTTTAACGGCAAATAAGGCACAGGATTTATGTAAGTATATTGAGAATCAGAAAATAGAACCGGTTTCAGAGGATGTAATTGATAAAATAACAGAATATTTAAAGATATTTTATATTACCGGTGGAATGCCCATTGTAGTTCTTGATTATATCCGTAATCACGACCTGAATCGTGTAGATGCTATTTTGAAGGCTTTGTTAATAAGATGTAAAGAACATATTAACCGGTATGTTCCCCGCGCTCTCTCCGTGAAGGTTTTAAAAATATGGGATAGTATTCCGGCCCAGATGGAAAAAGAAAATAGAAAATTTATGTATCAGTATGTAGATGAAAAGGCCCGTTCCAGAGAATACGAGAAGTCTGTGGAATGGCTTGTGGAAACCGGACTTGTAAGAAAGGTAAACCGTATAAAAGAGGGAATTGCTCCCTTAAGTGAGCAGGTAGATGATAAGTCCTTTGAATTATATCATTTGGACCATGGTCTGTTACGGGTTATGTGCGGTGTAGGGCATGAACAGGTACAGATAGAGGAGGATTCCTTAAATGATATAAATGGTGCCCTGCTTGAACAACTGGTATTGTCAGAACTTACAATGAATAAAACGGTAGAGTGCCTGTATTTCTGGATTTCAGGAGCTACCGCAAGAGTAGATTTTGTATTTGAGGATGACGGGGAGGTTGTTCCTGTGGATGTACAGTCCCATGTACAGAGAAAGGCACAAAGCATAAAGGTGTTTAACAGTAAATACAATAATCGTATGGCAATTCGTATTTCTCTTGAAGGAGTTAGTTTCTCCAGAGGAATTCTTAATATTCCTCTTTATGGCTTGTGGAATTTCTAGAAAGGAATGATTATGAACTGGTGGGGACATTTAAGAACAATTAATCATCATAAATGGCTGGTAATGAAGTATTGTTTTCGTCTTGGCCTTTATAAGCAGGGCTTGTTACATGATTTGTCAAAGTACAGTCCTGCTGAATTTTTTGTGGGTGTAAAATATTATCAGGGTGACAGAAGTCCCAATAATGCAGAAAGAGAGGATAAAGGATATACCTCTGCATGGCTGCACCATAAAGGACGAAACAAGCATCATTTAGAGTACTGGATTGATTATGATTTGGAAAATGGTGGGATGACAGGAATGAAAATGCCTACAAAATATGTGGTAGAGATGTTTTGTGACCGTATTGCTGCAAGTAAAAATTATAACAGGGAGAATTATGAGGATTATTTTCCATTGGATTATTATAACAAGGGAAAAGGAAAATACATGCTTCATAAGGATACGGCAGCACTGTTGGAAAAGCTTTTAAAAATGCTTGCGGAGGAAGGTGAGGATAAAACCTTTTCCTTCATTAAACGGGAAATATTAACAAAGGAAGTAAGGCGGGAGAAAATATAGAAGGGAGAAATAAATGGGATTTACACATTTACATGTCCATACAGAATATAGCTTATTGGATGGTGCTTCAAAGATAAAGGAATTAGTACATTATACAAAAGAATTAGGTATGGATAGCATTGCAATTACAGACCACGGTGTTATGTACGGTGTAATTGATTTTTATCGTGCCTGTAAGTCGGAGGGAATCAAGCCGATTATCGGTTGTGAGGTATATGTTTCTCCCGGTTCCCGATTTGACCGTGAGGTTAGTAAGGGAGAGAACCGTTATTATCATTTGGTACTTTTGGCGGAAAATGATTTAGGTTATCATAATCTGATGAAAATAGTTTCCAGGGGATTTACGGAAGGCTATTATTATAAACCCCGTATTGACAGAGAACTTCTTAAGGAATTTCATGAGGGAATTATTGCACTTTCTGCGTGTCTGGCAGGAGAGGTGGCAACTTATCTTCGTATGGGATTATATGATGAAGCCAAGAAAGCAGCACTTGATCATCGGGAAATATTTGGAGAAGATAATTATTTTTTGGAACTTCAAGACCATGGATTATCAGAACAGACCCTGGTAAATCAGGGATTGATGCGCCTTCATGACGAAACGGGAATTCCTTTGGTTGCAACCAATGACTTACACTATGTTAAGAAGGAAGATGCTGCAGCCCATGATGTGTTATTGTGTATTCAGACAGGGAAGAAGGTTTCTGATGAAGACCGTATGCGATATGAGGGGGGACAGTTTTATTTAAAGTCTCCGGAGGAAATGGAGGAATTGTTTCCATATGCAAAGGAAGCCATTGATAATACAGGTATCATTGCCAATCGATGTAATGTAGAAATTATATTTGGTGAACAAAAGCTTCCAAAGTTTGAAGTTCCGGAAGGGTTTACTTCAGAGTCTTATTTGAGGGCCCTTTGTCAGGAAGGATTAGAGCGTAGATATAAAGAAATTACTCCCCGGCTGCAGGAAAGGCTGGATTATGAATTGTCTACAATTTCCCAGATGGGATATGTGGATTATTTTCTGATTGTTTGGGATTTTATTAAATATGCCAAGGATCATCATATTGCAGTAGGTCCCGGAAGAGGCTCTGCTGCAGGTGCACTGGTTAGTTACTGTTTAGAGATTACCAATATAGAACCTATACATTTAAATCTTCTTTTTGAGCGATTTCTAAATCCGGAACGGGTTTCCATGCCGGATATTGACGTGGATTTTTGTTATGAAAGACGACAGGAAGTAATTGATTATGTGGTTCGTAAGTACGGACATGAAAAAGTGGTTCAAATCGTAACATTTGGTACCATGGCAGCCCGAATGGTAATTCGTGATGTTGGACGGGCATTGGATATGCCATATTCCCTGACTGACCGGGTTGCAAAAATGATTCCTTCCGGTGGACAGGGGCATAATATGACAATTCAAGAAGCATTGGATATATCTTCGGATTTGAAAAACCTATATGAAGAGGATTCTACGGTTAAAGAATTGTTGGATATGGCAATGAAACTGGAGGGCTTGCCAAGACATGCATCTATGCATGCGGCGGGAGTCGTAATCGGACAAAAGCCAATTGATGAATTTGTACCTCTTTCAAAGGGTGCTGATGATGCCATTACAACCCAGTTTACAATGACCACCATAGAAGAATTAGGTCTTTTAAAGATGGATTTTCTTGGTCTTCGTACCTTAACCGTGATTCAGGATGCGGTTCGGAATATAAAACAAAGTAAAGGGATTGATATTGATATAGACCATTTAGACATGAATGATAAAGAGGTATATGAAATGTTATCTTCAGGTCAGACTGAGGGGGTATTCCAGCTTGAAAGCAACGGAATGAAAAGCTTCATGAAGGAATTAAAACCCAGCAATATAGAAGATGTAATTGCCGGTATCTCTCTTTACCGCCCGGGGCCAATGGATTTTATTCCTTTATATATTAACGGAAAAGAACATCCCGAAGAGATAAAGTATGATTGCCCCCAGCTTGAAAAAATATTAGCGCCAACCTATGGCTGTATTGTATATCAGGAACAGGTAATGCAGATTGTAATGGAGCTTGCAGGTTATACCCTTGGCCGTAGTGATTTGGTTCGTCGTGCCATGTCAAAGAAAAAGGGTGACGTTATGCAAAAAGAACGTCAGAATTTTGTATATGGTAATGAGGCGGAGAATGTTCCGGGTTGTGTAAACCGCGGAATAGATGAGGATGTTGCCAATGGAATTTTTGACAAAATGACAGATTTTGCAAAATATGCTTTTAATAAATCCCATGCTGCCTGCTATGCCATAGTGGCTTATCAGACTGCTTATTTAAAGTGTCATTATAAAAAGGAATATATGGCAGCACTTATTACCTCGGTATTAGACCGTACAGACAAGGTGTCTGAATATATTGCTCACTGCAGAAAGCTTGGGATTGCCATACTGCCTCCAAATATTAATGAGGGTTATAGTTATTTCTCCGTAACAAATGAGGGTATCCGGTACGGTTTATCCGCATTAAAAAGTGTAGGAAGAAGTGTAATCCAGGCATTGGTTGATGAGAGGGAGGCAAACGGTCCCTTTAGCAGTCTTAAGGATTTTATGAGCAGATTATCAAGTAAGGAAGTAAATAAAAGAACCATAGAGAGCTTTATAAAGGCAGGTGCATTAGACGGACTTGGTGCAAACCGCCGACAGATGATGATGACATATTCCCAAATTATGGATGAAGTTCATCGTGAGGAAAAAAATGCCATGACGGGGCAAATCTCAATTATGGATTTCTTGTCTGAAGACGAGAAAAAAGAATTTGATGTAAAATATCCCGATGTGGAGGAATACCCAAAGGAAGAATTACTGGCATATGAAAAAGAAGTACTTGGTGTATATGTTAGCGGTCACCCTTTAGAAGAATATATAGATTTAATGGAGAAAAATACAGATGCTACTACCGCTGATTTTTTGGTAGATCCCGAAACGGAGCAGACCATTGCAAAAGATCAGATATATTATACCATGGGTGGAATGATTTCGGCTAAGACTGTTAAGATGACCAAGTCGAATCAAAATATGGCATTTATAACCTTAGAAGATATGTTAGGCTCTATTGAAGTCATTGTTTTTCCTAAGACTTATGAGAAGTATAAAACACAACTGGAGCCTGATAATAAGGTATTTGTCTATGGAAGAGCATCTATTAGTGAGGATGAAGGTAAGCTTTTGTTAGACAGTGTAGTCCCTTTTGATCAATTGTCTAAAAAAATCTATATCCAAATGGAAAACATGTCTGCCTTTGAAGAAAAAAAAGACAGTATGTATCAGCTGCTGGATGAATATGAAGGCGACAGTGAAGTAATCGTAGTATTAAAAGAAGAGAAGCTGATGAAACCATTAGGAGGACAGTTTAATGTAGATGCTTCCGGGGAACTGATTCAGGCATTAAAATCCGTCTATGGTGAAGGTAAGGTAATTGTAAAAGAGGGAAAAGTAAAATTTGAACGGGGAAGAAAATATTAGATGAAAAGGGAAATCATAACAAGTACGTCGAATAATAAGATTAAAAATATTAGTAAATGTATCAAAAATGCTAAGGAACGGCGGAAACAGGACATATTCATTGTTGAGGGGGTTCGTATGTTTTGTGAAATTCCCAAAGAGATGCATGTAGAAACATTTACAACAGAGGAATTTTTCCATAAGAATATGCATTTGTTTGAGGATTTATCTTATGAAATTGTAAGTAATCATGTATTAGATTCCATTGCGGATACAAAAACTCCCCAGGGAGTAGTAAGTGTTGTAAAAAGATTTCATTATTCTTTAGAAGATGTTGTGTCAGGTGAGAATGCACTGATAATGGCATTGGAAAATCTTCAGGATCCGGGAAATTTGGGCACTATATTAAGAACGGCTGAAGGTGCCGGAGTTACGGGAATTATAATGAGTAAAGAAACGGTAGATGTATATAATCCTAAGGTTGTACGTTCCACTATGGGTTCTGTTTTCAGAATTCCCTTTGTTTATGTCGAAGATTTGACGGAAATCGTCACTACCTTGCAAAGCAGGGGGTATACCTCTTACAGTGCTCATTTACAAGGAAAGAACTTTTACGACTTTGACTACAAAAAACCGACAATTTTTTGTATTGGAAATGAGGGAAATGGTTTGTCGGATGCACTCAGTCAGGCTACAAATCATAAAATAAAGATACCAATGTGTGGAAAAGTAGAGTCTTTAAATGCCGCAACTGCGTCAACGGTTTTGATGTATGAGGCTATGCGACAAAGAATTCAATTTCTTTGACAAAACTAGTCGTTATTAGAGAAAAAATGCCCGTTCTATAAATCGACTTTCTGTACTAAGATATAGTACATAGTAAATGTTAAATCCAAATATCTAGCACAAGATATTGTGCTTCATACGTATCAACATTTATTGTGGAATAAGTCTGTTAAAGTACATGGAAGGAGAAAAAAGATGACAGAAAAAGCATTAAGTAACAATCAGGCAGTGGTGGCAGGAGAGATAATTTCTGAGTTTACATTCAGCCACGAAATTTTTGGTGAAGGATTTTATATGGTTGATTTGTTAGTCAGTCGGCTAAGTGATGCAACAGATGTAATCCCTCTGATGGTTTCGGACCGTTTGATTGATGTACATGAAGACCATATTGGGCAGCGTATTGAAGCAAAAGGACAGTTTCGTTCCTATAATAAGCATGAGGAGACTAAAAATCGTTTGATTTTGTCCCTGTTTGTAAGGGAATTGAATCTGTTGGATGCAGAGGATGAGATGCAGCATCCGAACCAGATATATTTGGATGGTTACATATGTAAAGCCCCTATTTATAGAATGACTCCTTTAGGAAGGGAAATTGCAGATGTATTGCTGGCAGTAAATCGTGCATATGGAAAATCTGATTATATTCCATGCATTTGCTGGGGCAGAAATGCCAGATTTGCAGGAAAACTGGAAGTAGGAGAGCATGTGGCTATATGGGGTCGTATTCAAAGTCGTGAATATCAAAAAAGACTGGATAATGATGAGGTTATAAATCGTATAGCTTATGAAGTATCAGTTAGTAAAATGGAATGTCTGGAATAAGATTTTAGTGTTATAAAAGGTATTATTTAATTTTATTGCAATTTATATAGGAATATGCTAGGATATATCAATCGTTAAATAAAGGCACTAAACAACAAAATATGAGGTGGATTGATATGAAAAATGTGCATATTATATACGGAGAAGGGTATGGCAAAACTGCAGCCGCTATGGGCTTAGCTGTTAAGGCGGTAGGAAATGGTGAATCCGTAACAATTGTGCAGTTTTTGAAAGGTACAGACGCAGATTACAGTAGTCTGAGTCAGTATGAGGAAATTAATTTCTTTACATTTGAAAACAGTGAAAAACCATACGGTCAGTTGTCTGATGAGGAAAGAGATGCTCAAAGAGAGAAGGCAATGAACAGTTTTCATTATGCAAAGAAGGTAATAGACACAGGAAGTTCAGATGTAGTAATTTTAGATGAAGTTCTTGGTTTAATGGATTATCATATTATTTATCCGGAGGATATTGAAGAATTACTTCATAGCAATAGCGAGGTAAAACTTATTATGACAGGGCGTAACTGTCCGGAATCCATTAAGAAGGAAGCATCTATGCTGTCCCATATTGTGGCAGAGTAGGATATTACTACGGTTTATATAGAGTAAAACAGGTTGAGAACAGATGTCTCATTATGATATCTGTTCTTTTTTAATTTTTTTTTTGTAATAAACAGTATATAACACTTGACAACAGTTTTATGCTGTTATATACTGTTTATCAAAGGAGTGAAAATATGCATATTATACTTAACAATACTTCCATGATTCCCATTTATGAGCAATTAATGGAACAGATAAAAAATCAGATTATTAAGGGTGAAATTAAAGAACAGGAATGTCTTCCTTCTGTGAGAACCCTTGCAGCAGAATTGAAAATCAGTGCATTAACGGTAAAGAAAGCCTATGACCGTTTAGAGGAAGAAGGCTTTGTTATTACTGTACATGGTAAGGGTACTTTTGTGGCGGCAACTGATAAACAGCTTGCTGTGGAAGCAAGAAGAAAAGTAGTGGAAGATGATTTTTTTGCTGCCATTGATCGTGCAAAGAATGTGGGAATGACAAAAGATGAAATTAGGGAAATTGTAGAAATCATGTTGGAGGATTCAGTATGGTAAAGGTAGAGCATTTAGTAAAAACATATGGGGATTATCGCCTTGATTTGTCTATGAATGTTATTCATGGACAGATTACAGGTATCATTGGAAAAAATGGAGCGGGAAAAAGTACAACCATTAAATCCATTTTAGGTCTGGTAAAACCGGATGATGGCAGCATATGTGTGTTTGGTAAACCGATAGCAGAACTAAATTGTAAGGACAAACAGGATATTGGTGTAGCACTTTCCGATTCAGGATTCAGTATGTATCTGACAGTAAAAGATGTCATGAAAATTCTGCAAAAAATATATGATCATTTTGATGAGAAGAATTTTCGGGAAATATGTGAGCAGTTGAAGCTTCCTATGGACAAACAGATTCAGAAATTTTCCACAGGTATGAAAGCAAAATTACGGGTACTTGTGGCAGTTTGTCATGATGCCAAGCTTTTGATTTTAGATGAGCCCACTGCAGGTCTTGATGTGGAGGCAAGAAATGAAATTCTGGATATGCTTCGTAAGTACATGCAGGAGGATGAGAATCGGTCAATACTCATATCTTCTCATATTTCTTCGGATTTGGAACGGCTATGTGATGACTTATATTTGATTCATGACGGCGGGGTACTTCTCCATGAAGATACCGATAGGATATTAGATGAATATGCCCTGCTAAAGGTGGAGGATAGGGAGTTTGAGGTATTGGATAAGCAGTATATATTAAATACGAAAAAAGAAGCCTTTGGGTATGTGTGTATGACCAATCAAAAAAGATTTTATATGGAAAATTATCCGAAACTTGTGATTGAAAATGCATCCATTGACGATTTAATTTTGATGTTGACAGGGGGGGAATAAGATGTCAGGACTTATGGAGAAAGATATAAGAATTTTATTGCAGCGAAAGCAGACACTTGTTGTATTTTTGGTGATTGCTATAATATTAAGTGTAACCCAGGGCAGTTATTTTATTGTTGGGTATTTAACCTTTATCAGTGTTATGCTTGCAATCAGTACCATCAGTTATGATGAATTTGACAATGGATATCCTTTTTTGTTAACCCTTCCCATTACAAGGAAAACCTATGTAATTGAAAAATATATCATTAGTCTGCTGGCAGTTGTTACTTCCTGGGTGTTGGCTGTGGTTTTGTGTTTTGCTGCTGATGGTATATTAGGCAATCCCATTATTGTGAAGGACACCTTGATTGTTTCTGTGGCTATGCTGCCTGTGCCCTTTTTCTTTATGGACATTATGTTGCCGGTACAGATTAAATTTGGAGCAGAGCGGGGCAGACTGGTATTTGTAGCCGTGCTTGGTATCTGTACCATTGTGGTTTATGGGGGAATGAAGCTTTTGAAGATTGTGGGAATAGAGCAACAGGATTTGATGGAAAAAATTTCTAATGCTCCGGATATTGCAGTTATTCTCATTTTATTGGGAGGAACGGTATTGTTAACATGGATATCCTTTGTAATCAGTAACCATATTATGGAGAAAAAGGAATTTTAATCTCGTTCACATCTGACACAGGTTGACATAGTAGTGACAAGGTGTTATGATATAAAAACATTATATAGAAAGACGTTTTCGTCGATTGTAGAGGCGCACGTGTCATGAGTAATTATTTTGAAAGATAAGGCTTTGTGATGGGTAAGGAAAGGGGCTCGTGCCGAAGAGGGGTATTTCCTTATGAATATCTTGTCTGGATGTGCAGTTAAGAGCTGTATGTCTGTCACCGATTTCGATTTAGGTGGAGTGCTACGGAATGAAGAAGAATTTATGACGCTTCGTTGGCACTGCCGACGAAGCATTTTTCATATAATAGTATAAAAAAGAAAAGGAGAAAAGGTTATGTCAATTTTTACAGGTTCAGCAGTTGCACTTGTGACTCCATTTAAAGAGGATGGAGCAGTTAATTATGAAGAATTAAAATCATTGGTAGAGTATCATATTGCCAACAAGACAGATGCCATTGTTATTTGTGGTACAACAGGTGAGGCTTCTACTATGACAGAAGAAGAACACATGGAGGTAATCGCTAAGTGCGTAGAGTACGTTGGAAAGAGAATTCCTGTTGTAGCAGGAACCGGTTCTAACTGTACAGAGACTGCCATTAAGCTTTCAAAGGAAGCACAGGAGGTTGGAGCGGATGCATTATTGGTTGTAACGCCATATTATAACAAAGCTACACAGGGTGGTTTGATTAAGCATTATACCGCTATTGCAAATGCAGTGGATATTCCGATTATTATGTATAATGTTCCGGGTAGAACAGGATGTAACATTCAGCCACAAACAGCAGTTACACTTGCGAAAACCTGTAAGAATATTGTTGCCATTAAGGAGGCTTCCGGAAACATTTCCCAGGTAGTGAAACTGGCACAGTTAGCAGATGGCTGTATTGATATTTACTCAGGAAATGATGATCAGGTTGTTCCGTTATTGTCTCTTGGTGGAAAGGGCGTTATTTCCGTAACAGCCAATATTATTCCGGAAGACACCCACGATATGGTTCATAAGTACTTAGAAGGTGACGTGGCAGGTTCTCTGGAACTTCAGTTAAAAGCCATTGATTTATGTGACGCCATGTTTTGTGAAGTAAATCCTATTCCGGTGAAAAAAGCTGTAGAGCTTGCCGGTCTTTGTGGTGGAACTGTTCGTATGCCAATGACTGAGGCAGAGCCGGCAAGTGTTGAAAAAATCAAGAAAGCTATGGTTGAGTACGGAATCAAACTTGCTTAATGGAGGAATTTGACTATGGTTAAAATGATTATGCATGGCTGTAATGGCCATATGGGACAGGTGATTTCCGATTTGGTGGAAAAGGATCCTGATATTGAAATTGTGGCCGGAGTAGATCCTGCCAATAAAAGAACCCATAACTATCCTGTATTTCCATCATTAGAGGATTGTTATGTAGATGCAGATGTAATTATTGATTTTGCCGCAGCAGTGGCAGTGGATGCTTTGCTGGAATATAGTGAGAAGCATCTGATTCCGGTTGTTTTATGTACAACAGGATTGACGGAAACACAGCTTGCGAAGGTAAAGGCTGCAAGTGAGAAGGTGGCAATTTTAAAGTCTGCCAATATGTCACTTGGAATTAATACCCTGCTAAAGCTTCTTAAGGATGCGGCAAAGGTATTTGGAACTGCAGGTTATGATATTGAAGTTGTGGAGCAGCATCATCGTTTAAAGAAGGATGCCCCAAGTGGAACAGCTTTAGCTTTGGCAGATTCCATTAATGAAGCATTAGACAATCAGTATGAATATGTTTACGACAGAAGCAGCAGAAGTGAACAGTGTCCCGATAAGGAAATCGGTATTTCTGCAGTCCGCGGTGGTACCATTGTAGGTGTTCATGATGTGATTTTTGCCGGAACAGATGAGGTGATTACCTTTAATCACACAGCATATTCCAAGTCTGTATTCGCAAAGGGTGCCATTGAAGCAGGAAAGTTTTTGGCAGGAAAGCCTGCGGGAATGTACGATATGGCTGACGTAATTGATGCAAAGTAATGAATATAACAGAGTTTGCGGCTGTTATTTTCTGAAATAATAATTAAGAAAACACGATTTTATCTGATTTTGTTTGGATGAAATCGTGTTTTTCTATTTTCATCCGGTCAAATTGATGTATAATAACAGAAGTATTGGTTGAATAGAATTTGAAGATTTGGAACATGATGATAAAAAGTGGGAGAGGAGAACAGGATGAAAGACGGATTTATTAAGGTTGCTGCAGCGTCACCTGAATTAAAGGTTGCGGATTGTGATTATAACAGTAAACAAATTGTAGATATGATAAAACAGGCAAGTGAGAAAAAGGTTAAATTGGTGGTATTTCCTGAATTGTGTATTTCCGGATATACCTGTGGCGATTTATTTTTACAGGATACTTTATTGGAAAACTGCGATTTTGCACTTGCATCTATTTTGGAACAAACGAAAGCCCTTGATATTTTATTTGTAGTAGGTATGCCCTATGTACATCTAAACAAGCTTTATAATGTTGCATTGTTTTGTAAATCCGGGGAAGTTCTTATGATGGTTCCAAAAACAAACATTCCCAATTATCAGGAATTTTATGAGGGACGTCATTTTGCAAAGGGGGATGCACATATTTCGGCATCCGTAAATGTAGCAGGTAAAGAAGATGTAATGTTTGGCACGGATAATCTGTTGGTTTGTTTGAATATGAAAGGATTAGTGATTGCAGGAGAAATATGTGAGGACTTGTGGGTTCCTAATGCACCGTCTACTCGGCATGCCCTTGCAGGGGCAACGATTATTTGTAATCCATCGGCCAGTGATGAGATTGCTACAAAACCTGCCTACCGTAAGAACCTTGTTACAATGCAGTCGGCGAAGCTTGTGGCCGGATATATTTATGCAGATGCAGGAAATGACGAGTCAACCCAGGATTTAGTGTATAGTGGACACAATATGATTGTAGAAAATGGAAGTGTTTTGGCAGAAAGTAAGTTATATGGACATGATCTGATTATTTCCGAAATTGATATAAAGAAATTGAATCATGAGAGAAGAAAGATGAATACCTTTGAAAATATTGAATCGGAAATGGGATATGGCGTGTGCTCCTTTGTCTTTGATGAGGTGGAAGAGACTATACTTACAAGAACCTTTTCAAAAACTCCTTTTGTACCTGCCGATAAAGAGACAAAGAAACAGCGTTGTGAGGAGATTCTGACGCTTCAGGCTATGGGGCTTAGAAAACGAATTGCCCATACAAATTGTAAAACCTGTGTGATTGGTCTTTCCGGAGGGCTGGATTCTACTCTTGCTTTGTTAGTGACGGTAAAGGCTTATGATTTGCTGGGTAAAGACCATAAGGATATTTTGGCAGTAACCATGCCGGGATTTGGAACCACAGACCGTACCTATCAAAACGCCTTAGAGCTTGCAAAGGCGTTGGGAACCACAATAAAAGAAATATCCATTGTGGATTCTGTAAGACAGCATTTTAAGGATATTGAACAGGACGAATCCATTCATGATGTTACTTATGAAAACTGTCAGGCAAGAGAGCGGACCCAGATTCTTATGGATCTTGCAAATAAAACAAATGGTATGGTAATCGGAACCGGGGATATGTCGGAAATGGCCCTTGGCTGGGCAACCTATAATGGGGACCATATGTCAATGTATGCCGTTAATGTTTCTATTCCAAAGACATTAGTCCGTTATCTGGTTGGCTACTATGCAGATGAAACAGATGAGAGAACCGCAAAGGTACTTCGGGATGTATTAGATACACCGGTAAGTCCGGAATTATTGCCACCGGAAAATGGGGAAATTTCCCAAAAGACAGAGGATATTGTGGGTCCTTATGAGCTGCATGATTTCTTCTTGTATTATATGATGCGTTTTGGATTTACACCTGCTAAAATATATCGTCTGGCAAAGAACACCTTTAAGGGTGTATATGAGGATGCAGTTATATTAAAATGGATGAAGATTTTTTATAAGAGATTTTTCTCCCAGCAATTTAAACGTTCCTGCGTACCTGACGGTCCGAAGGTTGGAACCGTATCCCTTTCTCCAAGAGGGGATTTGCGTATGCCTAGTGATGCTTCTGTGGCAATATGGATGAAGGAAATAGAAACACTTTAGGAGGAAGGTATGGCACAGGAACAATTTAAAATATTAATTGTAGAAGATGATAAAGATGTTGGGGAAAAGATGAAGTCACATTTGGAAAGGTGGGCTTATCAGGTTGCTTTGGCAGAGGATTTTCAGGATATTTTAGGAGAAGTATCCAGATTTTCCCCGGAGCTTATTTTGCTTGATATTACTCTTCCTTACTATAATGGATTTTACTGGTGTAAGGAAATCCGGAAGCTTTTTAAAA
>JBJENX010000068.1:0-15392 GCA_051880415.1 Lachnospiraceae bacterium | reverse complement strand
TGGTTACTTTTGGAGATAAGGGAAACCTTGTTCCATATCAGGAACCGGATGTTATGTATCTAAATCTTGAGAAATTACAATATTATATTGAATTTCATAAGGATGCTTTAGAGATTGTGAATTATGATGATATGGTTTATCAGGCCGGTAAGCTGAAGTCTGAATATACATCACAGCAGCATGAAATGATTGAGCATGGATTACATAGCTTTGAGTTTGAAGATGGTTATTTGCATTTCAGCTTGGATGTTAATGGTTATTCTTATGATGGTTTGTATCGTATCTATGATCCGGTTAATGGTAAGAGCAGAGAAATAGTTAGTTTTAATGATTATGACCCTGTTATTAAAGAAAACTGGGATTTCATTGAACGAAGACTTACCCAATATGTCAATGAACATCCGGAAATTGGAGTGAATGGAGAACAGATACCAAGAGAACAGCCATCTATCTATTGTGAGTGGAGTGAACACGGAGCCTTTCGGGAAAATACTGTATATACTCCATCCGAGTTTAGCCGGATTATGGAAGAGTCGAATAATGAATGGATAAAGCTTAGAGACATGGAATTGCAACAGTATGGCAAAGATGCATTTGATATATTAATGGAGCAGGGCTTACCTCAGCATCAGACCTATGCGAAAGTTAAGTATGAAATATATATACCCGGGATGGAACCTCTTACAGTCCGACAGGATATAGGTGATGGATTTGGAAGTGTCTATAGTTTTCTTCGACGTAATGATTATAAGGAATATGCTGATAAATTAATTAAAAATATGAGTGCTACTCAAATTCAGGAACGATTAAATTATATCCATACCAATTATGCAAGTATGATAGGTGACATACAGAAATTTGCAAGAATTGAAATCGATGATTTGCATGGAGAACAATCTTATAGAGCATTGGTTGAACGTAGAAATCTGGCAGCTTCTTTGGATACTACGGTAAAAACCAATCATGGAGATATACCATTAATTGATTACCTGGATATAAAGGCTTCCCAATATGGTTTTGATTCCTATGAGGAATTATTAGATGAAGGCATGTCTATAGGACAATACAGTAACATAACAAAAGAGGTAATTCAGGAATGGAAGAATATGAATACTATAGATGATTCGATTGATAGGGTAATGGAGCAAATGGAGTTACAAGCTATGGAGCCGGAATTGGATTTGGAACTGTAAAGTTCTAGATATTTTTCTTTTCTATATCCTTTTGCCTGATTCTGGCATAGGTACTTGATATATTAGGTTTATGAAACAAAAAGGAGGAACAAAAAATGGCAAAAATTAAATTTTCAATTAACAAGAAAACATTGCTTGAAGGGGAAAGGGAAGGTATTTATTTATCAAGAGTCCCTAATAGCGGAAGAAAATTGTATACGGCAATGTCAAAGGATAATCTGATTAATATGGATGAAACTACTTTGTATTTTGAATTTCCTGATGATTACAAATTGCCAATATGGGATGAAAAGCCCGGTGTTAATGATGCAGTTGATTTTATTAAGAATCAGAAAGAGAATACCAATAGTGTTAGTATGCCTGCAAAAGAGTTGTATGATGGATGGTATGAGTTTAAAGAATTTAGTAATCCGGAATTGGCCATGGCTGCACAACGTGAGAGAAGCCAGAAACAAAATGATATTATAGATAGGATAGAGCAAACAAGAAGAAAACCCCAGCAGCAGGAATCAAAAACACAACAATCAAAAGAACCTCAGCAGAATACAGAAGAAGCTCAATCACAAGTATCCCAGAAACAGGCAACTAATGCAAAACAAGTAGAAGCTCCTAAGACTGAAGTACCACGTCAAAAGGAATTAACAGAACTGGAAAAATGGGAAAATTACAGAGCATCTATTAAGCATTATTCCAAGGATCAATTCAGGGAAATCAGAAAAGGAATCAGACAGCATCTCGACGTAAAACAATACCAAAACATCAATCTGTCTGCTAAGCAGATGAAGGAACTAAGGTTGGCATTAAGGTCTAATATTGATGTCTCAAGCTGGAACTCACCATACGTTTCTGTAGATAAGATGAAGGAATTAAGATTAGGTGCCAAGCACGGTATCCGGTTTGATATGAATAAGATTGATCATCGGTTATATAATGCAGCACAACTAAGGGAATTAAGACTAGGCTTTGAAAAAGACTTAGCAGTTAAGGAATTTCTTAATCCGGCTTATTCCGCACAGCAGATGCATGAAATACGGTTGGGACTACAGATGGGCTTAGATATCGACCAATATTCAGATATTAGATTCTCATTAGAACAGATGAAAGCAATCCGGCAAGGACTTGTAATGGATAATATTAGAGATATCCTGATGCGTATGTGGGAGAGACTGCAGGAAGTATTATCCAATGTTCTTGATATGGTTATTGAAAAGACACAGGCTGATTATATGCACCGGGAATTTCGTACTCCGGAACAGATTAAGGCAGCTCGCATGAAAGATGCAATTGCGGAAATTAAATATACATTAGTTGAATCTGAGATTTTAAGCGAAGATGCAATTGATGATCAGGAACTCGAATTTAAAATCCGGGAACAGATTAAGGATTTGGTTAATTATATGGAAAATCATCCGGAAGAGAATATTGAAGTTGTTGCACAGGAAACATCAAATAATATTTATGAGGAGGTAACAGAAAAAGAAAATATTCAAAATAATATTCCTTCTGTTGAGGAAATTGATCAGGCCATTGATAACGTAATGGATAACCAGATTTCCCAGGAAGAAGTAATAGAGATAGAGACGTGGGAGATGCAAATGTAATTGAATATTAATAGTTGGAAACAGTCAGCCGGTATGTTTAACGTACCGGCTTATTTTTTTGAAAGAGGTGATGAAATTACAATGAATATGAACAGAGTTGAATATCTGGGAAAGATGGAAAAGGTATTAGATATTCCGGCAAAGGATAGATTAACCAAATGGTATGAAGATTTCAATATTTATGAACCAAAGATTAACGTTACGATGGCACAAATTAATGATAGGATCCGGGAATTAAGTAAGGAGTTGAAACAGGGAAGTAAATGTATTGTTGAAATTAAGGAGACCTTAAGCCGTAAGATTGAGGTCGTAAATCCGGACAGTATTGATGATGCAATAGATACGGTAATGCAATCATACAATAATGGCAATATTGTTTTGGATGCGGATGATTTTCAATCCGTGGAATTTAATGAACTGGACTTTGAATGTGAACCATAAGGAGGATGTGTATGAAACAACGTTTATTTGTAGATTTAGATGGAACCTGTGCAGTATGGCAGCCTGTGGCTGAGGAGCAGTTATTTGAAAAAGGATATTACCGGAATCTTCCGGAATATAAAAATGTGGTGGCTGCAGTAAATGATATTGTAGCGAATTATCCGGAGATTGATGTTTATGTGTTATCCAAATATTTTACAACCAGTGATTATGCACTGGATGAAAAAAGAGAATGGGTGCAGGAACATTTGCCCGGCATCGATGAAGCCCATCAAATCTTTGTTCCCTATGAAATGGATAAAAGGGATATGATTCCCGATCAGTTACGTAGTTCAGATTATTTACTGGATGATTACACTAAAAATTTTGAAGGATGGCAGCCTCCGGCACACGGCATCAAATTGCTAAACGGTATTAACCATACAAAGGAAACCTGGCAGGATAACAGAATCTCATTAATGAGGGATCCAAAAGATCTTGCATATTGTATTGTCCGGGTCATGACCGGAAAAACAAAGGTTATGGATAATGCTCCACAGAAGGAGCGTGATTCATATATAGAAGATGATATATCCAGAGCCATTGATGCGGTAATGGAGCAGAATGAGTTAATGGATATGGAATTACCGGATTATATGCCGGAATAGGAAGGAGGGATTATCATGGATAAAAAGCCACAGATTGTTTATGAGCTGAAAAATAACAATCAATCGGAAAGAATGAAAAAATTACATGAGTTAATGAAAAAGAAAGGAAGCAAGTAGGATGGAAAAGTTACAATTTGAGATGGATTTAGATTCATTTATGGAATGGCAGACTGCAAAGGATAAAATTATCTTCAGGCTTGTAAGTAAAAAGCACAATGAGAATTTATTAAAAAACATTCCACACCAAATAATTGGTTCTGACTTGGCGGTCACATACCGGTATCTGGCGATGAAGGATGCAGAAGGTTTTGGTTCTTGTCTGATTGATAATAAGATGATTAAAAATTGGAATGTATCTGTTGAACAGCTGCATACAGTTGCACTGGATAATACCAGAGAAGCATTCCCATTAGAAATTCGAAATATAACGGATATCATATTAGAATTGTATAGAAAACAGATGGCTGAAATTCCTGGTCTGATTCCGGAAGAGGAAATGGAGATAATAGAAAGAGAACTGACAAATACACCATATAATATGATGGTAGTTAGTAATGATATGGGAACCAATGGAGCTTCGGTACTGCTTTATCCTGAATTTCAGCAATGGCTTGAAGAAACATATGGTAATCATGCAATCATTATACCGTCTTCCGTTCATGAACTAATCGTTACACCAGAAAATGATGCACATAGCATAGATGAGCTAAAAGAACTGGTAATGACAGTTAATGAGACTATGTTGTCCCGGGATGAAATCCTATCGGACAGTGTTTACCGTATGACAAATCATCAGATAATTAATGTTACACAATATGACAATGAAATAGATTCCATTATTGAACATATGATGGAAGAACCACCGGAACCGGATTTGATGTAAGAAGCTTTCGAGCTTCTATTTTTTTGGAAAGGAGGTTATATTATGCCGAAAATGACAAAGCGATTTACGGATGATCAGATTGAACGTGCCAACCGGGTAGATGTGGTTGAGTATGCCAGAAGCACCGGGTTAGAAATTCAAAAAAGTGGTCAATGGTACAAGGCGAAGCATATGGGTGGTTTGTATTTTAATAAAAGTGCAAATACCTGGCACTGGGAAACTCAGGATTGTGGTGGTACCGGTGCCATTTCTTTATGCATGAAACTAGAGGATCTGGAATGGAAAGATGCAGTAAGACGTTTGCTTGGAGAAGAGATGACAGCAATAAGACATTCGGAAGAATGGGTTCCGATAGAGGAACCTAAAAGGGAGTTTACATTACCGGATAAAGCAGATAATTACAGACATGTATATGCATACCTTTGTAAGACCAGAGGAATTGATAAATATGTTGTTGATCAGGTAGTAAAACAGGGATTGCTTTATGAAAATACCCAGAAAAGCTGTGTATTTGTTGGCAAGGATGCAGAGGGTGTTGCAAGACATGCTTCTGTCCGTTCAACAAACACACAAGGTAAAGTGTTTAAACAGGATGTTCCTGGTTCACAAAAGCAATATTCCTTTTCTATATCCGGAAAATCCGGTGTACTAAATGTATTTGAAGCGCCAATAGATATTTTATCATATATGTCCTTTCAAAAAATTCATGGGTTGGAAACCAATGATAGTTACATCGCTTTAGGTGGTGTGACAGATAAGGCATTGGAATATTATCTAAGTACCCATGACAATATAAAGCAAATCAGGGTATGTAGTGATCATGATGAAGCAGGCGAAGGATGTGCGGCCAGAATATATAACCGGTATAAGGAAGAATATAAGGTTACCAGACATCGTCCCAATCATAAGGACTTTAATGAAGATTTAGTACACTATCGTCAACAGGAACAGATAAGGGATCATCCCATACAATCCCATCCTAAACCCTATTTTGAAAAAGGAACCAATATAGAACTTGTTATTTGTGATTCTGTAGAGGAGATACAAGCTTATAAGGAGTTTGAAACTGGTTATTTTCTAAAACGGTATGGAGAGCATTATGAGTCCAATAGTTCTTTTGTAGTTTATTCCTCCATTGACCACGTGAAAAATATTTTAGCAGATAATCCTAACATTAAAATGGTAAATGTTGCTTTGAGCAGAACGGAAGCTCATAGCCGGATTGTACAGGAGATAAGACAAGCTTGCGGTGATTGTTCTTTTTCTAATTCCAGACCATATGCCACGACAAATCAACAGGATTTAAAAAAGCTTCCGGAAATAGAGGCAGCCTATAAAACGGAATCATCCATGGAGATGAATGACCGCCTGGATGCTGCCATTGACCGGGTCATGGAGCAGGCACAGTCTGTAGAGCCTGATTTAGAGCTTGTTATGTAGGGATGTGGAGCCTGCTACCTTGAACAGGGTTTCTGTTCAAGAAAACCGCTTGTGCTCTGCACAAGTAGGGCAAGCTTCCTGTTTGTATGACCTTTGTAGCACAAAGGTCATCAAACAGAACTTGCCAGGGTGTTCCCCCTGGACCTCAATGCTTGGGAAGTATCCCAAACCCTCTGATAGTGTAATTAGTATAGTGATAAGTATAAAAAAGGAGAATTATTTATATGAGGATTGACAAAAAACTGATACAACAAGTATTGGAGATTTTACGTGATACAGATGGAAATACGGCAATAGATGTTATTAGCAACTTAGATACAGATTTTATTGTTGATAGATTAGATAATGAAAATAATGAAGGTTGATGAGAAAGTTTGATTGATTAACAGTTTATAGGAGCGATTATATCGCTCTTTTTTTGTGCCATTAAAACAGCCATTGTTATGAAAAGGAGGTGATGTATTCATTGAAGGTTAAGACGGCAGAAGCGACGATACACTTCCGGCTATTTAAGGAACAGAAGGAAGTTATTATGAAAGCTGCCGAAGAGTCCGGTCAAAGCCTGTCAGATTATTCCAGAGCTACATTATTAGCTGCTGCCAATTATAAAGCAGCTCCCCCGCCGGAACAGGAGGTGTTTGTTCCGGATAATGAAAAGGATGATGTAAAAAAGGAAGTTCATTGCATCAGAACATCAAAGCAGGAGTGGGAATTTTATCAAAGCCAGGCTGAACGGATTGGATGCACGGTATCAGAGTACATCAGGATGTGTGCCAACGGAAAGTCAATAAGGATTATTCCCGGATTTAAGGATGTGGCAAAGCAGATAGCGAAGCTTGGTGTTAATCTGAATCAGCTTACAATGTTAGCCCATCAGGGTCGTATCAAAGAAGTGGATTTATTTCCAACGAATGACACCCTGAAGGAGATATTGAAACAATTAAACCGGTTAAGTAAGAAAGGATAGGTGAGTATTATCGCAACACTTCAATTTCACGACGGTAAATATACCAAGGATGGTAAAGCCGGTCGCAGGGGTTATCATACATTAGCCTCCTTAAAGGCTCTGATTGACTACATCACGAGGGAAGATAAAACGCAACCCTGGTTAATCGGATCCAGAAACTGTAGCGCATCACCAGATATATGTTATGAGGAAATGGTCTTATGCAAAAGAATGTATGATAAAGCACAGGAGGATGGAAAGAACAGAATGTGTATCCATTTTTCCCAGAACCTTGTGGCCGGCGAAACAACACCTGATATTGCATATGAAATTGCCGGAAGACTTGCAAGGCATAAGTTTTTTGATGGCTTTCAGGTCATTTATGCAGTGCATTTGGATACTGGTAACCTGCATACTCATTTTTGTGTTAATTCCGTCAATCAGGAGGATGGACATAAATGGCAGTTATCCCCTAAGCAGCTTCAGGAATTAAAGGATTATTCAGATGAAATTATTAAGGAATACGGATTATATGTTGTACCGAAGAAACAGATTCATGAGAATAATTATAAGAGCAAATTCCAGATGCAAATGGAGGAGCAGGGAACTTCATGGAAGTATGAAACTTATCTAAGTGTTAAGGCTTGTATGGAGGTGGCTACCAGCAGAGAGATGTTTATAAAAGAAATGAATAAGCTGGGCTATCAGGTAGATTGGCGTGATGAACGTAAATACATCACATTTACGGATTCAGAGGGGCACAAATTGAGAAACAGAAAGCTATATCCCCAGAGTCAATTTACGAAGGAAGCATTGGAAAAACGGTTTGCTCTAAATCGGCAAATCCAACAACAGTATAATCCTGTTGCGGGAGTAGGCTTGGGGCTGGATGCAACATATAATATGCTACGACTGGCAAATTCACTAAAAAAGCAAACTAATACACCATATCCGATGCAGCAGCTTCAAAAGGATAATTCATCAATGGCTGCCAAAAAGGAGAGAGTAAAAGAGAATGAGAAAGGACGTGGTATCGATTGGGAACATTAATCAAAGCAATTAAGAAAGATAAAACAACAATTATCCTTCTTTTTGTGCTAGTTGTAATACTACTGTACATACCGTTATATCTGACAGCAGTATTTACAAAAACATCCACATATATACTTCTTCCAGTCAGTGTAATAAAGGATATCCTAACAGATCCACAAAAACTGAAAGTGTTAGCGTGTATGATTGGATTAGAAGTGGCATGTGGTTTATATTTAAGTTTGAATCGTTCCGATTATAAATCCAAAACCATAGAATTAATACCCGGGCTTTCTATACCGGCTTCTGCAGGACAGGGGCAGTATGGAACAGCCCGTTTTTTAAGTGAAAAAGAAATTGATAATCAATTTGCTTCTGTAATTATAAACAAAAAGGATTATCGAGATATCCACTTGGAAGATGCAGGGTTTGTGGTGGGAAGGCGAAGGACGGATAAAGAGGAAAAGATATATTACGTAAAGGGGGATAAACACACTCTGACGATAGGTGGAACCGGTGCCGGTAAAAGTAGAAATCATGTATTGGAAACTATTGGACTCATTGCGTTGCACGGGGATTCTATGCAGATTACAGATGTAAAGGGAGAGTTATCAGATTATACAAGACCGTTTCTGGAGAGCATTGGTTATGAGGTTAAAGTCATTAATTATTCAGAACCTATGTACTCTGATGGATATAATTATCTGCAGCCTATTATTGATTTTATTGACCAGGATAACCTTCCGGCTGCGATTGATGCAACCTGGGATTTGGTATCCCAATTAGTTGGAGAAGCGAAAGGAGAGAGGTTATGGAATGACGGTGAGGCATCCATAATTGCAGCAGCAATCATGGCTGTCGTATATGATAACCGGAATGCTGACAATAAGAAATATCAGAATTTAACCAATGTATATCAGTTTTTAATTAATATGTGTAAGACGGTTGGTAATATATTACCGCTTTCAGCATATGTTGAAAGTCTTCCACCGGAGCATCCTTCAAAGGCATTACTTGGCGTATCTGATATTGCACCAAGTCGTACCCGTGGTTCCTTCTATACTTCTGCAGTTATGACATTAAAGCTATTTACCAATCCATATATTTCAGCAATGTCTTCCCGGTCTGACTTTAGACTGGAGGATTTAGGACGGAAGAAAATGGCATTATTTATTGTTCTGCCGGATGACAGAACAACCTATCATTCTTTAGCAACATTGATGATGGCACAGTCATATACATATCTTTCGAAAGAAGCAGAAAAAAATGGAGGCCGTTTACCACATCGGGTTATTGGCATATATGATGAGTTTGGTAACTTCACGAAGCTTGCCAATATTAATCAGATGATGACAATGAGCCGGGCAAAGGGGATACTGTATAACTTGTTTATCCAGTCATTTGCCCAGCTTGAGATTAATTACGAGAAAACCGGTTCCAGTGTTATCCAGGGCAACTGTGATGTAACAATTTACTTGAAATCAAATGAGCATGAAACAAGAAAACAGGTAAGCGATATGCTAGGCCCTTATACGGTTCAAACATACAGTACATCAGCTAATTCCAATAAGACATCTACATCGATTACTTCAACCGGTTCGTCTAATCAGTTGGCAGGACGTTCCTTACTGTTTCCGGATGAGTTAAAGAAAATAAAAAGACCATATTCCCTTGTAATTACGGATCAGTTTAATGCAATTACATTTTCTCCGGATTTAAGTCAATGGAAATTTAATAAATGGTTTGGTCTGGGTGATAAGCTTCATAATCAACAGGTAAGGATCCAACGTAGGGCGGAGAGAGAATGTCACGATATCTCTGATAAAATTCCATTATGGGGAATCTGGGATGTCTTTACTGAGAGAATTAAGGAAAAGCAAAGGGAGGCAGCTGCAGCAGCAAAAGCGGCAGCTATGCTGGAGCAACAGTTATTACAGGAAAAGGAGATGTTGAAATGAGAAATTATATTATATATTGTTGGTTATATACACAGGTTTTATTACAAAATAGCGTTTTGGTTACCGGAACGAAAAAGCTGTTTGCAGATGGGTTGGTAGCCTGCCAGATAATATTGGTTCCGGTTGTTCTGGCACTGTTTGTATATTGGCAAATTCAGAAAAGTTTAGCTGAGGATAATGAAGATACCAGATATACAAAGAAGCAGAAAGGAGCTCTTATCGGATTAATCGTGGCGGAATTGATTGGTACCCTGATTGGAACCATTGGAGGCTATTATGGACTGGCTCTAGGATAGGGGGGATTATCTTGGGTGTTGAGATATTAGAACGCATTATAGAGGCAATAATTAATAATTTCATAAATGAAAGTATAGATTTAATCTCTACTTTTGTATCTGCCGGAAATGTTTTTAATTGTGAAAATGTTGTAAAGGATCTTTTTGGTGTGGAAATAGAACCTGTTACAGCAACCGTATTTGGAATTGCCTACTGGTTTCTGATACTTAAGTTTGTATGGAAAGGATTTGACATTTATATACTTGGAGGAACAGGGGATGAAGATGCAGATCCTATGGTATTATTTATAAATTTTATAAAAGCACTTGCTATATCCCTTGGGTTTGGGGTAATATTTAATTCTTTTATGAATATTGCTTCTCAAACATTAAATGATATTCTCTATGCATTTAATTTCAATAATCTACATCTGGATATGGGAGTATTATTGGGAGAATTAATACTATCGCCCGTATTGGGACTTGGAATATTAATTTTAATACTGGTATATATAATTTTGATTGTATATTTAAATATTAAGTTCATGGTATATGTCATGCAAATGCTAATTTTACGTATTGGAATATGCTTTGCAACATCTGGCTTATTAGATTCCGACCAGGGAGTGTTTAAACCATATATCAAGAAATTCTTTCAATTGGCATTTTCTGTTATTATTCAGACGGTTTGTTTTAAGTTAAGCTTATTAGGGTTGGCAAACCAGAATGTTCTTGCGGCAATCATTGCTGCATCCATGGCGATAACTGCCCCACAGTTTTTATCTGAGTTTATTATGACAACTCAAAGCAGTGGTAAACTGCAGCAGGCAATCTATTCAATCAGTATCTTAAGGTCATTTGCAAGGTAGGTGGTTAAGTGGCAACATCAAAATTATTAATCATATGCATACAGGCAATTGTGATTCCAGGAGCCACGTTCCGTATTGCATATCTAATTATGGAAAATATTGGAGAAGAGGATAAAACACCCTTAACCAAAAAGGTGAAAAATGTAATTAAGGTCCTAATATTAATTGAGTTGATTGTATCACTAGGAGCTATTATTCAAAATTATTATTAGAGGAGGAATACATGGATAATGATATTGAATACACACCGTTATATATGCCATATGGGCTACGAATGAAAAAGGAGTATTTTAGAGGCTTTGGTAAGGATGAATTAATACCAACCATTATTGCCTTTGTAATCTGTCTGATGATAGATTGTGTAATTTACATGATTGGTATGCATGCAATTGGAATTTTGTTTTTTGTCCCGGTAATTGGTACGTCCACCGTAGGTATGATGCTGATTAAAGGGGAACTTAACTTATCTCCGGTGGACATTATCCGGTTGGAGATAAGTTTTTCTAAATCCCAAAAAATATATCCATATGTATATAAAAATGAGTGGAGTAATGAGTGAAGAAGAGAGGGCATATAACCTATGCCCTCTGATTTTGTGAGGTGAAGGATATGATTATATATATTTCGAATAAAGAACGTATTGACTTGTTAGATGATATTGCAGAACAGTATGATTGGCAGTTAATTAAGGAGTCTGTTACACAAATTAGTTTAAATGACTATATTGCGAAGAAAATGCCGGTTATAACGGATTTACAATATCTGATTATAGACAGAACCTGCATAACAGAGCAGGATAATTTGTTCCAGGAAGTAATTGATACCATTTATTCTATCTGGAATGTCCATATCATAATTATAGAAGACCAATTGGTAAATGAGGAGGGAGAAACGGTTAATGTGATCGAGAAGGATAACATGACATTGTTAACCCGGCATCAGGAATCCTTACTTACTAATATTACGTATATTCTGAAGGGAGAAAAAATTCCATCTGAAGATATTTATACCGGTGTCTGGATTGGAGTGATGTCGGCTAATAGTGGAGCCGGAGCTACACATTTGGCAATTAGTCTGACTAATTATATTTATAATAACAATGAATCTGTTTGTTATGTGGAAGCCAATGAATCAGGTGATTTGCCGGCTATGGCAGAATTTTATGCTATGAATAAAATTGAGGATAATCATTATGAGAAAGAGGGCATAGAATACTGGCACCAGTCAATTGACCCGGAAAAACCGTTTGTGGTAATTGATTTAGGAAAATACAACAGTGCAAAATTAAATTTGTTTAACCAATGTAAAATTAAAATTATAGTTTCTGATGGAAAGCCCTATCGTATTGCTGACGCAAAATCGGTTATGAAATATATTGGAGATGATAAAGCGAATCTTGTATTTAATTTTTTAGAAGAGAAGGAATTTGACCAGCTTGTATCCTTCTATCAGCTCAACGGAAATTTATACCGGTTATCATGGCATGAGAATATGTTTGACGGAAGGGATTTCGTGTATGCAGATTTGCTGGGAGATTATATATCATCCCCTGCTAAATCTTCAAAATTTATAATTAGGCCGGATAAGTTAAGGGAGTTAATGAAACGAAAAGGGAAAAAGCAACCTCTGCAGCAATCCCGGGAAGCTTTAGAGGATATGCCTGAAGATATTTTTGAAGCTTTCATTTCTGAAGATATTGTTTCTGAAGATACAACTGAGGATATTTTTATAAATGATACGGATGAAGAAACAGAGGAACAAGTACCAGAAATAATACCAGAATATGAAATTACAGAGCCGGAAACAGATATTCCTGAAGATGAATTAGATAATATAATACCAGATGAAGCTGTTCCGGAAGAGAATCCTTTTGATGAACCTTATGTTGTGGCCGGGAAACCCAAAAAAAATATTGTTAAAATGCTGCTGCTATTTCTTGTTATATCAGGTTTTTCGACTTATATAATCTGGCCACAGCTTTCCGGTTTTTTTTTCAATAACCGGCAACAACAGAATATAACAACGGAACTTGTGGATGAGAACCTTAACATAAATCCGGATATTAAAATATCTGTTCTTGAAGTAGAAGGAGCAGATGGGTACGAGGTAAGTTACTCAACAGATCGAAGCTTCCCGGAGGAAAAAACCATTGTAGTTGAGGTTGAGACTGCAGATAAGGCAGTGGAGAATCTGGCTGCCAATAAAACCTACTATGTACGTGTACGTGCATATAAGTACAATGAGGATGGCATCAAGGTTTATGGAGATTATACGGATGTTCAGGAGATAGATACCTGAGAAGGGAGATAATTATGCATAGGGAGTTAAAAGATTGTATTGTTGCAAAATTTACATTTGACGAAATACATGCATATTATAATGATGTGTCTAAAGAACAAAAGTTATTATATTTTTTTTCGGAAAATTGGTGTGAAAAATTTAAAAAGTCAAATCCTGATATAGATATTCAATATTTAATATGTTATAATTCCAAGACAGTATTAATGTTTAGGGAGGTACAAATGAGAGTAGCAGTTACGGTTGAAATTCCATACGGAAATCATTCAGATTATGTCGGTATTATCTGGCAGATAAATAACATGGTTGGAAGTGATGGAATGGTACTTTTGGCAGTAAATAATAATCCGTATGATTTGAAATCTTATTTGGTAGTGGAGGATAATCAGGAATCGGATGAGATTATACAGCTAATAATCAAAAATAAAATGAAATTGAATATGGAAAAGGGTTTAAAAGAAATATTATTAGAAATGGGAAATAAAATGTGGAACATTCAGACATTTCCACAGAGGGTTTCTAAAGAAGATATTCGGATGATTATGGATCCCCTTTATATTTTTCGTGAAAAAACGGACTTGATTGAGAAGGGATATTTTGATGAAGTTAAGAAACCAAAGATATTTGTTTCGTACTCTCATAAAAATGAGGATATTGTCATGAAGGTATATCAATATATGCAAATGGCAGGAATGAATATATGGATTGACCTGCAGGCGATTGATGTCGGTGACATAATCCCGAAGAAGATGTTAGATGGTGTTAGAGAAAGTGATTATGCGGTTCTTTTTCTGAGTAAGGAATATAAAGAGTCGATGATGGCCAAAGCTGAACTGCAGCATATGTTATATGGAGTCTTTACAGAACAAAAGAAATGGTATCCGATAAAATTGGATGATGTAAATGTTGAGGAAATTCAGTCCGGTTTGGGAAATTATAAATATTATGATTATCAGAAAAATTCTGATTTGGATAACTTGATTAGTGATATGAGTAGAGTATTCAAATTAGATTAGCAACAATTATATATTAATAAATTTTTAGGGCAGATTTTTGTAATCTGTCCTTTTTTATATTAATAATATGGTTATTGTGAAATAATTATCTAAGGAGTGTGGTTGAATGAAGAAAGAGAAAGAAAAAATAATAAAACGCATAGAGTATTATTCTCACTCGCAAAGAAGGAAACGTAAATTGGAAGCATTTGAACAAGAATGCAAACGATTAAGAAGAATGGATGATTCGGAATTAGAATTTGAATATATCACTACAAAAACAGAATATGAACATAATAAAAATGTATTTAGTCTTATTGTTTTGACATTGCTCTTATCAATTTTAGTAAATGTATGGAGTAAGTTTTTTGAATTTGCGAATAAAGTAATAGATTATTCTAACACATTAGTAGATGACAAAGTAGAAAGTGCAAAGATTATATTATTTATAACAATTGGCATTGCGTTATTTATAAGTTTTATAATTCTATTTTGTTTATATACTAGATTGACAGAATTGAGAAACCAGAAAATGTATATGACAATGGTTGAAGAAATAAGAAACAAAAGAAAAATGGGAGTTCATGATGAAAGAAAAAATAATTAATATCCTATTATTCGGGGGATTTTCACTGGATTATTTGGAACCTGAAAAGGTAATAAAAAAATATGCAAATAGAGATGGATGGATTACATATATGAAATGAAATTAAATATTTTATCAGACTACTTGACTTTTGTGGACACATATGTTATTCTTTATGTAAAAGAAAGGTAGGTGAGTAAATGGCAAGGATGGGAAGACCCACTTCTGATC
>JBJENX010000067.1:0-2875 GCA_051880415.1 Lachnospiraceae bacterium | reverse complement strand
TTTGATATATTTGCGAGGGTTGAAGAATGGCAAATGCAAAAAAAATGGATTATGTATTATTAGGTTTGTTAAGTCATGAGCCTATGACCGGATATGAGATGAAAAAAAGGCTTGATACGACACTCCGTTTTTTCTGGGGTGGCAGTTATGGAAGCATATATCCGACTTTAAATCAGCTCGAAAGGGAAGGCAAAGTGACTAAGGAGGATACCAGTTCCAATGGACGGGAGAAGATTTCGTATTCCATTACAGAGTATGGAACAGAAACATTAAAAGAGTGGTTGAAAAAACCAGTGGAAAAAGATGAACTTCGATATGAGACACTGTTAAAGCTTTTCTTTGGAAATGAGAACGGCTTTGAGGGGGCAAAGGAGCACATTGAACGATTTGAAGAAAAATGCCGGGACGAATTAGTTGTATTAAATATGTTTGCAGAAAATCTAATGCAGTATTTGGAGAATGATACCCATAAGTATTATTACTTAACGGTCCGGTTTGGTATGAAAACATATGAGTCGTATTTGGAGTGGTGCAAAGAGGCAAAAGAACAGATTAAGGAGTGGGAGAAATAATGAAAACAGCAATCGTTTTTTATTCAATGTCAGGAAATACAAAATATGTAGCAGATAAAATTGCAGAAAAAATAGAAGCGGATATTATCCGAATCGAACCGGTTAAAGCATATCCGGATAAAGGAGCTAAGAAGTTTATATGGGGTGGAAAAAGTGCTGTTATGGGAGAAAAACCAGAATTACAGCCTTATGAATTCAATGTGGAGGACTATGATAGTATTATCTTGGGAACACCGGTATGGGCCAGTAATTTTGCACCGCCTATTAGAACTTTTATAAAAGAAAACCCGGCTATTCGTGAAAAGAAACTGGCTGTATTTACCTGTTTTAGTGGTGGTGGCGCTGATAAAGCAATTGAAAAAATGAAGAAATATATAGATATCAAAGAATTTGAAGCAGAATTGATTCTGGTGGATCCAAAAGAAAATGTGAAGGCGGAAGATGATGAAAAGATAGATGTGTTTTGCCAGAGGTTCAAGAAGGATGCAAAATCAGAATAAAATGTGATAATTTTGGGACATAGTCTGTCTCATTCGCATAAATAGGGCATTTGCTCACTTCATGTCCTGTTTATGCGAATGTTTTTCATATAGGATTGACTGTGAAAGGAGGGCACAAATTATGGATCAACAAAAAACAGGAGCGTTCCTGAAAAAACTACGTAAGGAAAAGGATCTTACTCAGGAACAGCTGGCAGAGCAGTTTTGTATTTCAAGAAGAACCGTATCTCGTTGGGAGACGGGAAACAATCTTCCGGATATTGATATCCTGATAGAAATGGCGGATTTCTATGAAGTAGATTTAAGAGAACTTTTAGATGGCGAAAGGAGAAGTGAGCAAATGAATAATGAAGTGAAAGAAACAGTATTAAAAGCAGCAGAATATGATAATGGAAAGAATCTTAGAAACGCAAAGTTGGTAGCAGCATTTTTTATAGTAGGTATTTTAGGAGTTATTGTTAATCAGATTCTTTTACATATGAACATGGAGCATACATTCTGGACAGGACTTGTGAGAGGAATATCAGCGGGTATTCCAATTGGAGCAATGATATTTGGTCTTTCCTATATTTCCGGCTATATCAGTGATCTGAAAAAGGAAAAAGAAAGAATTCTTAACAGATAAAAGGGACTCGAATAATCGTTTGGAGGGTGATGGAGGCATGCAATTGGTATTAGCCGATAATCATGATTCAATCTTATATTTTTGTTGACATAGAATGAAATAAATGTTAAAACCAGTCTACTCTTTGCACTGCATATAAATCTACAGTACAAACTGAGCAGACTATTGACATATGTCAAGGAGTCGGGCCATTGAAATGGCAGTGGAATGCTTCATCCACGGGACAGTAGTTACTAATACTGAATCGTGGGTGTTTTTTTCTTTTTAGCATTCGCTAATATATCCCACATATATAAAGTGACATAGAGCTATCTGATTACTATTAACAATTAAGGATTGAGGGATTAAAAGGAATTAACTGTGAAGTAAATGATGGTGAGATATGTGTACTGTTAGGACCATCGGGGTCTGGAAAATCAACTCTTCTCAACATTATTGGCGGGCTTGAAAGTGAATGCGTTACTTAATCAGCAAAAGGGAATGTATAATTGTATCATTTCAGATGAGGAACTGGATATTGATGAACAGTTTATTGCAAAGCAGATAACGAGGGACGATATGCTTGGAGCAGCAGATCAGATGATAGATTCTTTTGCAACAGTCATTTTGTTTATAAATATATTTTCTGTTGTTTTATATCTTGTTATCATGTATATTAAGACAAAGTTGGTTATTGACAAGAATGCTCTTTCTATTTCCTATATGAAAGTTTTCGGTTATGAGGAAAGAGAAATTCGCAAGCTTTATCTTACAGCAACAACATTTGTTGTAGTTGTTTCGCTGATTGTTTGCATTCCGCTTGAAATAGCACTGGTGGAAGATAACGAAAAGATAGATGTGTTTTGCCAGAGGTTCAAGAAAAGGGCTTACTAAATTACGTTAGAGAAAGGTTATTATATGAATCAGATAAAAAATAATAAGTCACCGGTATCCGAAGACGTGAAGAATGCTTTATTTAAGCTTACACAGGATAATATATACATGCAGAATCTTCAGATTGAGATTTTGGAAATGAAATTAGGATATGTGAAAGGTAAGATGATGGTAACGGAGGAGATTATGAATCCTTATGGCTCTATCCATGGAGGCTGTTTGTACTCTTTGGCAGATATTGTAACCGGACTTGCAGCATGTACTTATGGAGTATTTTCTTCTACAATTGATGGCTCGATGGAATA
>JBJENX010000066.1:0-2938 GCA_051880415.1 Lachnospiraceae bacterium | reverse complement strand
TTCCAAGTTCAACTTCAATAGTGGTTCTTTCGTCAATCGTTAAATGTTTTTGTTTGCTCATGATAATCCTCCATATCTGCCGGGAAGAATCAACCATGTTTTGAAATAGTATATAATATTTTTTGGAAAGACTAAATTCCACTATTAATAAGGGATGAGCTTGGAAAGATTAAATTCCACCCCAAAATGGAATTTCGGATTGCAAACAACAGTTTCAATATTTAGCGGAAGTTTTAATTGATATCCTTCTGCATTTTGGGTATAATCTTTTTGTAATTTAATAGGTAGTAGCATACTTATATTTTACACCAACTGCCGAATTCTTTCGAGGTTTGGCAGTTATTTTTTGCACAGAAAAGGAGCTGTTTTTTTTCTAAATCAACTGCTCTTATACTATATCTTTAATCCAAATTTTTAACAAATGCCTTAATCATAAATGCACAGAAATACGGAAATGTATATATATTGTTTGCATATCCAACATTAAAATTACCTAGCTTAATTCCATTTTTTATATCACTGTAATTTTCATTTTTTATCAGCGAAGCTAAGGATTTTGATCTGTTATTGTTTGATTTCACTTCTACCGGCAACAATTCACTTTTAGACCTGACAAAAAAATCTTCCTCTAAAGTTGAATTCTCTTTCTTATAGTAAAATAATCCTAATCCCTGTTTCGTAAAAGCCTCAGCCACAAAATTCTCATATAACGCGCCCTTATAAACACCAAGGTTCTTATTTACACGTAGATCCTCTTGTGCCTCTTCATCAAGTGCAGAGATTAGTAACCCTGTATCCGGATAGTACAGCTTAATTTTACCTTCTTCTACATTTCCTTTCAGTGGCAGTTCAGGATATCCAAGGCACTGACACTGTGTAATAACTCCTGCATCAATCAGCCATTCAATGCAACCTGTATATTCCCTGGATCTGGCATTTTTATCTATTTTATTAAACTGAAACTTCTTATTTTCCTTTGCTAACTGAGCGGGCACACTTCGATATACACTTATGATTTTTGTCTGATCCAAGCCTTCTGCATATTTACGAACATCCTCTTCGTAATCAAGCCTGATTTGTTCCTGGACAGCAGTTGAACCGGAAAATGTACCTGTTTCTATATATCCTCTGATTACATCCGGCATTCCGCCTAATACACAGTAATCCAGAAACAATGCCTTGTATACATTTAACTCGGTTTCATTAAATGGTTTAATCTCGGTCATATGCCTTAAAATATCATCTAAGTGTTCCTGCGTATATCCTTTTGCCCACAAAAACTCTTCAAAATCCATGGAATACATTTCATAATCCGTTTTGTTTCCCACACTATTACTATGAATCTTTTTATAATTAATCCCAAGCATAGACCCACTGCAGATAACATCGAATCTTCTGTCTATGTTAAATGCTTTCAAACATGTAGCTACATCCGGATATTCCTGTATTTCATCAAAAATAATAACGGTCTTACCGGGAATAAATTTTAGATTGGGATCAGCAAGAGAAATATTTTTTATTACCGTGTCTACATCATATCCATCGCTTACGATTGAACGAAATCTTTTGTCCAGCACAAAGTTTATATATACAACATTCGAATAGGCGACTTTAGCAAAATGTAATATAGACTCTGTTTTTCCAATCTGTCTTGCGCCCTTAATCATTAATGGTTTATGGGATATATCTTCTTTCCAATTCAATAAAAAGTCATCTATTTTTCTCTTAAAATACATGCTTCCACCTCCTCGCAGAATACTATATCACATAATCATAGCATGCATCAATCATTTTCTCACATTTCATGAGCGTGTATGAGTAGTCTCTTCACATTTTATGTCATTTGTATTTTTTCATCCATATAAAATTATGTCCACATTTTTCATATTTATAGTCAATTTGAAAAGCATCGAGTAAATATTCAATTATATTTCCAAGACCAACCTAATGTCAGACAGAAAGGTGGTTTCAAACACATGTAAATCAACACGTAGTTGGAAAAGAGCCATGACATTTCTGCTATGACTCTCACAAATTCCTTATTCTTCATTATCACATACATGAATACCAAGTGCCTCACTTAAGTTATTGTTAAATATGGTGTTAACTGCAACTTATAGAACAACACAATATCCCTTCGCGTATGGTTTCCAAGCTTAATACAACTATTCCAATCAATGACAGTATCGTCAATCGAAAGAATTCTTTTTGAGTGTTTCTGATACTCGTATTCTGCCACAGATAGACGAAGCCATATCCAAGAAGTCCCGCCACAGAAAAAGCGGACATATACGCCCGCCTTCTCCATGGTTATTTTCTCGTTTCATTTTTCAACTACCTTTTCGATGAATTCGGATTTACCCTGCGTTTCTTTACAGTAATAATTAATCCCGTTCCGGAAAGAATGGATAGTATAAACAGCCATCCAATCGGTGTGTCATCTCCAGTCTTTGGAACATCCTCCTTCCGGTTGTTATTCCCATTGTCAGAAGCTGATGGTGTTTCTGATTGTTCTGACATGATGGTAAAGGTTGTACTTGCTGTGCCATCCGTCCATATCATCTCAAAGGTATGACTTCCAACGGAAAGGGTATTCAGATAGTCTGCTTTCAGTGTAACAATGGTAGAACCTTCCTTTACAGTATAGTTCTTAGCGTCAACAAGGTTTCCGTCAACCTTAACTCCCACGAACTTAGAAAACTCTCCGCTACCTCTGATGGAAAGGCTTCCGTCTGAATTTTGTGTCCAGCTGCTGTTTGCGCCATCTAAAATTTCATAATCTACCGGGTCAGAAGAAGGTTTTGGTGCTGTTGCACCAAATTTATATGTTACCGTAAGTGTTCCGTCTGTATTCTTTGTAATGCTTGTTGCGTTATTACCCAATACGGTAGCTGTCGTGGAATCCGTAAATTCGTAGCCTGTAGCTGCTGTAAGTGTA
>JBJENX010000065.1:0-15800 GCA_051880415.1 Lachnospiraceae bacterium | reverse complement strand
TATAGACATTTTGCATACTTCTTCCAAGTCCTATTTCCGGTGTTAAGTAAAATTCAGCATGGAAATTCACTTCCCAATTTCCGGCATCAGGGTCAAATAAATCATTTGGTCCAGCCAGCATACTGATACTTATGTATACAACCTGAGTTGCAGGATCCGCTAAGTTGACTTTTTGGGTAGGATCTGTACTATTTATTACCCGAATATCAAATTTATCGGTTTTTTCCTGACCCTCTACCGGACGTTCAAATTCTATCTGGTAAAGTGTGAAATCCGCCAGTTCCACATCCCGGCAATAATCTTCAGCAATACTATATCCCATGGCAGTTACTTTGTCTAAAAATTCGCTGTATGCCATTGGAAGGGTAAATGCTTCTCCCTCCATATAAAAGCCCATATTGTCCTTGCTAAAGTTTGCATCAGAAGGTCCCAAAGGAAGGGCGTCCACAATCTCCATCTCTGTGGTTTCTTCTTCGGTGCTTTCACTTTGTTCAGCCTCGGTACTGTTTTCAGTGGTGGTTTCTGTTACTGCTTCGGTATTACCGGTATTGTTGCCGGAGCTTTCTTTTGAATTTGCTCCACAACCCGCAAGTAAGGAGGTTGCAAGACATACCAATACAATGTAAGTTAGTTTTTTCATTCTAATCCCCTTTCTAATTCTCATTTGGTTACTGATTCTGTATCAAAGGAGATAATAACAAAGGTAAAACGGAAATAAAAGTATGAAGACAATGATTTCCGATAAGGCAGGGGTTATTTCCGATAAAGCCGAAGGATATTCCTTTTGACTTGCCGTCTTTCCTAAGTTACAATTAGGATATAATAAAAATGGCAGTATACAGAATGAAAAATGTTTCGTGTTTACTGACTGCAGTAAGAAAATATTACACAATGGAGGCACATAGAATATGGATCAATCAAAGGTTTATTTTACAACATTTAAAACATCCGGTTCGGAAAATCTGTTACAGAAATTACATAGACTGATGAAGCAGGCAGGATTTGAGAACATTGATTTTAGGGACAAATATGCAGCCATTAAAATACACTTTGGTGAGTACGGGAATCTGGCATTTATAAGACCCAATTATGCAAAGGTAGTGGCAGATTATGTGAAGGAGCTTGGCGGTAAGCCCTTTCTTACAGATTGTAATACGCTATATGTAGGCAGCCGTAAGAATGCATTGGATCATTTAGATACCGCATATGTAAATGGATTTTCTCCGTTACAAACGGGTTGTCATGTCATCATTGGTGATGGATTAAAGGGTACGGATGAAGCGGTTGTACCGGTTGATGGGGAGTATGTGAAGGAAGCCAAGATTGGTCAGGCAATTATGGATGCAGATATTATAATTTCCTTGACTCATTTTAAAGGACATGAGGTGGCTGGTTTTGGTGGAACCATTAAAAATATTGGTATGGGTTGTGGTTCCCGTGCCGGAAAAATGGAGCAGCATTGTGACGGGAAACCAAGTGTGAATGGTAATGCCTGTGTAGGTTGCGGTGCCTGTTACCGTATCTGTGCCCATGAAGCACCGATTATCAGCGATGGAAAGGCGGTCATTGACCATGAAAAATGTGTAGGCTGCGGCCGGTGTCTTGCGATGTGTCCCAAGGATGCCATTGCGGCAGATTTTGACAGCTCTGTTATGATGCTGAATTATAAAATGGCTGAGTATACTTTGGCTGTATGTAAAGACCGTCCATGCTTTCATATTTCATTAATTTGTGATGTGTCTCCAAACTGTGACTGCCATTCGGAAAATGATATTCCTATTATTCCAAATGTAGGAATGCTGGCATCCTTTGACCCTGTAGCCCTTGACCAGGCATGTGCGGACCTTTGTAATAAAATGCCTGTGAATAATGGAAGTGTACTTTTTGATACCATTGCCAAAGCTAATCATAGGCAGGAAACAGACTGCCATTGTCATACAGACCATGGAGATTATTTCCACATGACACATCCGGATACGGAATGGGAATCCTGCCTTTCCCATGCACAGAAGCTGGGATTGGGAACCAGGCAGTACGAGCTTATAACAATTTAAAATGAAGAATAGAAATACCACTTAACATGAAAACCGGAACAAAAGAAAAGCCCCTTGCATAGAGTAGTAAAAAACAAGGGGCTTTTGTTATGGGTGTAAGTCAGACAGAAATCAACCTCGCTATTGTAATCATTGCGTATCTGGTTGGAATTACAGTAAAGGCTAATCCGAGGATTTCAGATAAATGGATTCCGTCTATTGTGGGAATAACAGGGGGAATCTGTGGTATTGTCGGCTTTTATTTTGTGCCGGGTTTTCCCGCTGATAATATTTTAAATGCTTTGGCAACCGGAATTATTGCAGGTTTGGCATCTACAGGTGTGAATCAAACCTATAAGCAACTGGTTTATAAAAGAAACAATAAAAAATAGGGTTATTCCTTTATAGAGTCAATCTGTTTTGTTCCATTTAATTCATAACTGGTTATGGAGTTACTGGTTGTAATATAAAGATAATCATCAATATACAAACCACGAACGGTATCAACATCGTAGGATTCCATATCCACTTTGTAACGGCCGGTTTCTACAAATCCATTCTCACTATCGTACTGATAAGTTACATAATAATTATTTGTTGTATAAGTGTAATCCTTTCCGGCTACTTGCTCCTGATAGAAGAATCCAAAGATATTATTCTTTGTATCAATCATTAATGCCTTATGATTGTTTTCGGCAGGAGAATAATAACCGTCTTCAATTACCTGCTGGTTTAATAGTGTAACTTCTTCCGGATTCCTGATATCAAACATAGACAGTTTAAGACCTATAAATGTCTGGGTGTCAGGGTCAATTTCCTGTCCGATGCCTAACATGAAACCGTCCCCATATGGATGGAGATATTCTGAAAAGCCGGGAAGGGATAATCGTCCAACAATCTCCGGATTGGCCGGATCGGATAAATCAATGGAGAATAAAGGGTCTACTGTTTCAAAGGTAACAATATAACCATAATCACCTATAAATCTGGCTGACCGAATTTGTTCCCCCGGTGCAATTCCTGAGATTTTGCCGGTTAATGTCATGGTTTCGTCAAAGATATATAACACGTTAATATCTTCTTTTAATTCCTCATCATCAGCTTTATTTTCTGCCTTATCTTCTGTACGCAACAGATTAATGCGATTTGCCGGAATTGTAGCAACAACTCTTAAGTGGTTGTCGAATTCGTTAAGAGCAAAGCTTCCGTATAAATAACCGGTTAGTATAGCACTTTTACCTACGGATAATGTTCCCTTGTCATAGGCAATCCTTAGAATTTCTGTTTGGGTTGTATCGGCATATATAGTACCATATATATAGATAGAAGAATCACTTACATATAATCCGCCTCCGTTTGCCGGGATTGCTTTGTTGTCTGTAATAGTAAGGGAATCTATATCTAAGCTTGTGATAACAAAGGTGGTATCTAATAAGGCATCATCAGGGTAGTATATTTTGCTGCAATCAATTAACTGATCATTTACGCTTGGAATGTAACTGGAATAATCTTTTTTTACAGAGAAATCCATATCCGCAAAATTACTTATGGTATATAAAAATCCGTCACTTATCCGGGAACCTTCATAGGAGCCGGATTGGGTAAAGACCTTTTTCTGTACAGGATTTGTCTTATCCGAGATATCATATATTACAATGGTTACCTGAGGTGCTTCAGTATAATTTTGGAATAACAATATTAAATAATCATGGTACAAATAGAATTCCTGAAAATATACATAGTCATTTGTATCCTTGGATATACATGTTTGCAAGTCGATGGAGCTTTCTTTTGTAAGTTCCCCGTTTGTGGCCTTGGTAATGGTCAGGGTGTTTGTATAGACACCATTTTCCCATGTTCCGCCGGATTTATATATATAATCACCATCTGTTTTTACAATATCGGCTTCGTCAATATTTTCCTCCTGGGTATTGGTAGTTGAAAAATCTTTTTCCTTGTCAGCAGAGATTTCCTGGACTGCTAAATCATTTGTCATGTAGGATGATACTTCTGCATCCTTCCGTAATAGTTCATCTTCTACATCTTCATTTTCGATGCTTCCCCTTTCTATACTGTCTTTTTCCATGGTTACTTCCGCATAGCTATCGTAATAATCGTCATACACGGCTTTAATGGTATCATAGTATTCATCGTAGCTTGCCGGGGTGTTCATTGTTGTTTGATAAGCCAGGGTAACGTCGCCTTTTAATGGTTCTGCGGAATCGGCTGATTCTTCTGCTACGGCTTCATTCTGGGCGGTTCCTTCGGATTTTACGGAAGACGGACGATTGCCCAAAACAGAAAAACCAATACCCCCTAATATACAAATGGATGCACAGGCAGCAACAATGGTTTTTGTCCATTTCTTTTTGTAAATGGTTTTTGTGTTTTCATTGTCTGTTATATTATTTTCAGATGACGCAATATGTTCATCTAACATTTTTTTCATGTTTTCAGGGGAAATGCTATCAGGAATTGGAACATTTTCCGCCTGTTTTTTGATATGATTCATATATTCCTGTTCGTTCATGCGAAATCCTCCTTTAAGTGTTGTGACATCTTTGTAAGTGCCCTGCTTTTTATGGAACGGATGGTTCCCTCTTTGCTGTTTAATATTTTTGCGGTTTCCCTGCTGTTATAGCCGGCAATAATCATAAGGGATATAACGGTTCTTTCTAATTCATTAAGAATTGCAAATGCATTTCTAACATCCAAATGATCTGCGTAGGGCTTGTCCTCAGCAGGGACGTCCACAGACTCATCCCCGTCTGCAAGATGTTGACGATTGCTAACGTATACTGCAATCTGGCGTTTGCATTTTGTTGTTAAGATTTGAAAAAGCCATGATTTAAACTTTTCGGGCTTTTTGAGATTCTTCATGCCTGCAAATGCATCCAGCACAGTTTCACTTATGACATCTTCTGCGTCGGTTTCATTTCCAAGCATATAATATGCAAATCGATACATATCCTTGTAATAGAGCTCATAAAGCTTGCAAAAGGAATCGGAACTTCCGTTTTTTGCAAGAAGTACATGAGCAGTTATTTCTTCCTGGTTCAAATGTATTCACCTCATCTTTCTTATTGTTCTATTCTATATGTGATAATTTTTTATAAAAGTGTTGCATAAAAAATAAAAATGCAGACTGTCAGATGTCTGCATCTTATAAAGCTGCATTTTTTATGGCATTCAGTTTGTTTATAATAACCTTTCCTGCAACACTGTTTTTGTCGGGAATTACTTCGTATAAATGGTCAAAGGAATGATATTGTTTCTTATCCATATAATATTGTCCCAGTAAGGTATAGGTGCCGGAAATATCAGTTCCTATATTGATACAGTACTCACATATTGTAACCGCCTCTTCTGGGTATTCTTTATAGATGCAGTCTGCATATAGAGACAGTGTTTGGATGAATGTTCCGTACCGTTGGTCATATATGGATAGTTCTTCTAAATTGGCGGGACCGTACTGTTCTTTTAATTCCAGATTGGATACACCAATCAGATTTAACATTTTTTTCTCTGATAAATCATAAATATTTTTTTTGTAGTCATCAATCTTTGATTGCATATTTTCGTCATTTAGGGTAATATCAAGAGGTAACCTGTTAAGTGGTACTTGAATATAGGGCAGGTTAGATATATCCATCCGCCTTATGGCGTTGGCATTTTCTTCTCTTTCGAGATAAGAAGAAATATTATCTTTATCATTACCTTTGTTTTTTTTAATATTATGGTGAAGTACCCACCCTAATATAATAACGGTTGGTAAAATAAATAGTTTCATAACAGGTCCTTTCAGAAAAGAGGTGTAATATATGTTTAATTTCAGTAACAAAAAAAGAACAAGAATCGTAACATCTATAGTTGCAATATTATTAGTGCTTGTAATGGTGGCAAGCTTGGTTATGACATCAATATACTAATATAATAGTGTGTATTACTATAATTATAATGATTGTATGGGGGACGTTTTATGATATAAAATGTTCCTTTTTGTCATTAAGTAAAATATACAAAATTGAAAGTGAAAAGTCAATTTCTTAGTAAATTATGACAGTATTATTTTAAATACTTGAAAAGAAATAGGTTTATGATACAATGACTAATGGATAACTAGAGGAAGTTAACTTGAAAAATAAGGAAATGATAATATGATGAAAAAGAAATTAATATGTGCCACTGCATTATTTGTTGCATTGGGACTGGCGGGAGCCTTTATTACAAATCGAGTATTTGCAAAGTCTGATGATGGTAAGAACGCAGGTAAAATATATGAAGGAATCTATTTGGATAGTGTTTATGTAGGTGGGCTTACAATGGAAGAAGCCGAGAAAGAATATTCCGAATATATTGATGGAATAGAAGATTTGACATTGACATTTACCTCGGATACTGGAAAATTTATGACAACTCTTGGAGAAATTGATATTGCTGTATCTGCTAAGGATGCTGTGGAACAGGCATATCACTACGGACGTCAAGGAAATATACTGACCCGATACAAGGAAATCAAGCAGTTAGAAACAGAGAATGCAATCTTAGTGCCTGATAAATCCTTTGACGAAGAAGTACTTACCCATAAACTGGAGGAAGATGCAACGGATATGATTACGGAACCGGAGAATGCATCTATCTCTATGGAAAATGGAGAATTTGTTATATCACCGGGAGTAACAGGAACTGCCGTAAAAGTAGATGATACCATTAAGGTGTTAAAGGATTATCTTGCGAAAGCCTGGGTACAGGAACCGGTAGAATTGGAAGCTGTTATTGAGGAAACGGATCCGGAGTATACAGAGGAAGATTTTGCCATGATTGACAGTGTACTTGGTTCTTATACAACGAAGTACTCGGCGGGTAACTCCAACCGAATTAATAATCTGATTAATGGTACAAACCGGATTAGTGGAACGGTGCTAATGCCGGGAGAACAGTTTTCGGTAAATAAAGGTTTAGGTGAGCGTACAGAGGCAAACGGATATTCATCTGCAGGACAGTATGTAAATAATGAATTAACAGATGGTGTTGGTGGAGGTATCTGTCAGGTATCCACAACATTATATAATGCTGTATTAATTGCGGAATTACAGGTAGATGAAAGATATCCTCATTCTCTTACCGTAAGCTATGTTAAGCTTGGGCGGGATGCGGCAATTGCCGGTGATTATATGGATTTCAAGTTTACCAATGATACCAATTATCCTATATATATTTCAGGATATGCAGGTGGTGGAAGTGTTTCCTTTGCAATATATGGACATGATGAGAGAGAAGAAGGCAGAACAATAGATTTTGAAAGTAAAGTAATAGAGACTTATGAACCGGATGATCCGGAGGAGATTAAGGATGATACCCTTGAAGAAGGAAAGCGTGTAACAGAGGAATCTCCTCACACAGGTTATTATGTTGAGTTGTGGAAAAAGGTTTATAAAAATGGAGAATTAGTAGATTCTTATCTTGTTCCATGGGGAAAGAGTCAGTATTCTAAGACCAATGGAAAGGTAAGGGTAGGAACAAAGAAGGTTGAGGAGACCACAGAGGCTCCGGCAAATACAGAAACACCGACTACGGAAACACCAACACCGGAGGTTCCAACACCGCAACCGATAGAAACACCAACAGGAGAATAAGTATGAAAACTGGTAAGTTACCGGAGCATACGTTAAAAAGGTCTGTATTAACACCCATTGGATATTGTAATGATGGTACATTACAATCACCGGGAATTGGACATGATGGGGCAGTGATTGGCGATATCGTAACAGCTATGGCCTCCACTGCCTTTTGTTATTTGGGAAATGAGATATATGCTCTGAATAATGCATTAAACAATTTAATAGCGGCAGGGGGTGTGCCCTTCGGAGTGGAAGTTACAATATTAATGCCGGAACATAGTGAAGAAGCAGATTTGAGACGTATTATGGATAATCTGGCGAAACAGGGAAAGGAAGCCGGTGTTAAAATACTTGGGGGACATACGGAACTGGTTCCTTCAGTTAATGATACTACCGTTGTTGTTACCGGCTATGGAAAAAGGATATGGAATCCCCGATATAAGAACATTACTGAAGGCATGGATATTGTCATGACAAAATGGGTTGGTCTCTATGGTGGTGCCCTTTTGGCAGAACTTAAGGAAGAGAATCTGGTTACAAGATATCCTGCAAGTTACATTGAAGTTGCAAAAGCTTATATGAAATATACTTCTTTGATTCCTGAGCTGGCAGCAATAGAGGCTGCAGTCGCGGGTAATCCTGATTGCATATATGCTGCCCATGATGTGTCAAATGGTGGATTGTTTGGTGCATTGTGGCAATTATTATCTGCCTGTAATTGTGGGGGACAAATGGAACTTTCTGAGATATATATGAAACAGGAAATTATCGAAATATGTGAATTTTTTGATGTTAATCCATATATGATGAATGGTCAGGGAAGTTTGTTGCTGGTTACCGGCGAAGGAGATTATCTGGTTAATCAGTTTCATAAAGCAGGTGTAGAAGCAAATGTAATCGGGAAAACAACGAAAAATCCGGACCGTAAAATAATGATTGGTGAAGAAGAACGGTTTTTAGTACCGCCAAAGGGTGATGCGTTAAATGTTGTATTTTACGGTCAGAAAATGCAGATATGAAAGGAGAGAGATTCGTATGAAAAATACCAGGATTCAGATATTAAAAATGATAGAAAACAATCCCAAAATGGACACAAAGGATATGGCTGTTATGTCGGGAATGGATGAGTCTGTTGTTATCAATACCATTCATGACATGGAGCAGGAGCAGATTATTTGTGGATACAATACCGTCATTAATTGGGACAAAACGGATGACGAAAGAGTGACAGCATTAATCGAAGTTAAGGTTACGCCCCAAAGAGGAGACGGATTTGACCGGATTGCTGAGAGAATTTACAATTATGAAGAGGTTACTTCCCTTTATCTTATGTCTGGGGGATTTGATATGACAGTATTTATTGAAGGAAAGACCATGAAGGAAGTGGCACAGTTTGTAGCACGTAAACTGGCTCCTATGGAGGGTGTGTTAAGCACTTCGACCCATTTTGTGTTGAAAAAGTATAAAGAGTCGGGAACAAAAATTGAGCAGCAGAAAAAAGATGAAAGACAGGTGGTGACTGCATGAGAAATCCACTGTCTGATAAAGTAGTTCAAATAAAACCTTCCGGAATCCGTAAGTTCTTTGATATTGTAAGTGAGATGCCGGATGCCATATCTTTAGGTGTTGGAGAACCGGATTTTGATACCCCCTGGTCTGTTCGGGAGGAGGGTATTTATTCTTTAGAAAGAGGACGTACCTTTTATACATCAAATGCAGGTCTGATTGAGCTTCGTGAGGCAATCTGTGACTATATGACCAGAAGATTTCATGTTACATATAATCCTAAAAATGAATGTTTGTTAACGGTAGGTGGCAGTGAAGGAATTGATGTTGCCCTTCGTGCAATGTTAAATCCGGGGGATGAGGTAATCATTCCGGAACCCTGTTATGTTTCTTATGTACCATGTGTGGATTTGGCAGGTGGTATTCCGGTTACAATTAACTTAAAGAATGAAAATGAATTTCGCCTTACAAAGGAGGAATTAGAGGAAGCCATTACAGATAAGACAAAAGTAGTGATGCTTTCTTATCCCAATAATCCCACGGGAGCCATTATGGAGCGGGAGGATTTGGAAGCCATTGCAGAGGTTATCATTAAGCATGATTTATATGTGATTTCCGATGAAATTTATGCAGAACTAACCTATACCAGCGGGCATGTCAGTATTGCTTCTTTACCGGGAATGAGAGACCGTACGATTGTAATCAGTGGTTTTTCAAAGGCTTTTGCCATGACAGGCTGGAGACTTGGATATGCATTAGGTCCGGCCCTTATTTTGGAGCAAATGACAAAGATTCACCAGTTTGCTATTATGTGTGCACCTACTACAAGCCAGTATGCTGCAATTTCGGCCATGAAGGATTGTGATAAGGATGTAGAGCATATGCGGGAGTCTTATGACCAGAGAAGAAGATATCTGTTAAATGAATTTAAAGAGATGGGATTGCCATGTTTTGAACCCAAGGGAGCCTTTTATATGTTCCCTTGTATTAAAAAGTTTGGTATTTCCTCAGAAGAGTTTGCTACAAGATTGTTGCATTCCCAGAAACTGGCGGTTGTACCCGGGGATGCATTTGGTGAGTGTGGAGAGGGATTCTTAAGAATTTCTTATGCGTATTCCTTAGAGGAATTAAAAGAGGCTATGGGAAGAATCCGAGAATTTATTAAGGAACTGGAAGCATAATAATTTGTGACCTTATAATATGAAATGAGTAAAATGAAAAAGCCTGGATTGTATTGCTGTTTATATGACAAAACAACCCAGGTCTTTTTTATTTGATTTCTTCTATATTACTAAAGGACCAGGAATGAATATTGATTTCAATAATTGGTGTACCACAATATTCACAGTGTTTAGCACCGAGAGAGGATATTGGAGCACCACAGTTTGGACAATTCAGTCCAAGGGCAAAATCGGATTCATTTTTTATTTTGTTTAAATCCTGAATATAAATCATATCAGTATTATACTTTGTCTGGTACTTGTATTGTTTGTCACCATTTGTAACATTGCCATTATCATCTGTTATATAATGGAAGCATTCCAGTGCTGTCTGGAAAGTTATAATACACCTTCCGTCAGCCTTACGATATTGGTTAATCTCTGTTCTGTGGATTTTAATCTGCTCAAAATGTTCATGGAGACCTTTTCCGTTTAACATCTCAATATAGCTTTCCAGTTTCTGCTTTAATTCTTCGTTGCCGTTATGAAGCGTTCCAACAGAACGGTCATTAATTGCAAGAAGATATGAGGTTAATACATTTTCGGCACGGCTTTTCATTTCATTATATTCGAAATCAGGAAAGTCTGTACTAATTTTTGGTAACAAAAGATTTGTCATGCCGGATACAGACTTTGGCGTGGTTGCCTGTTCCTGTTTTAACTGTGTGGCAACCTGGGAAATATCAGAGGTTCCAAATAAATCTCTGGATACCCGTCTGACCTTGTTTCGGATGGTAATGTATGCGGAAAAGCCCGCTCCCATAATGATTAATATTAAAACAAGTATAATAATAATTTGTATTAACATAGTTTTCGTCCTTTTTATAAAAATACTCAGATAATTGAGAAACAATAATTTTAGCAATACATGTTTCTCAATTACCTATATAAAACATAATTTAGTTAAATACTCCTATGTAGTACAAAAGTACAATTAAGACAATAACCGCCAGTACGGTTATAACAACTTTAGGAACTGAAATCGGTGTTTTTCCGGAAATCTTACCTGTTTGTCCGTTTACCATAAACTGATATACTTTATCATTGTATTTGAAGTTTGAAACCCAAATAGGAAGAAGTAAGTATTTATAGGTTTTATTGGTAAAGGTTGTGTTTAATCTGACATTTCTGGTTCTGTCGGCACGATGTTCCTTTCTGATTTTATCAGAAACATGATTCTTTAATTTGTTACGGATTGATGTTTCTGCAGTTTTCCATGCATCCTTTAAACCAATGGAATAACGTTCTGCAACAAAGCCTGCAATATATTCCGGTTTATATGTTTTGTTGTTGGCAGTATCGAAGGGTTCGATTCCCCGTAACATATTTTTGTCCTGTTTGTTTGTTGCAAGGACTAATTCGTCATCAATAAATTCATTGTATTTGCCGCTGGTCTGATGCCATTCTGTTTCCGTGTGGGTGTTTCCATCCCTGTCTCTCCGCTGCTTGTCTATTCCGTACTCACCTGTATAGGTAGAAAATGTCTGGGTATCAAATGTCCAGTATGGAAGATAGATACCTTTAAATTTATCCGGTTTGGCACTGTCTTTTGCAAGTTTTGGACAGAAGAATTTTTTCTTAATCCAGTTGTGGAACATTTCCGAAGCCTGCTTGTCAGAGATTGAAAATGGAACGACGCCTCCCGGGGCAATGGTATCGGTTTCGTTCTGGTCCATAACCTGATTAGAACCACAAAACGGACAAACAGCAGATGTCTGTAATGCATCATAAATAGATTCGGCACCGCAGGATTTACATAGAACGGTTTTTGTTTCTACGCCCCAGTCTTTGTTTGCAGTAAACTCTGCTGAATCAAAATCCAGTTCCTCGGCCTGCTTTGGTGTATCTGCTTCCACGGGAATACTTTCCTCATAGTCACAATACGGACAATGAAGATTACCGGTAGCCGGGTCAAAATCCATTACACCACCACATTGAGGGCATTTTTTGTCTGTTTCTTCCTTTGTTTCAACAACATTCATATTAAATTCATCCATAATTCTCCTCCTGCATTTAGATAATTAAGAAAAAGAACAAAGAAGGTATGGGCAGATTACACCACCCATACACATTTTGTTCTTTTACATTAGGTTGCCTCTAATTATTGTACGTCGTTTTCGTCAAATACGTCTCCACATTCAGGACAGAATTTTGGAGGATTGTGTGGATCCTCAGGGGTCCATCCACACTTATCACATCGATATAATGGTGCATCTGCTGGCTTCTTGGCACCGCAGTTTGGACAGAATTTGCCAAGATTAACCGAACCGCAGGAACAAGTCCATCCCGGTTGTGCTTCAGGCTTTGGTTTGCCACAATCTGCACAGAACTTTCCGGTATTGCCTCCGTGACCGCATGCACAAGTCCAGGTATCAGCAGCAGGTGCTGCAGGAGCCGGGTTTGGAGCCGGTGCAGTAGGTGGAGGTGTCTGCTGTTGCTGCTGTGCCATACCAAATAATGCGTTTGCGTTCATACCACCGGCTTGCGTTGCCATATTCATTCCTGCAAATGCCATCATAGGACCGGTAGATGTGTTGGATGCAGCAGCTCTCATTGCATCAGCCTGAGCTGAAACAAGTGCGGCACCAGCCATTCCCGGATTACGCATAACAGCAGTTTTCTGTAATTCTTTAATCATTGCCTCATCTTCTTCAGATGCTTTCATAGTTGAAATGGCAAATGATACAACACGGATACCACGAAGGTTACCCCATGTCTCTGATAATTCATGATTGAGTGCCTCAGCTAACTCTTTTGCGTGAGAAGGAACAGCACTGTAACGGATACCCATAGCGGAAATCTCAGCAAATGCAGGCTGTAATGCGGTCTGTAATTCACTCTTTAACATTCCGTCAATCTGGTCTCTCTTATATTCGCTTGATACGTTGGCACAAACGTTAGTGTAGAAAAGGATTGGGTCAAAAATCTGGAATGAATATTTACCACTACAACGGATAGAAATATCTACATCCAATCCAATATTATTATCTACAACACGGAATGGAACAGGATTAGCTGTACCAAATAAGTTGTTAGGAACTTCCTTTGTATTAAAGAAATATACTCTCTGGTCTCTTCCTGTGTCACCGCCAAATGTAAAACGCTTTCCAATTTCAGAGAATGTTTTCTTGATACTTTCACCAAGATTACCACTTAATAAACTTGGTTCAGATGAGGTATCAAATAAGAATTCACCTGCTTCTGCACAGAACTCTACAACCTTACCCTGATCTACAATAATCATACATTGACCTTCGTTTACTGCGATAACGGAACCATTTGAAATAATATTCTCGTTACCATCATTCTTGGTACCGAATTTACCCTGTGTACGCTTACGTCCTTTTACAACCAATACGTCTTCAGGAAGTGCATCACAGTAAAAGTATTCTTTCCACTGGTCGGCCATTACGCCATTGATTGCACCACCAATTGCTTTAATTAATCCCATAGTCTTCTCCTTTTCTAATAAGATTATTATGTAATTCTCCGGAATATGCCGGATGGCAAGTTTGTTATCCTTCTATGTATATGACATGAAGGTGAAAACTTGAACATAAAGTAATTATACATTTTTCGACTAAAAATGTCTATTGGTATTCTGTAAAAAGTTTGTGTTAACACAAACAGAAGACACAGAGTTATTTCTTAACCAGATATAATGTGTTATAATGATAAATCATAATGAAAACAGACATATATAATATGAGGTAAAGTATGAGTTTGGAAAAAAATCAGGAATATGAAATTACAATAGATGATTTTGGAAATGATGGGGAAGGAATCGGACATATTGATGGAATGGCTGTATTTGTAAAGGATGCAGCACCGATGGATGTGGCAAGAATTAAGATTATTAAGGTTAAGAAAAATTATGCCTATGGACGGTTAATGGAACTGATCAAACCTTCTCCTTATCGTGTGGAGCCGGTTTGCCCTCATGGAAAGCGTTGTGGGGGCTGTCAGATTATGCATGTAAGCTATGAACAGCAGCTTAAATGGAAGCAGGACAAGGTATTAAACTGCTTAAAAAGAATTGGTGACGTGGCTGATGCAGAAGAAAAAATGGAGCCGATTATCGGGATGGATGAACCATATCTGCGTTATCGTAACAAAGCACAGTTTCCGGTCAGACGGGATAAAAATGGCAAGGTTGTCATTGGATTTTATGCAGGCCGTACCCATGATGTGATTGATACGGATGTATGTTATTTGCAGGATGCGGTCAATGATGAAATTATCAGACGCTTTCGGGCATTTATGGAGGAATATCAGGTAGAAACCTATGATGAGGAAAATCACAGGGGATTAGTCCGTCATATCTTAACCCGGATAGGCCGAAAGACCGGAAAAGTTATGGTGTGTGTTATTATCAATGGGAATGAATTGATTGGTGTTGTGCCGGATAAAAATGGAAGAAATCAAGATGTGCGTTGTAATATTCAAGAGAATCTCAATGAAAAGGAAAGTAGTGTTAAATCCGGTGGAAAGAGATTACAGAAGGTATGTAATATAGAACAGGAGCTGGTGGATTGCCTTGCGGGAATCAAGGGCATGACCAGTATTTCCATTAATGTGAATAAAGAAAAGACCAACCGGATTCTTGGCGATACCTGTAGGACTTTATGGGGACGGGATACCATTACAGATTATATCGGAGATGTAAAATATCAGATTAATCCATTGTCCTTTTATCAGGTAAATCCTGTACAAACGGAGAAATTATATGGAAAAGCGCTGGAATATGCGGACCTTAAAGGTGATGAAACAGTCTGGGACCTTTATTGTGGAATTGGAACCATTTCCTTATTCCTGGCACAGAAGGCTAAAAAAGTATATGGTGTTGAAATCGTTCCTGAAGCCATAGAGGATGCCAGAATTAATGGGAAGCTTAACGGCTTTGACAATGTGGAATTCTTTGTTGGAAAGGCGGAAGAAGTACTGCCAAGAGAGTATGAGAAGCATGGTGTATATGCGGATGTCATTGTGGTTGACCCGCCAAGAAAGGGCTGTGATATCGTTGCCATTCGTACTATGCTGCAAATGAAGCCGAAACGGATTGTATATGTAAGTTGTGACCCTGCAACTTTAGCAAGGGATGTGAAGCTGCTTCGTGAGGGCGGATATGAGATGGAGAAGTGGTGTGCAACTGATATGTTTCCTATGAGTGGGCATATAGAAACAGTTTGTTCTCTTGTCTCAACAGAAAACGGATGATTATGTTGAGGTGGAATTAGAACTAGATGAGTTAGATGTGACGAGTGTGGAGAGTAAGGTGACTTATGCAGAGATTAAGGACTATGTGTTAAAGAAGCATGGGTTGAAGGTTTCTAATCCTAATCAGTAATGCAAATTGATTGGAGGAAGAATATGAATATAAATATTAGAAAAATAAATGGCAATGAATATAAGTTGCTGAA
>JBJENX010000064.1:0-63900 GCA_051880415.1 Lachnospiraceae bacterium | reverse complement strand
CTCATCCATATATTTTGCAGCTTCCACCTTATCCGGCATGGTCACATTTCCACCCTTCATGTGAAAAAGCTTCATGGCATGAATGGCATCCTTCACCTCATGTTCTTTTATATCCAATGCCACATATGCATAATCAAGTCCAAGCTTCTCAAAACTATAATTATACATGGCAGGGGAACCTGAATGTCCCACGGGCGAACCAATTAATGCCAACAATCCTGTATGTCCTGTAATTCTTGCTTCCATGATATCCTCCTAAGCAATATGTCTTATTCTTAATTCCAACACATAGTCTATCACAGTTTCCTCCAATATTACAGATATTTTTTATTTTCCTTGTAAATATAACAAAAAGTCATAGACAGACCGTCTATGACTTTTTCTCGTATCCTCTGAGATTTCTCTCAAAGCTTATTAAATCACTCTAACCTTAACAACACCCTCTACTGCCTCTAAAGCTGCTTTGCTTGTATCATCAACATCACTTTCCACATCAAGGATTGTATAAGCCCAATCACCACGGGACTTACTAACCATATTTGCAATGTTGATATTTTCCTTAGAGAATACTCCGGTAAATCTTGTTAACATATCAGGAATGTTCTTGTGACAAATGGCAACACGTGCTGCAGTGTCACACACGCCTGCATTACATGCAGGATAATTTACGGAATTCTTAATATTACCATTCTCGATATAGTCTGCAATCTGTTTAACAGCCATAATAGCACAGTTATCTTCAGACTCAGCAGTTGAAGCACCAAGGTGTGGTAATGTAATTACATTATCACAACCGGCAATCGTAGCATTTGGGAAATCAGTTACATATTTTGCTACCTTACCGGATGCTAAAGCTTCTTTCATATCCTCATCATTTACCAATACGTCTCTTGAGAAATTAAGAATCTTTACACCATCCTTCATCATTGCAAATGCATCCTTATTAATCATACCCTTTGTAGAATCAAGAGCAGGAACATGAACAGTAATGTAGTCACATTCTTTGTATATATCTTCAACATTATTAATGTGCTTAATATGACGGGATAATGACCATGCTGCATCTACGGAAACATATGGGTCATAACCATACACTTCCATGCCAAGACGAAAGGCAATATTGGCAACCTTAGCACCGATTGCACCAAGACCAATAACACCTAATCTCTTACCCTGAATTTCATTGCCGGCATAATGAGACTTCTGCTTCTCAACCTTCTTACCAATCTCCGGATCAGAAGCATTTTCTTTACACCAGTTGTATCCACCCATCAAATCTCTTGAAGCTAACAATAATCCTGCAACCACCAGTTCTTTTACGCCGTTTGCATTTGCACCCGGAGTATTAAATACGACAATACCCTTTTCGGCACATTTATCCAAAGGAATGTTATTAACTCCGGCTCCGGCTCTGGCAATTGCTACTACACTTTCCGGAAGCTCCAAATCATGCATAGCTGCAGAACGAACCAATACGGCGTCTGCATTATCCATGCTGTCTACAATTTCATAATTATCAGAAAACAAATCCAAACCACATGCTGCAATTGGATTTAAACAATTAATTTTTGTCATTTTCATATCCCTTTCTATATTAGAAATAAATCTTATTTACAGTTATTTGCTTCAAATTCCTTCATAAACTCAACTAACTTTTCAACACCCTCAATTGGCATTGCATTGTAAATAGATGCACGCATACCACCAACTGATCTGTGTCCCTTTAAGTTGACAAATCCGGCTGCTGTTGCTTCTTTTACAAACTTGGCATCTAACTCTTCGTCACCTGTTACAAATGGAACATTCATTAAGGAACGGTCTTCCTTAACAACAGTACCCTTAAACAACTTAGAAGAATCCAGGAAATCATAAAGAATTTTAGCCTTCTTTTCGTTATGAATCTTCATGGCCTCAAGACCACCCATTTCTTTTACCCACTTAAATACTTTACCACAAATATAGATACCATAACATGGAGGAGTATTATATAATGAGTCATTATCTGCCTGTGTCTTATACTTAAGCATTGTAGGAGTTCCCTCTAATACATCATCAGTAATTAAATCCTCTCTGATAATTGCAACAACAACACCTGCAGGACCAACATTTTTCTGAACACCAAAGTAAATCATACCATAGTCTTCAACATTAACCGGCTGAGATAAAATATCAGATGACATATCAGCAACCAACAATTTACCCTTTGTATTTGGTAATGTGTGATAAGTTGTACCATAAATTGTGTTGTTATGACAGATGTATACGTAATCAGCATCCTCACTGATTGGCAAATCTGAACAATCAGGAATATAAGAAAATGTTTTATCAGCTGATGATGCAATTGCATTTGCCTTGCCATATTTCTTTGCTTCCTCAAAGGCTTTCTTTGCCCACTGACCGGTAATGATATAGTCAGCAACTCTATTCTTCATCAGGTTCATGGGAACTGCAGCAAACTGTTGTGAAGCACCGCCCTGTAAGAACAATACTTTATAATTGTCAGGAATATTTAACAAATCTCTTAAATCCTGCTCAGCTTCTTTAATAATGTCATCAAATGCTTTTGAACGGTGGCTCATTTCCATAACGCTCATGCCGGTTCCTTTGTAATTAAGCATCTCTTCTGCTGCTTCCTTTAATACTGTCTCAGGTAACATAGATGGACCTGCTGAAAAATTATAAACTCTCTCCATATTTATTCCTCCTAAATATATCTATTGTATTAATAAAATATATGTATTCTAACTGTAAAATGTTATCACTTCTTATCAAGGTCTTCCTGCGAGAAACAGGTTGATATTGGCTGTCCTGCAGCTACCATTGGCCAAACCTTATCGTCTTCTGCTATGATAGCTTCTATAACACATGGTCTGCCGGATGCCACAGCTTTTGTAAATGCATCCTCAAATTCTGCAATGGTTGTTGCTTTAAACGCCAAAGCACCCATACCCTCAGAAATCTTAACAAAATCCACACCATCATCTAAAACAGTATTGGAATAACGCTTGTCATAGAATAAAGTCTGCCACTGACGTACCATACCTAATACATGATTGTTAATTACAACCTGAATAATCGGTATATTATAACGGGTTGCTGTCATAATTTCATTCATATTCATACGGAAGCATCCATCACCGGCAATATTTACTACAACCTTGTCCCGGCAACCAACCTTTGCACCAATTGCAGCACCTACACCGTATCCCATAGTTCCAAGGCCCCCGGAGGTTAATAACTGTCTGGGCTCTTTATATTTATACATCTGGGCTGCCCACATCTGATGCTGTCCAACATCAGTTGTAATAATGGCATCTCCTTTAGTAATCTCATAAATCTTTTTAATGGCAGTAGGACCTGTTAATGTATCCTCACTATATAAGTTCTCATCTTTAACACGTAACGCATTGATTTCAGCAAGCCATTCTCTATTGTCTTTTTGCTCAATCATAGCATTTAATTTTTTAAGAATCTCTTTTGCATCACCAACAATACTTGCATCAACAACGATGTTCTTGTTAATCTCAGCAGCATCTACATCAATCTGAACAATCTTAGCATCATTTGCGAACTTCTTTGCATTACCAATAACACGATCCGAGAAACGTCCACCTACAACGATTAACAAATCAGAGGCTGTAACACCAAAGTTTGAAGTCTTTGTACCATGCATACCAACCATACCTGTATAGTGTGGATCATTACCGTCAAAAGCACCCTTTCCCATTAATGTATCACAAACAGGTGCATCTATAAGGTTTACAAAATCACGGAGCTCCTTATATGCATTAGATGCAATAACACCACCACCAACCATTACAAATGGTTTTTTTGCTTTTGCAATCAGCTTAGAAACATTCTCAATATCTGCATCTTTAATTGTAGATGTAAGTGGGAGTACCTTTTCAGGCTCTTTGTATTCATAATCTGCAAGATTAGCAGTTACATCCTTTGTTATATCCACAAGTACAGGTCCGGGTCTTCCACTTTTTGCAATTTTAAATGCACGACGAATGGTATCTGCAAGTTCATGTACATTTTTAACAATAAAACTGTGCTTTGTAATTGGCATTACAACACCGGCAATATCAACCTCCTGAAATGAATCCTTACCAAGCAAAGACACACCAACATTAGCGGTAATGGCAACAATTGGAACGGAATCCATATAAGCAGTAGCAATACCGGTAACCAAATTCGTTGCACCGGGACCTGACGTTGCCATACATACACCAACTTTACCGGTTGCTCTTGCATAACCATCTGCAGCATGGGCAGCCCCCTGCTCATGGGAAGTTAATACATGTGTAATCTCATTCTGATGTTTATATAATTCATCATACACATTCAAAATGGTACCACCCGGGTAACCGAATACTGTATCAACGCCTTGTTCCTTAAGACATTCAATAACAATCTCAGAACCTGTTAATTGTTTCATAGTTTTTCTCCTTAAAATTTATTTCTCTTTAATAAAACGTACCCTACAAGTTTATCGGGTTTACGACAATTTGTAAAGGTTTTCCATGGAATTTATTTCATGAATAAGCATATACCTTGAAAATTAGTTAATTTCCAATACCGCACCACGATTTCCCGAAGTAACCATCTTAGCATATCTGGCAAGATAACCTGTTGTAACCTTTGGCTGCCTTGGAGTCCAGTTTGCTTTACGTTTTGCCATCTCTTCATCAGAAATGCATAATTCTATTGTACATGCATCAATATCAATCTTAATCATATCTCCCTCTTCTACAAATGCAATTGGTCCGCCAACTGCTGCTTCAGGGGAAACATGACCGATAGATGCACCACGGCTTGCTCCTGAGAAACGACCGTCTGTAATCAATGCTACGGAAGAACCAAGACCCATTCCTGCAATGGCAGAGGTTGGATTTAACATCTCTCTCATTCCCGGACCTCCCTTAGGACCTTCATAACGGATGACTACTACATCACCGGCAACAATCTTTCCACCCTTAATTGCTGCAATTGCATCTTCCTCACAATCAAATACACGGGCAGGACCTTCATGCTGTAACATTTCCGGTACTACTGCAGAACGTTTTACAACAGAACCATCCGGTGCAAGGTTACCCTTAAGGACTGCAAGACCACCTGTTACACTATATGGGTTATCTAGCGGACGTATAACCTCAGGATTCTTATTCTCATATCCTTCTACTGCTTCACCAATTGTCTTACCTGTTACTGTCATACAGTCTTCGTTGATTAAGCCCTTTTGCTTTAACTGGTTGATAACCGCATATACACCACCGGCTTCATTTAAATCTTCCATGTAGGTTGGACCTGCAGGAGCTAAATGACAAAGGTTTGGAGTTTTCGCACTTACTTCATTTGCCAATGCAATATCAAAATCAAATCCAATTTCATGGGCAATGGCAGGAATGTGAAGCATTGAGTTTGTGGAACAGCCAAGTGCCATATCCACTGTTAATGCATTCATAATTGCATCCTTTGTAATAATATCTCTTGGGCGGATATTCTTACGATACATTTCCATAACCGCCATACCTGCATGCTTTGCCAATTTAATACGCTCAGAATATACGGCAGGAATGGTACCATTTCCCGGAAGACCCATACCAAGAGCCTCTGTTAAACAGTTCATGGAATTGGCCGTATACATTCCTGAACAGGAACCACAGGTAGGACATGCCTTACACTCAAATTCATTTATATCATCTTCATTCATTGTACCTGCTGCATAAGAACCTACTGCCTCAAACATAGAAGATAAGGAGGTCTTATGTCCTTTTACATGACCTGCAAGCATTGGACCACCTGATACGAATACAGTTGGAACATTGACTCTTGCTGCAGCCATTAAAAGTCCCGGTACATTCTTGTCACAGTTTGGAATCATAACAAGAGCATCAAACTGATGGGCAATTGCCATACACTCTGTAGAATCTGCAATCAAATCTCTTGTTACTAAGGAATATTTCATACCAATGTGACCCATGGCAATTCCGTCACAGACAGCAATGGCAGGGAACATAACCGGTGTACCACCTGCAGCTGCCACACCAAGCTTTACAGCCTGGGCAATTTTATCAAGATTCATATGTCCCGGCACAATCTCATTATAGGAACATACAATACCAACTAAAGGTTTCTTCAACTCTTCCTCTGTCATTCCCAATGCATTAAACAGGGAACGATGAGGTGCCTGCTGCATACCTGTTTTCACATTATCACTCTTCATCTTTATCGTCTCCTTTTCTCTTCTTTTTTCACAGATAGAAATATACTTTTATTTTCTAATTAGGAACAGCAACATTAAAATCGCTGACAATACCATTATGCAAGTCATTGCAATGAGATCCATATTATTACCAACAATATACACATTCTTGTTATGACCGGGTCTGTAATAAACCTGTAGTTCCTCCCCATCTTCATACTTAGGGGCGTTGGAACCCACGCAGCATCGAATGCAATGTTCTTCCCCCTGATAATTAATTTTAATAAAGGGATAATATCCTGTACCTTCATATGCAGTTATCATTACAGTGCCCGGTACAATGATTGATAATTTTCTTACAATAAACGCATAAAGTATGCCAATAGCACACGCAATAATTATCACTAAAAAACATAATGCATAATAATTCATAAGTACACCTCTCCCCTTCAATATCTTACATTATATCCGTTCTACAATTAAGTCGCCCATCTCAGAACAGCTTACAAGCTTTGTACCTTCCGATACAATATCACAGGTTCTGTATCCGTCAACCAATACCTGTTTCACTGCCGATTCTATAGCGTCAGCCTCTTTATCAAGGTCTAACGAGAAACGAAGCAACATTGCTGCTGATAAAATGGTAGCAATCGGGTTTGCCTTATTCTGACCTGCAATATCCGGTGCAGAACCACCACTTGGCTCATACATACCAAACTTTGTTTCATTTAAGGATGCAGAAGCTAACATACCGATAGAACCTGTTACCATAGAAGCCTCATCGGATAAAATGTCTCCAAACATATTCTCGGTTAAGATGACATCAAACTGGGCAGGGTCCTTTACAAGCTGCATAGCACAGTTATCCACTAACATATGTTCTACCTCAACTTCCGGATAATCCTTTGCCACTTCATTTACAATTGCTCTCCATAGTCTTGATGAATCCAATACATTTGCCTTATCAACGGAAGTTACTTTCTTACGTCTTTTCATTGCAATGTCAAATCCCCGGATTGCAATACGACGAATTTCATCTTCTGAATAGGTTAAGGTATCGATGGCTTTCTTTTTGCCATTCTCTTCTATGGTCTTACGCTCACCAAAGTAAAGACCACCGGTAAGCTCTCTCATAATCATCATGTCAAAGCCCTTGTCTGCAATTTCTTCCTTTAAAGGACATGCACCCTTAAGCTCCGGATAAAGAAGTGCCGGACGTAAATTAGCAAATAAACCAAGCTCCTTACGAATCTTAAGAAGACCTGCTTCCGGTCTCTTATCCGGTGGAAGCTGATACCATGGGGAAGTACTTGTATTACCACCAATGGAACCAAGTAAAACAGCATCTGATTTCTTTGCAGCGGCAACCGCTTCGTCTGTAAGTGGCACCCCGTGAACATCAATGGAACAACCACCCATTAATAACTGTTCATAATGAAAGGTATGACCGTATTTTTCACCAATCTTATCAAGTACCTTCATTGCTTCTGTTACAACCTCAGGACCGATACCGTCACCCTTAATGACTGCTAAATTAAACTCACTCATAATTTCCTCTTTTCTATTTATTATCCCTTACATGAACTATAATTATCTTCTCAAAGATAACAAATGTTTATTAACTGTAAATTAGTTTTTAGAATTAATACGGTTAATTAGTCCACCACTTGTAATAATCTCCTGCATAAATGGTGGAAATGCCTGACCTTTATACTCTGTTCCCTTTGTAAGGTCATATATCATTCCCGTATCAAAATCAATCTCTACCTCATCACCGGCTTCAATCTCTTTTGCTGCAGCTTCACATTCAATAATGGGAAGACCGATATTAATGGCATTTCTATAGAAAATCCTTGCAAAGGTTTCAGCAATTACACAACTGATTCCGCTTGCCTTAATGGCAATTGGTGCATGTTCTCTGGACGAACCGCAGCCAAAATTTTTATTTGCCACCATAATATCTCCGGACTTTACTCTGTTTACAAAGTCAGGGTCTATATCTTCCATACAGTTCTTTGCCAGTTCTGCAGGATCTGAAGAATTCAAATATCTTGCGGGAATAATTACGTCTGTATCTACATTATCTCCATATTTATGTACACTACCGTGTGCTTTCATAAGTTATATCCTCCTAAATATATTATTTCCAGACAATTTTAATCACAATCAAGCTGGCATGGGCAGGAAATCTTACCGGTAACAGCCGATGCTGCTGCAACAGCCGGTGAAGCAAGATAGATTTCCGAATCTACATGACCCATACGACCTACGAAGTTACGATTTGTGGTTGCAACCGCCTTCTCACCTGCTGCTAAAATACCCATATGACCACCAAGACAGGGACCACAGGTTGGGGTAGAAACCACTGCACCTGCCTCAATAAATGTCTTTAACAAACCTTCTTCCATTGCCTGTAAATAGATTGCCTGGGTTGCCGGAATCACAATGACACGGACACCTTTTGCACATTTTCTACCCTTTAACACTTCTGCTGCAATCCGAAGGTCATCAATACGGCCATTGGTGCAGGAACCAATTACGACCTGGTCTATTTTAATATCAGGCACTTCACTGATTGGCTTTGCATTTTCAGGTAAATGAGGAAATGCAACTGTTGGCTCTAATGTACTTAAGTCAATGGTATAAGTTTCATCATATACTGCGTCTTCATCCGCCTCATACACTGTATATTCCTTTACGGAATGTTCCTTCATATATTCAATAGTTAAATCATCTACAGGGAAAATACCATTTTTTGCACCGGCCTCAATTGCCATATTTGCAATGGTAAAACGGTCATCCATAGAAAGATTGGCAATACCGTCACCTGTAAATTCCATGGATTTGTATAATGCACCATCCACACCAATCATTCCAATAATATGTAGAATAACATCCTTACCACTTACCCATTTCTTTGGCTTTCCTGTAATAACAAACTTAATTGCAGAAGGTACCTTAAACCAAGCCTTTCCTGTTGCCATACCTGCTGCCATGTCCGTGGAACCTACACCGGTTGAAAATGCACCAAGCGCTCCATATGTACATGTATGGGAATCGGCACCAATACAGGTCTCACCGGCTACAATTAATCCTTTTTCAGGAAGCAGGGCATGCTCAATACCCATTTCACCAACATCAAAGAAATTCGTAATATCGTGTGCATTTGCATACTCTCTTACACATTTACAATGCTCAGCACTTTTAATATCCTTATTTGGGGTAAAATGATCCATTACCATGGCTATCTTGTCTTTGTCAAACACTTCGTCTTTATTAAACTTTACCATTTCATGAATCGCTACCGGAGTTGTAACGTCATTACCTAATACTAAATCTAAATCTGCTTCAATTAATTGACCTGCTGAAACACTTGAAAGTCCTGCATGAGCAGCTAAGATTTTTTGTGTCATTGTCATTCCCATAACACTCTCTCCTTTTCTTTCTGTAATTCATTATTTTTGTTATGCACCATATCATACCACATTTCTTTTTATAATCAAAATATATATTACGAATAGTTATCATAACCTGTGGTTATTGATAACCATGGATATATATGATATACTTTTATAACATAAATAATATTAGTTTTCCAATTACAGTAATTTAATATCATAAAAACAATTTTCAACTAATGTTGTATGGAGGATATAGACATGGAACAAAACTTAAATTACTATCGCATATTTTATGAAGTAGCAAAAGCAGGTAACATCAGCAAGGCGGCAAAGAATCTGTATATCAGTCAGCCTGCCGTATCCAAATCCATTACCAAATTAGAGGATAATTTATCTCATGCTCTGTTTTTACGGAGCAAACGTGGTGTAAAGCTAACAGAAGAAGGGGAAATTCTATATGAACATTTAAAAAAAGCTTTCTCATCTATTGAAACGGCAGAAAAAATGCTCAACCGTATTGATGAATTTGGCCTGGGACAAATCCGGATTGGAGTATCTACCTCCCTATGCAAGCATATTTTATTACCCTATTTACAGGATTTTATATCAGAAAATCCTCATATAAAAATATCCATTGCCTGTAACCCTACCTTTGAAACACTTCACATGCTGAAAGAGGATAAAATCGACATCGGACTTATCTGTAATACGGAATTGGAAAAGGATTACCAGTATATGCCCCTTCGCTCCATACAGGATACCTTTGTCGCTACAAAGACCTATATCAATAATCTGAACTTAAGAGAACAGGAACATCTTCCGGATAACAGCTCCTTCCTTCAGGAAAAAACTGCCCCTCAAAAGGATACACTTCCTCCTGTTGCAGGTTTGCTGTTTTTTAACGAGGTTCCTGTATCATCTCATAGGGAACAAACACTTACGGGAGAAGAAATCATTGAAAAATCCAATCTCATGCTTCTTGATAAGGGAAATATATCCAGACAGTATATTGATGCTTATATGAAGGATGCACATATTGAGCCGGGACAAATCTTAGAAGTAAATAACATGGATTTGCTGATTGACTTTGCTTCCATTGGTATGGGTGTAGCCTGCGTTGTAAAAGAGTTTGTTACTTCTTATATAGAAAATGGTCAAGTAGTAGAAATACCACTTGACCGGGAAATATCAAAACGAAGTGTTGGTTTCGTCTATAACAGCCGAACATTAAATACAACAACGAAACGTTTTTTAGATTTTTGCAGGTAAAGAATCAAACTCACCTTTTTTTAATTTTTTCTTTCTCCGATAGTTCCATTTAATCAATCTTTCGGGAATTCTCTTTAATATAATCTGAATTTCTTCTTTGGGATTAATGGGGTCTAACAAAATGCTATAGATCCCTGTCCTTCTTGCACCCCATATATCCGTAAATATCTGATCCCCAACAAATATGGTATTGGAGAAATCCGTACCAATCATATCCATTCCCTTAAGGTACCCTTTTCTCCCCGGTTTCCATGCTTTATATACATATTGTACTTCCAAAGGATCTGCAAAGGTTTTTACCCGTTCCTCGTCATTATTGGATATTAAGCATATCTGAAAGCCTAATTCCTTTAATCTATTAACAAATATCCTTGCAGCATCATCCACCGGCTCATCATGGGGCACCAAGGTGTTATCAATATCAAATAATATACCACGATATCCTTTTTCGTATAAATATTCAATTGGGATATCCTCTTTTTTGTCAAAATATATATCAGGATAAAATGTATTCATGCGGGAAACCTCTCAATCTATTCTATATAATCATTTCTATCTGACAAATATATTACATATTTCGTAACAATAAGCTTAACTGAGTATATCACAATCAAATTAATATGTGCAATATCAAAAAAATGGTGTAGGCTTACGCCTACACCATCTGTAACCTTATAAGGTTAAATATAAAACTTTGTTCGGTCAGTAATATCCATTACTGTACTTCCTGTTGAGATTCCCATCTTCTGATAATCAAATCCTGCATCTGTCAAGTCGAACAAGTGAGGGATTACATTAATCTTAATACGGGCAACCTTAACATTATTATTCTGATCCTTAACATATATTACAATATATGAGAAGTTATTATAATTATTCATATAACGGTCTAATAACTCAAGATTCGTCATGGTATCTCTAAGCTTCATACGAACTCCACTCTGGTTTGCGGCATTAATACCTGAATAGGTAAAGATCATTACATGATTTGTACCGCCATCTTCCTCATACATATCGGAAGTATTCAAACCAGGCTCCGTACCATAATTCAAATCCCAGAATACCTGAATCTCTTTTAAATCAGCCGAACCGGCAACTGCCTTAAAGTCAAAGGTTGGGAATATATGCTCCTGACCCTCTTCTATATTATACTGATACATCTTTGTAGAAGCATTATAGTATACCTTATTGGTTTCTTTTGCTAACTTCTTGTTTGCCTCCACATTACTTGGATTCACATATTCATGTTCACAGTTACCATCACCTGTTGTCGGACATACATTGTATAATTTAATCTTCGGCTTAGAAATACCCTTGTTTACACTATTTACAATGACATTAATGAATAACTTTCTTTCATCATTGTTATCCTTCAAGCGTCCGGTAACAACCATGTGACCAGCACCGGTATAAAATACATTGTTCTTACTATATAAGAAGTAATTATTCATACCATCATGAGGTGATGCTGCAAAGAAGCTGGAATCATATCTGGCAAACTGTGCATCCGGATTACCACCATCAACGAAGTTGGCTCCTAATGTATACCAGACATTTACATTCGGATCATCTAAATCCAAGGTAAAGTACTGAGCATGGGTTGCTGATATTAACAACTCATCACTGACAGCAAACGGATAGGTTGTAATTCCACCCTGATTTACCTTAGACGCCCTTCTTGTACCATACTTAGCTTCCATATTCCAACCATCGGTATTAACCGCATGGTCATAAGATTCACCGGAACTATATGCATATCTGTATGGACTTGTCGGATTTGATGCCGAATCTCCACTTACAAAATAATCCGTTACACCAATCGGTGTATTATACTTCACCTTACTACCGGCAGTACTGTTGTCAGCAATTTTTGTAGCATAATCAGCCACACCATCCGCAATAAGATTCTCTGTAAAGAATGCATAATCCTTACCTGTTGTGTATCTTACATATTTTGTTCCGCTATTCTTAGCATCATTAATGGCATCATTAAAATCTGTTTTAGATGAAAAGGCCGCTACAGGAACTGTATACGTCAAATCTCCATCTGCATTAATGGTTGTTGAATAGGTTTCCTTTCCAATCTTCAAGGTAAAGCTTGTACCGGAAGGAATCGTAGCTGCATTTGTCACATGAAGTTTAACAGTTGCTTCCTGAGCTGTAGCATCTAATGGTGTAGTTGTAGTATCAACATTAGTAACCGTAATCCCTGATGAAGTAATCGTAATATCAGCTGTCATATTACATTTCTCATAAGTACCAATGGTCTGACTAAACTTATCAATTATACCTGTACCTGATAAGGTCGGTGACAACTTGAATTCTGCTACACCGGAAGCATCTGCGGTAGCTTGAGCAATTACATTTCCACTTCCATCAAACAATACTGCCAAACCACCTGACATCGGGCTATCATCATAGTTACGCATCACAACCTTTACTGTAGTATCAGAAAAATCTGTACTACCGGAATGATCAGTACCTACAGTACCAGACCAAGCTGAAAGATCCTTATTATACTGATTTTTCTTAATCGTAAACGTCATATCTTTATCAGCCGTATACATTACACCACTATTAACCCAAGTAGCATTGTACTGATCTGCTGTAAACAAACCTAATTTATATCGCTTATAAGTCTTTGTAACGTTATTGGCATCCAAAAGAATCCGGGAATCATTTCCAATGGATACAGCCACACCACTTGGAGCTGCCGTACCTGTCTCAACACCTGTTACATGGAATCGATCCATACCAAAGGTATCTAATAACGTAGCAGTTAGATTCACTGCACCCTTGGAATTACTTCTTGCCATGGTATCATGGGTATTCAATACAGAACCACCGGCATTCACATAAGTCTTAAGCTGGGATGCAGACGCTGTACTAATATCCTTGCCACCAAATTCTTCAGCAAAACCTAAAACAACAATATCGTAATTATTTGCAATCCAGTTAGATGCATCACCTGCTGCCTGTGAGTATTTTTTGTACTGATTCTTTAATTCTACTGCCTTATCATATTCCTTAATATACGCATCATACGCAGTCTTTAAATCCCCAAGACTACCGCTGATATTTCCGTATAATACATCATCAGCGCTACTGTTACAATACTCCCAGAACTTATAATAATCCTTATCAATCATCCATTGTCCCGGAGCATCTGCAGTACCAATATTCTTAACAATAACTGCCGCTCGGCCTTTACCGGTAATATTTCTTGACTTAATCAAACTGGTAACTGAATACAACTGTGTTTTTAATGTTTCCTCCGCAGATAACAATGTAGGACTAGCTAACTGGTTCTGATATTGTTCATACAACTGATCGGCAGATGTCTTATTAGAAGCCACCTCTGAAGCTGTTCTTCCTGCTGCCGCTGCACACAAGGTATCAAATTCTGCCGGTGAAACAATATCCAAATCAAAAGAAAAATCGCCGGTTTCAAGAGTACCATCTGCACCGTGGGTTAATATGTTGGCAAAGTTATCCTCCCAATCATCATTACTGATTGCAGAATCATACTTCACGATACCAAAATTATGCTCATGGAGACCAACATATACACCGTTTACAGTTGAAGTGTCTGTAGCAGAATTCAATCCCGGATTAGAATCCTGATTAAATCCATTAATAGTAACATTATACTGTAAACGCTTCATACTCTGCTGACATTCTGTACAGAAATAAAGAGTATGACCGGCATTCCAATTATAATCAGTTGTAGAAGTATTAATCGGCATAACCTGAAGTACACGACATTCCTTCTTTGCCTCACTGTCAAGCTTGAAGAATGCTGCACCTGATTTTGCATCACATAGCTTGCCATTAGCAGAAGACCTTGCCACTACCTTCCATGAAATAAGACCAAAGAAATCTTCTTCCAAATCATAAGACAATGTCACTGTTTTGCCTGAAGACTTTGCTTTACATTCAGATTCTGGATCAACAACGCCTTCATTATCTTCAAAAATTCCATCACCATTTTCATCAACTAAGAGATAAAAATCATAGCTTGATGCACTGCCATCGGTAACCGATGCCTTCACTGAGAAGGTAGACTCCGAATGAACTGTAGTTAAATCATTCTGGTCATACTGGGATGGTGATTCATCAATCACAACATATGGACGTTTTGAAGATTCATCTACCAACTTCTTAATTGCAGTATTATATGTATCATTAAACACTGTAACACCAGGAGCACCTTCATCTGTTTGACCATCCGGAACCTGAATCAAGGTATTGCCATATTGGGCATTCTCATTCTTAATAATCTGGGTTGCACCTGAAGACGCAACCTCAATATCGCCCCAACTGATATTGGTATGACTTACATCACTATCCCAAAGTTTTGCATCCGCCAAAAACTTGTACATATAACTGTCGGGATCAATCATTGTCTGGGCTAACTTTTGCAAACGAGTCATAGACTCCATATTATCATACGCCGTTGTAACCGAATTATCAATCATAATCGGTAAGCCAGCTTCCATATAATCCTGTAATTCCGCATACTTTAAGGAATTTAAATCATGACCACTGTATGCAGCCACCGTCTGTCCGGATACTACCTCACCAAAGGGTGAACCACCATTATATAAACTCAATGGCATTAAAACACCGGTATGAGTATACATATCAAAACATGTAAATAAATCCTTTAATGTATTATGATCCTGATTGCTGGCATAATTCGTAGATTGGGTTAAGTTCATAATTCCATTAGGAACATATGCAGAAAAATCCCCGCCTATATATATCAAGTCATAAGTTTCTGCTAACACTTCTTTTGAAGATATCAACTCATTAACAGACATCTGCTCAACTTCAATCTCGTTATAAGACATATTTAACGCTTTCGCAATTTTCGCCTTACTGATACTGAAAGCATAGTATTCTGTACCATCCTGAATCTCATCCTTAGTAACACCCTTCATAACCTGATCAGGAATTGAGTAATACCTACCTTTAAGATCACTAAAACCCTTATAATTACCTTCCAAATTAGGCAAGCTCCGTGCTAAGTCCAAATCAATCGGATAACATGGCTCAATCTCAAGGACACGGTATTTTCTGCTACCACCATTACTAGAAGAACCACGGTAATCAGAATTGTTAAACAAATCTGCAATCTGCTTTGCAGTATCTAAACCATTTGCACCTGCATTATACAAAGAGGTAAAGAAACCATAACGTACAGATAATACATTCTGCTGTCTTGTAAGTCCATTTGCAGTCATTAATAATGACATAAGTTTCAAGTAATTATTTGATGCACTGTAATTAGAGTCGGAACCACTGTCTATAGCCCTGTCTGTACCATAGAAAATATATTTTCCGGTTTCTGACTTACTCTTAAGAACTGTATATATATCAGAAGGAATATTCTCTGACTTAACATTACTTTCAATACCGATAAAGTCATAATCACCTTCTAACAAACTAACCGTAACATTGGCAGTAGTTACAACAGTTACATCCAAATTGGCTGCAGGCGTTTCAGTACCATAGTAAGCTTTTGTTCTAACAGCTGCATCACTACTATAATCGTCTTTTAAACCTTTCTCGATTGTACTACCCGATGTATTGGAAATAACCAATGCCTTATAGGTTCTGGTTGAAGAGGTAAATGGAAGATAATGTGACTTACCCTTACCTGCATCCTGATTCTTAAAGAACTGTAAAGCTGTATATCCATCACCCCAAGGGAAGGTCTTATATCGAATAAAGTTTAACTGGATCTCAGATATTAAAGCCCCATATGTCTTATTGCTTAATGAACCCTCTGTATCAGTTTCCTTCACATAATCCATAATAAGCGGCTTATTTTTACCTGATGCATATGTATGAAGATAATCATAGACTTCTTCACTCATCTTATCATCATAAGCAGTATAATACGGACAACTAAGATAAATCAAATCAGCACTGTTAAAAATCTCTGCTAATGTTGAAGATGTAGTCCCTAATATATTAGATCCTTGAGTACTGGTTAATTTTGTATCAAGAGTAATAGGAACCAAATCATACTTAATGGTATTTGAAGCCATCACCATACCATTCGTAGCATTGGCATCAATGACATACTGTTTGAAATAACCATCATTAATATATCTCTTCAAATCAGATCCTGCCGTACCGGAAGGAACAATCTCAACAATGTTTAATGTATTGTTCTCATCATTATAAGAATTTTCAATAATCAAATCAATTGCTGATACATAATTAGCTGCGGCAGGAGTAACTCCACCCCCCAGCAGTTCCTCATCACCATTACCAAGTCCTGCAATAGAATAAGAAATAGCAGAAACTGTCAATATACCAATGAGTAATAATGAAAATATTGTAATAATCTTTTTCTTTGACATATTATTTTCTCCCTTTCTTATTTCTATTCATCCTTAGTTTCACCGGATTCACCGGATTCGCCGGATTCCTCACCGCCACTGTTTTCGCCTTCACCCGGAGTTTCCCATCCGGATTCTTCCGAAGTGCTTCCCTCTCCTAACTGATAAGAGTTAATTGGTTTTGCTGTAAGCACCTCTGTATTTCTAACCGCAACTGTTGTTGTTGCATTATACATATATCCTTTTACATCCATTAATGCATCTAATATAAATGCACCACCTTCTGCGTCACAGGATAGATAAAAATCTTCCAAATCATCTGTTAACAAACCATCTTCATCTGACAGTGCATCTACAGCCGATTTTGCTGCCGCTAACTTCTCAGACGTATTATGAGTTGTCTCTCCTCTTACCATGTATACCTTTGCCGAATCCGGATCCGTATAATCAAATCGATATATGACATAGTATAGATGATTTACTAAATCTCCCTCTTCATTTGTGGTTCTTCCATTATACTCCACATATATATAAGCAGGTTTAACGTATAAATACTTTACATTTGGACCACTCGTCTGCTTCATACAACGGAATGATCGGACATCCGTTCCCTTTGCTTCCAAATCGTTTGTAAGGGGATAAACAGTTCCCTGCTTCTCACCAACTAACTGATAGGTATCCATGTCCACTATTACCTTACGGTTCACGGTGTTAGTATCTGTATTACGTACATAGTTACCATAATCATCCGGTACCAAATCAAATGCAAATGAACTGGAATCGGAAGTCGGGTTACTGGTACCTTCCCCCATAGGTTCAATTCTGGTTCCGGAAGATTTCTCATAGACCTTTGCTTCCGCCGGCACAACCCTTACATAACTTGCCTGAGCCATGGTATCCGAAATATTATTCATCAACTCATTTGCAGCAGTCTGTGCTTTCAGGTTATACTTTGTTCTCTTTTGTGCCGCCGTTGTAGTACTCATAAATTGTACCACAATCAACATAATGATGGAGAGCAAAGCCATACTAATCAATAATTCAACCAGAGTGAAACCTTTGTTTCGTTGCATTCTTTTCATAGTCTCTCTGCCTCCTTTACTTCAAATAATGATTACCTGTTGCAGCATCCAACTTCACAACTGCAACAGTACGATTACCATTTTCATATATAATCTCATAATCACCTGCTCCATATCGGACACCACCGGTTGCTTTGTTAAATTCGATAATCATGTTATCGGTGTCATCCAAACCGGTAATCCCACAAGGAGTATCGTCCTTAGAGGTATATTTAATTGTAATAATATTTGTTAAAATATCCTCAGTAACAATATCCAGATCATCCTCTGAAAATGCATTACCGGTATTCTTTACCACAAAGCCTGATCCATTGTCATATCCTAATATAAGCGCATAACTGCCTTTTTTAATAACCTTTCCATCATTTAAGGTTACTTTCTTAGAATAACGATGAATCATCATACATAATGGTTCATCCTTTGCCTCAGATAAAGCTCTTGTCTTAACAAGAAGACTACCCATCTGATTGCTTAATGAAGATGCCGCTGCATTGTACTGTGCCTGTTTAATAATGCCAATGGTAACAAAAGACATTACAGAAAGAATTGCAATAATCGCAAGTACAATAATTAATTCGATTAAGGTATATCCCTGATTCTTCTTCATACACATCACCACCTTAATCCACGTTTCTAACCCAATTCTTCAAAGAAATAATATCTTCGAACTGAACTGCGCTAATACTCTTCATTGCTGTAATTACATTATCATCAGATTCACTTGGTGGTTCATATGTAGATTCAAATAATCTAAAGGTATCACATACAAAACCATAATTCTTCTCTGCCGTCTCACCTCTTGAGGCATCACACTCTCTAAGAACTGATTTAATAATCTCGGCATTGGCTGATAAAGCCATAGTTGTCTTGGTTCCGGTAAAGTTATTAATAATAATCTTACCACCTGTAACAACAAGACCTTCAAATTCTTCAACATCTGTATCAAAGGTAACATCACCTTTGGCAATTATAATGCCTCTGACTTTACCATTCTTATAGCTTCTGTCATAGTTCTTAGATGCACCACCATTTAGAGAAAAGCTTCTTGCTCCAACCTTCACATCTCCTTCTGATACCCATACACCGTATCCGCTTTCAAGATCAATGTATTTGGTGTTCTCAGAATTCACTTTACTAAAATCAAAATAGTGATTAATCGGAGTAATACAATCTTCAGCCAAAGCATGTGCTTCTGTTACATATTCACCGGTTGCTGACTTATTGGTTAATAACCATTTTGCTTCCTTGTACTGCTTGTTGAATGCATTTGTTAATTCCTGTGCATTATTCGCTGCCGCAGCTGTATTCACACTATCGGAAGACAATCTGGAAGCAGCAGTTGTTAAGGCTTCCATATTCTTCTGATTTGCTTTAATGGAGAATTTACTACCAACCTTTGTTGTTATAGCCGAGTTGGTATATATCATGGTATTTTTTTCATCTGTATCTACATTCAATGCCTCTACCTGGAAGAAATCATAATCCGTAATATTCTGAAGATTTGCTTTCTCACCGGTTGTACGATCATCCGTAACTACACCACCGGGACCTGCTACAACTGTATCTTCACTGAATAACTCAGTGTATGCTTCAATAAAGGTATTCATTGCGATTTCTTTATCAGGAGTGCTTGGCTTCACACTGGAGAAATCGTAGAAATAATATGCTTTACCTGAAATAACGGTTTTAATAACAGGTACGTGGGATAAATCATCCCAAAAATCCTTAAATGGTTCCAATGTTTTAAGTGAAGCAGGAAGATTTACATATATTCCTGTTTCATCTTCAATTACATTGGTATTTGGAATATATGCCAGCTGATTACTCTTAATAGAGATTGCCTCACCGGTTCTATAATCCTGAATCGGTGTAGAAGATGTATTATCGGTGGTTGTATAATTCACCGTACTCTTGCTGGCATAATCATTTGACTTAATCTGAACAGTGTCATCCACTTGTGTTGCTTCCACATTATATGTAATAGCCTCATCTGTTGTTGTTGTCTGCTTAGACAATTCAATATAAGACTGTCCTGCAACATACATGGTTGTTACATATTCAAAATTCAAATTTGCATTCTGACCATTTAATATAATAGCACTACTGTTATAATGAGCCTGGCCGTCAATTCCCTTACCGTCCTTATAACCACTGCTGGTTCTGGCTGTAAAGGTACGGGTTCCGTTAGCTAATGCTGTTTCTGAATATGTACGGTTATCTGTTGAAGCATAATTATATCCATAATATTCTCCATCTAATGTAACCTGAGCCGAATTGGCATTCACCTCCAGGTCATCATACATATACAGGTTAGCTCTCATATATAAACTGGAACCTTTCAGGTCACCCTCTAAATTCTTCTTTAAAGAATAACCATCTAACACGATTCCATCAGCCCACACTTCAGTCCACGTATTAGAAGCACTGGAAATTGTTGATAACGTAACATCAGCAGAATCCATAACTGCCAATGTTCCCGGTATAATCAGTCTGTCTGAAGCAATTGTTACATTTGCTCCGTCAATATACAAACCGGAATATGCACTCTTTGTTTTTACACCATCACAGTCTGACAGTCTTGCTGAATCATAGGAGTTAACCTTCTGAATCTGCTCAGTCTTAATGGTATCTGTGGTTGTAGTGCCCTGCCAGTGAATGGTTCCCGGATCTTCATTATATCTCTTATTGTAAAAATCTGATGCTGCGTATATATTACCGGTTAATGCCACCTTATCTCCTCTGGCAGCCTTTCCGTCAGCACTTGTTATCTCAATACCCATATCTGCAATCATTGAATATTCATATAACTCATTCAACTCCGTTGCATTAGAGTTAAAATTAACATCAAATGCAGGTGCACCGATTACAATATCAGTAGTAATTGACTGAATAAATGTATCTCCGGCAGCAACATCCTTGTCAGTTGCGTTTTTTGCGGCACGGGCATTTACCGTACTATACTCAGCCTCTCTCTTTAATACAACATTCACAATGGTTAAATCCAAATCGTTCTTCTCTATGGTATTAAAGGACAACTGGATTCCCTCCGGATTAGAATCTGCATCATAAGGATTACTTAAGAAGCTTCTTAACCGGGTATCTACCTTCGTTGTAGAATTATAATTTTCATTATTCTGCAACAGATAGATGTATGTTTTCTTAAGCATAGCGTTAGCCTGCTCATTCGTCATGGTTTTATACTGCTTTGCATCTGTATCATAGTATACCAGTGTCTCTAATGTGTCATCATAGGCTTCATTTAAGATACCCATGGAATCTGCACCAACACCGGCATATATTTCATCCATAGCCTGTTCCAGATAATAGAAATTATCTTTGGAATTAATATCATAGGCCTTCAGACGGTATATAAGGGCTACTGCAACCAAAAGGGCTGCTGTAAGTATAGCAAGGAAAGACACAGTAGCAACCACAACAACAAAACTGTTACCTTGATTGTTCTTTAACTTCTTAATCTTACTAACTAATTTGTTCAAGATTCTGTGCCTCCTTTCGTTCCCTGTAATATCGGCTGGTCAACTGCAGTATCAATTGCTCCATCCGAATCTTTCTTTAAATATACCTTAATATAATACATGCCCCGCGACTGTTCGCTGGCATCTTCTAAATATCCCACAACAGCTTCTCCTGTATTTCCCAACAAACCGTATATAGAAGCAGTTGTTGGATTTGTCAAATTATTTTTTGCCATATACCGGAAAAAGTTATTACTCATATCAGTAATGGAATCACTTTGGGAAATCAAAAACTTAGAAGAATCTGATTTCTGATTTCTTTTATCTTCTGTAACTATATTACCTTCATCATCTATTGTTTCCTTGGTGTTATCACCAATATTTGAATAAATATGAAGCTGTGGTAATCTGCCGGTCTGGTTTGTTCCAACCACGGCAGCCATATGAATCTGCGTATCATCACGAGACTGACCTGCATTACCGTAATTTGAATTATACAAAGTATCATCTGATAAATGATTCTTATCTAAGGTAGCCTGATCCACATCTTCATGTTTACTTCTATAGGCTTCATCATAAGCATCGTTTGCCGCCTGAATTGCCCCTGAATTCACAATGGATTCAGAATAGTTGGAAGCTGTCTGTACAACAAACACATTAACCGGTGTGGTAGTATCTGTCAGCTCACTGGTATCAATGGTAATATAATCATCTGTTACATAACTACCATTATACCGACAAGGATTATACATAAGATATATATTGGGCAGATTATCTTTAAACACCTTACCATATGGAACATATTCCACATAATGACTATCAGAACCTGATACATCCAAGCTGGAATTATCATCATAATAGTCCAGCACACACTGAACTTTATATCCATCTGTCTTATTGCCGGATACTCTAATGGTCATCATGCGATAACCGTTATCTCTAATAAAATAAGAAAATGGATCCGCCAAAGCCTGACGATACTCTTCCTCATCACCGGCATCCTTAACAGCCTGAAGCTTTTTTGCCTTTAAGGCATTCTCTGCCATTGCATCATAGTTAAATACCTGATCATCAATTAAGGCAACCTTGGTATAATCAATATCCTCAACAATACCTAAGGCAAGATTATTAGGATCCAGGAATTGTTCATCATTGGACTTTGCCTCAGCATAAGGCTTACTGTCTACATCAACAATATAGTTATACTTCTCATGTTTCGTACCAAGCTTCACACTTCCCGATATCTGATACTGGGCGTATTCAAAATACTCATCCGCAGTCAGATTACCATCACCATTGAAATCATTACTTAACGGTGGTCCTGCATAATCAGGATCCGTAGTATCTAATGAATATATTTTTCTTGTTGTTGTAAAAGAGGAAGCATCCGTACCAGAATCCAAGTAATACTTGGAATCAAGGAGCTCATCTATGTTCACGGATTTAACATGTTCCATGATTCCTTCTGCAAACTCATTACGATACTGCAACTCTTTAGAACCAGTAGACATATTAAGCGCCTGAACAATACCTTTTACAATTGGTATCATCAGTATGAGGAAGATTGCTAAAGCAATCAATACTTCCACAATACTGAAACCAGCGTTATTTTTCTTTTTCATGGAACACCCACTCCATTCTACTTGTATACCTTAACAGAACCTGATTTACCTGCAATTGTTACTCTTGGATTAACACTATCATCACCACTAACCTTTACATATACAGGAAGATTAGATGAATTGTTAATAGTAACACGTACTCCAACCTTGTCATCACCATCCTTACGGTCAGATGACTTGATTAATAACTTCACATCCTCTGCTGATGTAACCTCAGCCTCATAAGAATTTTCATTATCTACTGTATACTTACAGTATGTCTTTCCATCCTTCTCATAGAAATCATATGTAACAGTTGAGATGGAATTATCACTGTTTGAAACAATGCTTGCATCCTTACCTGAACCATTCTGTCCAACCAATTTAGCTGAAACATCACTTGATGCAGGATTTAACATGGTATAGAAATCATAGCTTGTTTCAATTGCAGAACCCTCTGTGTCATCATACTTAGATAATGAATTCTCTACTGTAGATGAAACACTTGCACCAGAATTAAAGATGTTATTAACACCTGTTTCAACTTCATTTAACTCAACAGTACGCTCAGGTCTGTCTTCTCCCTCAATGGAATAACAGTATAACTGAATATTACCTGAATATACATCATTCTCAGCATCATATGAAATATCAATCTGGTTGATGGTCATTCTGTCTGTATAGTTATCAACATAAGACACTACATCCTTAATAGACTCATAAGAGCCACTATACGAAATAGGGAACAACGCACGGTAGCAGTCATACACAGGAGCCGGTTCTGAAGTTGCCAAAACCGAATCAGCCGGAGCCTCTGTTGTTTCTTCCGCAGCTACTTCAGTTGTTGTTTCTCCTTCTGTCGCTTCTACAGGTGCAGCAGCATCAAGAGATGCATCACCTCCACCTACACCTAAAGTATAGAACTGCTCTTTTACACCCATTGTTAACGATTCTGCATCAAATTCATAATTCTCACGAATTCCTTCAATAAACATAATCGTTACTTCCTGATTCAAATCAGCAGGGAAGCTGTTTAACAATGCATCATACTCTGCATTATACTGTGCAGTTTCCTCTAAATATCTGTCACGCTCTGCCTGCTTTGCCTCAAGCTCTGCCAAACGGGCTCTTAACGTAACATTATCTTGCTGGATGGAACGAGTTTTATCAATATTTGGCTGTGCAACATACATAAACGAAACTACAGCAGCAATGATTCCTACAAATATAAGTAACGCACCCTTTAATGTATCATTCATCTTCATTGTAACCCCTCCTATTCTTCTACTGTTTCTGTAAGCTGACCATCTGTAGCTTCTTCCACATCATCTTCTTCGTCAACTGAAACAAACACAGCAGTAATATTAAATGTATAAGAAACACCAACCTGCTGGGTTACATTCTCACCATCTTTACTTGTTTCCATAGTGGCACCTTCTTCATTAATATCTGTAACAAAGGCATCACTGATACATTCTACTGTCTTAAGATCTTTAATGAATCTTGCAATAGATTCATAATCAGAAGACACACCTGACATGCTAATTCCTTCTGCATTTGATGAATATGAATCAATTGCTATAGTTTTAGGAAGAATTGTCTCTAAATCATCAAAGAACATATTGAAGTTCTCATTCAAATCCTTTGTCTGATCATAGAGGTTCTCAATATCCTCTAACTTAGCATATGCAGCATCATGATCACTTACAATCTGATCAATATCAGCAATTGCAGCAATCTGGGCATTTAAGCTGTCCTGCTCTTTCTGGGCATTACTCTTAAGCATTGTAGTTACCACAATCATACCAAATGACGCCACAACGCCAACACCTAATACAACAGCTCCTATCTTAACAAGATCCGCATTGCTACCGGCCTTTTTCTTAACCTCAACAATCTGGAATCCCATTGGCGCAAAAGAAGCACCGATTGGAGCCACCAGATAAACAGGATTAAATATCTTCAAATCAATGTTAGGCTCAAACTTAACATTGTATAAGCTGTCCATAATTCTTGTCTGAATATTCAACTGAATCTTAAACAATCCATCAATACCACGAATTAATGCGCCGTCACCTGTTAAGAACACATCATCAATTGGATTGTCCGGATTCTTTGTTACATAGTAATCTATTACACGTCCGATATTGTTGATTAAGTAACGGAATGCACCTGTCGCTGCATTATCATCAAAATCAACAGTAATCAATCTCTCATTCTGAAGAAGGGTCATAGCCGTTGTTGCGTCCACTTCCTTCTCATCCATAATCTCTGTTACTACCGCATTGGTACCATATGGTACGGTTCTTTGTAATAACAGGGTGTCACCCTTAACAATGTTAAGGATTGTAGATTCAGAACCTAACTGAATAACCATGGTTGTCATATTGGTTCCTGTCTGGGTCTTAATCATCTGAAGCATTGAATTACCTACATAATCAATTGCCTGAACTGTAAGACCTAAGGCACTTCCTAATTCATAGTAACCCTTTACCATGTTAGTTGGTGCAGCAACTACCATCAATTTAATCTGTTTGTTCTTATTCTCATCTACAGTATGCTCTAAAACAGAATGAGAAACAACGTAATCTTCCACGTTAACAGGGAAATATTCCGAAGCATTTGCTGCTACAATTCCCTTAATCTTTGATTCCTTTACCTCAGGAATTAATACCTCACGATTAACAGCCTTTGTTGAAGAAAGGATGAAAATCGCATTCTTATTTGTAATTCCGTTTGCATCTAACTGCTCACGAATCACCGCACTTAAGCGGTCAATATCACGAAGCATACCATCATCATAGGCATCCTCCGGAGTTTCAAATATCAGTGCATTATGCACGACTGTCTGTTTTTTTACTGAAGGTGTTACTTCAATAATTGTAATACTTTCATTTGTAATCTCGACTGTTAAGACTTTATTACTTTTCGCCATGTCGTAGCCTCCCTCGCTAATCAGAAGTTATTTATTATTTTAATAGGGACGTAACCCTATCATGTTCAGGTACCAGCTCACAAGCTGCTTTCCCGCATTTCATTAATATATTGCCCAAATTCCATACGGGCAAAGAGCTTATTCGCTCCATTTGACTTAATGTAAGCAATCCCTCTACTGACCAAATAAAAAAATCGCACACAAAGTAAAATCCCAGCCTATATGTAAGCCAGTTGCTGCCAATCATTTACGTCACCGTCTCCTATATTTTTCATAAATACCTGACCGGGATACTCACAAAAAACTATAAAAAACCGCCAACCGCAAAAAGACTAATTATACACAAAACCAATTAGATATATCTGCCAATTCATGCATTAGTCCCATTAAATCATATGGCATATTGCCAATCTTAAACGTAATGAAAACATTAAGATACAAATCCCTGACCAGGGGATTGTATATTAATGTTCTTATACTTATTCAATAATATGGGTCAACCAGCATCCAACCAAAGCAGATGCTGATTGACAAAAAGAAATATCAATCCTTCTCAGTTAAAGACTTAACAACTGTAGGTGAACACATATGGTTTGCATCACCAACGTATACTTCAACTGTATTAGAAGTTGGATTACATGTTACCAAGAAAGCAGATGATGTAAATTGAGAACCATTCATATCCTTCTTAGACTTAACCTTACACTTAGCAGGATCAATTGTTGAAGCAACCTCTGATGCCATTGCACCTGAAAATGGGTTAGCACTAGTTGGTCCACCAAATGTAGCTAAAGAAACATCATGACATGCATCAAAAGCTGACTCATTAGATAATGCTGTCTGGATAGCAGATGCAATAGATGTACCTGTAGATACATCTGTTGATAATCTTGACTTGTTGATGTACTTAATAAGTGCTGGAGCTAAAGCTGCAGCTAAGATAGCCATAATCGCAATAACGATAATAAGCTCAACCATAGAGAAACCTTTGTTATTCATTTTCTTCATATCTCTTCTCCTTTACTTTATAAATTATAGTTAATAAGTTATTTATTAATAATCACCCTGGTCAGAGGTGATATTAATCTGGAAATAAAATAGAGTCCTTTACTCCGTCATGCCATCTCGCCTGTCGGCTCGATGCGACGTCCTTTACTCCGTCATGCCATCTCGCCTGTCGGCTCGATGCGACGTCCTTTACTCCGTCATGCCATCTCGCCTGTCGGCTCGATGTAGGACATTCGTCCTATGTTGTAGGAAATGTCTGCATTCACTCTTGTGCAAGCACAGAGTGAACACACCCATTTCCCACAACGCATGACTCATTGTTATTACATATTGTCGATACCCTCGTACATACTAAGAATTGGTCCGTATACAGCGGCAACAATCATACCAACAATACCAGCCATAAGAACCATGGTCAACGGCTCCATTGCAGCTGTTAAAGATTCCGTAGCAAGATCCACCTCTCTGTCATACAGGTCTGCCACCTTGTCCATCATATCTTCAATATTACCGGTTTCCTCACCAATCTTAACCATCTGTACTAACATGGTAGGAAATACTTCCATATCCTTAAGTGGTTTAGATAACGGAATACCCTTTGCAACCTGAGTCTTTGTATCCATAAGACCATCACGGAATATCTTGTTATTCATCATCTTTGCAACCATCTCAATGGAATCCAGCATCGGAACACCGGCACCCATAAGAGTACTTAATGTTCTTGAGAACTGAGATGCATTCTGCTTAATAACCAAATCCTTAAAGATAGGAGCATTAATTGCAATTTTTGCAAAAAGCATTTGTCCTGTAGGGGTTGCCGCAAACATCTTAATTAAAACAGAAGCAACTACAATAATGATAATCAAAAGCCACCACTTTTCAAGAATAAAATCAGAGCCTGCCATCATAATTCTGGTTGGAAGCGGTAATGCAGTACCCATCTCAGCAAACATATCAACAAAGGTAGGGATAACCGCAACCATAACTACCACAATAACCAATACAGCAACAACTAATACGATAATCGGATATGTAAGAGCTCCCTTAATCTTACCTGCTACCGCATCTGCCTTCTCAAAATGAGTTGACAAACGGTCAAAAGAAGTCTCCATACTACCGGTTGCCTCACCGGCACTAATCATATTCACCATCATCTGGGGAAATACATCCGGATTCAAACGCATCGCATCTGATAACGTTCCACCCTTCTCAACATATGCCTTCGCTTCCACTAATGCACGCTGCAGGGTCTTATTATCCATCTGCTCTGACAACATCTCAAGAGCCACAATAACCGTAACACCTGCATTTAAGATACTTACCATCTGCTTACAAAGAATTGACAAATCCCTGTTCTTAACCTTCTTCTTAAACAGGCTAATCTGTACCTTCTCACCGGCTTCTGTCATATCTGTTACAGACATACCTTCCGCCTTCAACTTGTCCATCGCTTTTTCACGATCTGCTGCTTCGATAGAGCCCTTCTTCGCTTTACCGTCTGCACCAATCGCCTTGTAGTTAAACTGTGCCATACTACTCCTCCACCATTTCATATCAGTTCATACTTAACCCGCACGCAAAATATGAACATTTTATTAACATTTTGTTTAGTTAAAATAAATTTTACATTATTTTTGTAAATATTGCAATATAATTTTACAATTACTTGTAGATTTTGTTAAACCCTACTACCATATATTACATTTTCTTCTTAAGTGCCTGCTGATCCTGTGCATATATTAATGCATTTTCTCTGCTAATTGCACCTTCCTTATACAATTCATACAGGTGGTCATCCAATGTAATCATACCAAGCTGACGGCTGGTCTGGATTGTAGACTGAATCTGATGCACCTTCTGTTCACGAATCAGACTTCTGATTGCAGGACTACCAAACATAACCTCAAAGGCTGCCACTCGTCCTCTTCCGTCTTCTGCTGGAATCAACGCCTGAGATATTACGCCCTCCAAAATCATGGCAAGCTGAACTCGGGTCTGCTGCTGCTGATGTGTTGGGAATACGTCGATAATACGGTCAATGGTACTTGCTGCACCAATTGTATGTAAGGTTGAAAATACCAGGTGACCGGTTTCTGCCGCTGTAATGGCTGTTGAGATTGTCTCTAAGTCACGCATCTCTCCCAAAAGAATAATATCCGGATCCTCACGAAGAACCGCTCTCATGGCATTGGCATAACTCATGGTATCTACACCAACCTCACGCTGGTTTACAACTGATTTCTTATGGTGATGTACATACTCAATAGGATCCTCCAATGTGATAATGTGGTCTGTAAGATTCTCATTTGCCTTATTAATAATAGAAGCAAGAGTGGTTGATTTACCGGAACCTGTAGGTCCTGTTACCAGAACCAAACCACGTTTTTTCTTATATAAGTCTACAACTTCCTTAGGAATTCCCAACTGATCCGGTCTTGGAATAACCGTTTCAACCCGTCGATAAGCAGCTGCCATATTTCCTCTGTCTAAGAATACATTCACACGAAAACGGCCTGTCTCTTCAGAATCAAAAGAAAAGTCCACTTCTCCACGTTCCTTTAATATCTCCTGATGACGCTTTGTCATAGTAGCACTAATCATCTCAGCCGCATCCATAGGTGTTAAGGGCGGACAATCCACATCCGTAAGCTTACCGTGAATACGAAGCTTCGGAGGAATTCCTACAGCTATATGTACGTCGGATGCCTTCTGTTCCACTGAAAATGCCAATAATTCTTTAATATCTATCATGTTTCTTCCCCTTTCCGGATTATATTCTAGTACTCATCACCGGCTTCGTAAACAATCTTACGCATTTCTCCAATTGATGTGATACCATTTAATACATGCTGAGAACAACTCATCTTCAAGGTATGCATACCTTCCTCCAAAGCCTGTTTCTCTATCTCATTTGCAGGTGCATTGGTAGCAATAACCTGTGCAAGACTTCTCGTTACGGTCATCATCTCATACACACCGATTCGTCCTGAAAAACCTGTGTCATTACATAGCGGACATCCATTTGGCTCATACAGTACAATATCTTCCGTAGAGTCCGCAACACCAAGTAATCTCTTCTCATGGTCTTCTGCATATCTCGGTTGCTTACAGGTACATAATCTTCTCACAAGTCGCTGGGCAATAACACCCTTTAATGCATCACCTGCTGTATAAGGCTCAATACCCATATCAATCAAACGGGTTACGGTAGAAGCAGCCGAATTGGTATGCAGGGTTGATACAACCAAGTGACCGGTAATAGCGGCCTTAACCGCAATATCCGCCGTCTCACCGTCTCGAATCTCACCAATCATAATAATATCCGGGTCCTGACGCAAGATAGAACGAAGAGCAGCAGGGAAAGTCATATCTGCTTTTTCATTAACCTGACACTGGTTAATACCTGCTATATTCGCCTCTACCGGATCCTCTACTGTAATAATATTAACTTCTTCTGTATTTAATTCTGATAACGCCGTATATAGTGTGGTTGATTTACCGGAACCTGTAGGTCCTGTAACAAGAATAATACCATTGGGGTTACTTAATATACCATCAAACACTGCTTCTTCTTCAGGAGAAAGACCAAGTCCCGACTTCGGTCTTGTAAGACCATCCTTGGCAGCAAGACGCATAACCGTTTTCTCTCCATATACGGTTGGAAGCATAGATACACGGATATCATACTCCTTACGGTCTACCATAATGGTAATACGTCCATCCTGAGGTTTACGTTTTTCTGAAATGTCCATACCACCCATAATCTTAAGACGGGCAACAATACCGGATAGCAAAGAATAATCATAAGACATAACCTGTTTAAGGGCACCGTCAATTCGATAACGGACTCTTACAGAAGTCTCCATAGGCTCAATATGTATATCGGAGGTTCTCTGTCTTGCAGCACCCTCAAGAATCTGCTTAACCAATAATACAATGGGTGAATTCTCAATGTCCGCATTGTACTCTTCCTCTTCTGCCTGGGAAAGGCCGGACATCTCCTGTTCCTTCCTATATGCCTCAGCAGCCTCCATAGCCTGATGATTACCATAGTACTTACCAATGGTTTCCGTAATATCCTCTTCCCATGCCAATAAGGCTTCAATCTGGCAGTTGGTTACAATGGAAATATCATCTACTGCAATAATATCCATAGGGTCTGCCATGGCAACTCTAAGAACATTAGGATTCATCTCATCATAGCCAAGAGGAACCACATTGTATTTCATAACAATATCTTCCGGAATCAGAGAAAGAACTTCATCATCAAAAGAACATCCTTTCAAATCAATATATTCAACTCCTAATTGCTGTGTTAAAACCGCAATCAATAATTCCTTACTGATAATTCCTGATTCAACTAATGTAACACCTAACTTCTGTCCCTTTTCCTTCTGAAGTGCCAATGCTTCCTGTAACTGTTCTTCCGTAATGGCACCGGCAGCAACCAAAAGGTCACCCATTCTGATTTTTTTTCTTCCTACACCTATCCGCATATGCATACCTCTCTTAAGCTAAAATTATTATCTATTGTAACACATAACAAAAAAAAAGAAAACCATTTATACAATTTTGTTAAAATGCACAAAAGCATTTGTGGAAAAGCACTTTTTCAATTATTACATCATAGTATAGTGAAAAGCCCCTTAAGGTGAATTCTATGCAAACCTTCAAGCAACCGCTGTCAAAAGAAGAAGAACTTTATTACTTAATACGTAGCAAAAACGGCGATCTTGAAGCCCGAAACACCTTAGTGGAATATAATCTTCGTTTAGTTGCCCACATCATAAAAAAATACAATAATTTCGAAAGAGACATCGACGATCTCATATCCATAGGAACCATTGGTCTTATTAAAGCCATCAATACATATGACATAGATAAAGGAAACCGTCTGGTAACCTACGCATCCCGATGTATTGAAAACGAACTGCTTATGATGCTTCGCCAGGAAAGAAAATGTTCCAGAGAGTTTTCCTTATATGAACCAATTGGAACAGATAAAGAAGGAAACGAAATCAACCTTCTTGACATCGTGGAAAGCGAAGGAACAGATATTGCCGAACATGTCATTTTAAAAGACAATGTCCGGCAATTATACTCTTTCTTAAACAACCAATTATCAAAACGGGAGCTAAAGGTTCTGATTCTAAGATACGGATTATACGGATATCCTCCTCTTACACAACGGGAGGTTGCAAAACAAATGAATATATCAAGGTCATATGTGTCAAGAATTGAAAAAAAAGCTTTAACTAAATTAAAACTCTGTTTTGACGGATTTACTTCTTAATATAATACCCGGCATCAGTACTTCACCCAAATCAACAGCAAGAGGTTCTTTTGGGTGGGGTGCACTGTCCACAGATTCATTTTTTTCGTTATATATAGCACGCACAGTAAGCACCTTATTGGTGCCGTCAAACATCATTGCTTCTATACTGTCACCAACCAAAAATTTATTTCTTTGTATAAAATGGGCATATCCATTTTCATCCACAGATTCCACAGTTCCTATATACACATAATCTTTTACATATTGATTATTATCATATACCTGGGAGTCGGAATCTGTCTTGCCATAATAAAACCCCGTAGTAAACTGACGATATGTGCACTTACCAATCTCTTCTTTGTAATAAGTAAGATTATCCTCATAAAGCTTAGGACTTTTTTTATAGTCATCAATTGCCTTTCTGTAGGTTCTTGCCACAGTGGCAACATATAATGCCGTTTTCATCCGGCCTTCAATCTTAAAGCTGTTAATTCCGGCATCTATTAAATCCGGAATATGCTCTATCATACACAAATCCTTGGAATTAAATATATAGGTACCTCTGTCATCTTCCTCTACAGGAAAATACTCTCCCGGTCTTTTTTCTTCCACTACACTGTACTTCCACCTGCAAGGATGGGTACAGGCCCCCTGATTTGCATCCCGTCCCGTAAGGAAATGGCTCAACAGACACCTTCCGGAATAAGATATACACATTGCCCCATGAACAAAGCTTTCAATCTCCATATCTTCCGGTATATGCTCACGAATCTCTTTAATCTCCCTTAAGGATAATTCCCTTGCCGATACAACTCTGGTAGCTCCTAAAGAATGCCAGAACCTGTATATTCCATAATTGGTATTATTTGCCTGGGTGCTGATATGAATATCCACGTCAGGGAGAATCTCCTTTGCCAGCATAAAAACAGCAGGGTCAGAAATAATAAGAGCATCAATTCCTACCGGCATAAGTTTTTCAAAATAACTGCGTATACCCTCCAAATCATCATTATGTGCGAATATATTAGCAGTTACATATAACTTAACATTTCTTTCATGACAGTAAGAAACCCCTTCTTTCATATCATCAATTGTAAAATTATGCGCTTTTGCTCTTAATCCAAATGCTTCCCCACCGATGTATACCGCATCTGCACCATAGTTTACAGCCACCTTTAAAACTTCCAGGCTTCCGGCAGGAATTAACAGTTCTGTTTCTCCCATATACTAGTCTCCTTTATGTCAGTCAATTCTTTTTAACAGATAATGCCACTCCATCTCCTAAAGGGATAATAGCGGTCTCCAAATCATCATGATGTTTTAGGGTATATAAGTATTCCCTCATACGGTTATGAATTGTGCGGTTCCTTCTATCCACCACATATTTCGAATCAAGTACTTCTCCATCCTGAAGTACATTATCCGATATCAACATTCCTTCTTCCGCCAGCAAAGTCACCACATAGGGGAGATAGTTTATATACTGCCCCTTAGCCGCATCCATAAAAATAAAATCAAAACCTCCTGCATGGGTCTTGGCCAGGGTTTCTAAAACTTCAAGGGCGTCCCCTTCCAATAATGTGATTTTATCCTCTATGCAGGCCCTCATAAAATTAACCTTTGCCTGTTCAATTCTGGGTTCCCATTTTTCAATGGTAGTGATATGCGAATCCTTGGGCAAATAACGACTCATATAGATTGCGGAAAAACCAACGGCAGTTCCCACCTCCAGGACACGAAGAGGTTTTTTTATAAGCAACATGGTTTTTAACCACTCTTTTGTCTCCTTACGGATAATAGGGACCCCATCTGCTATTGCTTCCTTCTCTATCATACCAACTATACCCTCGTCATCCCTATTCATTGAATTAATAAATGAAGTAATCCTTTCCTCTACAATCATTTTGCATCCTCACTTTGAATACCACAGAATTTTTTACATAGGGTATCAGGGCTCATGGTAGAACTTACACGATATTCCCCTGCCTGCATACGATTCGTATATCTTCCAAGATATGCTCTTGCCAGAAAAACATATTTGTCCTCTATTATTTTTGCCGTATATAATTCTTCTGCAATATCTTTTGCAGATTCATTTTCCTCTATGGTTACGGTAACAAGGTCTGTCTGTCCCGACATATAAGGTACATCCGTAAAAAGATTATACGAAAAACTGTACGCCCAAACAAATCCCTCAACCAGGAAAAAAACAATCAAAAGATTTACAACTGTACGAAAACCAATTCCCAATATAGAAAACAACAAACTATCATTATCCTTTAACATAACATACCCTCATCTACACAGTAATCAAGATAACTTATCCCATATAATCATAATCCAATTCAATACCTTTTGTTATCATCTCGTATATCTCCTGCATTTTTCTGGAAAAAATCTGTTCTGCCACCAGAAAAGCATTCACATCCGGATGTCTTAATATCTTCTCATATTCAAGGGCTAAATTATGAATCTCATGATACCGGTTAATTCCATCTTCATAGCTTTGCAGTTCATAATTTCTCCTGCGAAAAGAATTCATTGCATCATATAATTCCCCATTTGCCTTCACCTTCTCTAAAGTCTCACGGTAATTCCTATATTCTTCACTTTCTTTGATTGACCGGTTTAAAGCTTCGGCATCCTTTATCGTCATATTATACCTCCGTAATGATAGGCAAAATCATAGGGTTACGTTTTGTTCTCTTCCACAAAAACTCCCCAAGTTCATCCTTAATTGAGGTTTTTATTTTACCCCAATCCGTTATATTATGTTCTAAACATCTGTCAAGTGCATCTTCCACAACATCATGGCATTCCTCCATAAGACCTTCAGACTCCCTGACATATACAAAACCTCTGGAAACAATATCCGGTCCCGCCATTAACTGATTACTTCCCTTCTCTAAGGTTACTACAACTATAATCAAACCATTTTGTGATAAATGCTGACGATCCCTTAATACAATATTACCAACATCACCAACACCCAAACCATCCACAAGGATTCCCTGGGATACCACTTGTCCGGATATCTTTGCTTCCTCCTCAGAAAGGGATAGAACCGTACCGTTACTAAGTATCTTAACTCTGTCCTTATCAACGCCCATTTCCACAGCAAGCTCCGCATGACGTTTCAAATGTCTGAATTCTCCATGAACAGGAATGGCATACTTTGGTTTTGTCAGGGCATAAATTAGTTTTAATTCTTCCTGACAGGCATGTCCTGAAACATGAGTATCCTGAAAGATAACCTTGGCTCCCTTCATCTCTAACTCATTGATTATCTTATTAATGGATTTCTCATTCCCCGGGATTGGACTTGAGCTTAAAATAACCGTATCATTTGGAGTAATACTAACCTTATTATGAATATTTGCGGCAATTCTTGATAACGCCGCCATATTCTCTCCCTGACTTCCTGTAGTAATCAAAACAATCTGCTCATCCGGATAATTCTTTATCTGGGAAATGTCAATCAGAGTGTTATCCGGTATCTGAATAAAACCAAGCTCAGAAGCGGTATTAATTACATTCACCATGCTTCTGCCTTCCACAACCACCTTACGTCCATACTTATTGGCCGTATCTATTATTTGTTGCACTCTGTCAACATTAGATGCAAATGTAGCAATAATTAATCTGCTGTTTTTATTTTCTGCAAATAATATATCAAAGGTTCTTCCGACCTTTTTTTCACTTGGTGTAAAGCCCGGTCGTTCCACATTGGTGGAATCTGCCATTAACGCCAGCACACCTTTTTTCCCAAGCTCCGCATATCTTTGTAAATCAATGGTTTCACCGAACACAGGAGTGAAATCCACTTTAAAATCACCTGTATGAACCAAAATCCCCGCCGGCGTATAAATTGCCAGACCGGAAGAATCCGCAATGGAATGGTTTGACCGTATAAATTCAATACGGAAACATCCTAAATTAATGGTCTGTCCATGTTTAACTACTTTGCGTTTCATATTACTAAGCAGATTATGCTCCCGTAACTTATTCTCAATCAAACCCATAGTAAGCTTCGTAGCATAAATAGGCATATTTAATTCTTTTTCAACATACGGGATTGCTCCAATGTGGTCCTCATGTCCATGGGTTACCACCAATCCCTTAACCTTGTCCGCATTTTCCTTCAAATAACTAATATCAGGAATTACCAAATCAATTCCCAACATATCCTCTTCCGGAAATGCCAAACCGCAATCAATTACCACAATAGTATCCTCATACTCAATTGCAGTAATATTCATACCGATTTGATCAAGACCTCCAAGAGGAATAATCTTCACGCTGGGAGAATTCTTCACATCCTTCTTACCTCGTCGGTTGCCATTATATCTGTAAGAATCCTCACCCTTACCATTATTCATTTTCAAAACTCTACCTCCATATCACTATCCTCCAATAATTCTTTAAAAATCGGGAATAAACTTTCCAATTCATCTTCATCATCCACAAAATCGTACATAGCATATCCCTCATCTTCACCTTGTGTATCTTCTTTGAGAATATAACATTCTTCATCTTCTTCATCAGCGGCCACTACCAAAAAATAGTTTTTTCCCATTAATGTAGTCTGTTCTAAAACAAAGAATTCCACTACCTCACCGTCATCAAAGGTAAGCTCTATTGTTTCTAAATCTTCCATATTCCATACATCTCCTTCCCAAAAATACTCTATCAAACCAATGAATGGGCATCCATATAACTTTGTAAAATAATTGCAGCAGCCATCTTATCAATATATTCCTTGCGATGCTCCCGTCTTACACCGGAATCCATTAGTATGCGTTCAGATTCTACGGTGGTAAGTCTTTCGTCCCATAGAATAACCTCTAATCCGGTACGACGTTCAATATGCTCCTTAAATTCTCTTGTTGCCTCACCCCGAGGTCCCTCTGTATTATTCATATTCTTCGGATATCCAAGCACAACAAAAGAAACCTCATTCGCATCAATTAATTCTTCAATCTGCGCTAAGGTCTTTCGCAACTTATTCTCCGACTTTCTCTCTATGGTCATAATAGGCTGCGCAGTGATTCCCAATTCATCACTAAGGGCTACGCCAACCGTCTTACTACCATAATCCAGTCCCATAATCCGCATCATCTGTCTCCATCTACTTCAGTTTTGTTTCGATATAATTCTCCAGCAAAACCTCAATAATCTCGTCTCGCTCCGCCTTCATAATCAGGCTTCTTGCATTCTTATAGCTTGTGATATAAGTAGGATCTCCGCTCATAACATAACCAACTATCTGGCTTACAGGATTATATCCTTTCTCGGAAAGAGCATTATAAACATCTGCAAGAATCTCCGTTACAGGCATACTGTTATCTTTCACTACCTCAATAAATTGTGTGTTGTATGTGTTTTGTTCACTCATTTTATCACGTCCTCATTTTAATACATCTATGATAATATACTTTTATAAAAGTTGCAAGTCATTTCAACCTATTGTTACATCTACTATTTGGTTTACAATATCCTCCCGGGAAAATACAGAAACCTTAATATAGTTCCCGGTATGTCCTGTATAATAGCAGCCCCCATCTGAGTTTTCTTCTGTAAGCATAAAAGCCTTTTTCAAAGAATCAGCCGTCTCTTTTGATATTTTTTCTTCTATAAGAACCTGCTCCACCATGCCTTCACATTGTTTTTCATAATCCTCTTTCTGCTGTTTTGTAAGGGCAAGTAATACATCACTTCTTATATTCTTTGTCTGTTCATCAACCTGATTCGGCATTTTCTCTGCCAATGTACCGGTACGTACCGAATACTTAAAAACATGTATTTCATAAAGATTAAGTCTCTTAAGATTCTCTATGGTTTCGTTAAATTCTTCCCCTGTTTCTCCCGGAAAACCAACAATCACATCTGTAGTAATTGCAGGATTATCAAAATAAGTCCTTAACAGATTACATTTTTGTTCAAATTCCTCAATGGTATATTTTCTATTCATTCTTTTTAGTGTAGCATTACATGCACTTTGCAGAGACAGATGAAAATGAGGACATAATTTATCACTTTTCCCAACCAAATCCAAAAACCGGGGAGTAATAATTCTTGGTTCTAAAGAGCCCAAACGAATTCTATTCACTTCAGGTATCTTCTCTATGGCATGTACCAACGAACCCAAATCATCAATTCTCTCATCCTCCATAAATTCCCTTTGTCCTTTTACAATATCATCATATTCCATATCCTTTTTAGAAAAATCCATACCATAAGATGAAATATGAATTCCGGTAAGTACAAATTCCTTAATGCCTTCCTTGGCAAGGTTTAATATTTCACTAAGAATCTTCTCCGGCTTTCTGCTGCGTACCCGTCCCCTAGTATATGGAATCAGGCAATAGGAGCAAAACTGATTACATCCATCCTGAATCTTAATATATGCCCTGCGATGGTCAAGGGATGATATTTGAAGGCTTCCCATTTCTTCGTACTCATTGGTACAGTTAATATCAATATAATGATTGGAATTGTCACGATTTGTAAAATACTGTTCCAAGACTTCGACAATATCTTTTTTACAATTATTTCCAACAATCAGATCAATATCATCCATAGCCTCTAATTCTTCATGGGAGGCATTTACATAGCAGCCGGCGGCAACAACAATCGCATCTTTATTTTTTTTCTTGGCACGGCGAAGCATCTGCCTTGATTTCTTTTCTGCAACATTCGTAACGGAACAGGTATTAACAATATATATATCGGCAACATCACCATTATCACAAATAGAGGCTCCCGCAGACCTTAATTTATCCGTCATGGAATCCGCTTCATATTTATTTGCTTTGCAACCCAAATTAATCATTGCAACTCTTTTACCTTCTAACATATATCTTCACCTGACCATTTATATTATTACCATGCAAATATTCACAGATATACACATAACAAAAGCCCTGCAGAAGATGCAAGGCTTTGAAAATGTGATTATTCCCTTAAAACACTAAATCATATATGGCTTAAGAGCCTCGAGAATCTCTGTATCATCACCTTCGGTATGAATATTCAAATCAATTGGCTGGGAAATATCCAAACTAAAGATTCCCATAATTGACTTAGCATCAATTACATATCTTCCTGAAACCAAATCAAACTCAGCATCAAATCTTGCAATGTCATTTACAAAACTTTTCACCTTGTCAATTGAATTTAAAGAAATTCTTACAGTCTTCATATCTATTCCTCCTTGTACATTAACATCAAAAAATCTATTATCATCATAACTTTTTAGATGTCAAAAGTCAATATATCATTCTTTCTTTTCTACTATATTTTACATTCCTTTTTCTTCTGCTTTATCCTCCTTTTCATTTACGTCCTCTGAATTCTCCATCTCAGTAACCTCTGTCTCTTCTACCATATCCATGGCAGGTTTGTGTTCTTTTCCAATCAGACAGCATATTCCAAACAGAAGTACACCAACAAGGGAACCAATGAGTCCCTTCTTCATTACGTCGCTTTCATATTTGAATTCCACAACATGGTCTCCGGCGGTTAACGGAACACCTATCATGGTATCTGCAACAGTTTCGTATTCTACCGCTTCTCCGTCCACATATACGATAAAATTGTCATCTGCAAGAATGGAGGTCATCATTAACCCATCCTCATCTGCATGAATGGAGCCTTTCACATAATCATCCTCAAAGACCTCAATATCATAGGTGTTTTTTGCCAACTTTTCATAGGATTCGCTATAAGCCTCGTCATCAAACTCTTCAAAAACAAGACCCCAGGTTGTTTCATTATCAATCTTAGAACCCATGGTTGGCATCCGTACAATTGTTACCTTCTGTCCCTTCTTTATCTCCCCTATATGAATGGTTTCACAGGCACAGGAACGATTATTCTCCTCTATCAGCTCACCATTAATATAAATGTAATAATAATAATAATCATTCATATTATAGTCACCAATCATATAGGTATACAAGTCCATATCATGATCCGCTTCAAATTCTACCTGAATACTGTCATAAATAGATGAATATTTAGTAGTGGAATAGACATAATACTCTTTGTCCTCTGTCTTAGCATACATAAGACCTTCACCCTGTACATCCTTTGTTTCCAAATCTACATCTACTCTTTTGAAAAATGGTTTACCATCAACAGCCAATTGTACAAAATCATTTTGAGCGTCAAAACAGTCTCCTGCATATACATCCCAGTTAACAAGATCAGAATCCACCATATAACCTAACCCGGCAAGCCTCTTCATTCTGTATAATGAAACCCCTTCCTTGGAGGTCACAAGCTCAACATCACTAAATGAATTCTCATGATAAGAAATACCATACCGGTTATTGTATATTAAATTAATCAAAGGAGATCCCCCAAGCTCCGAATATTCAACGTGGCCATGTACACCTAAGCCAAGGCTGTCATGAAAAACCAGATTATTCTGATTAATTCCGGATACAAAGCCCTGTCCTGAAGGCCGGTCAAAAACCGCACCGTAATTATATGCATAAAGAGATACCATACGTTCCCCCGGTTCCGGTTCCATTTCCTTATTTAACAATTCTTCCGTCCCATAACGTGCTAAGTCATTATACGAATCTCCTTGATAATATCCTAAAGCAAAATATCCACATATGGTAAGCTCAAGAATTCCCATAACAGATAAGGTTGTAACTATCTGTTTATATGTAATACTTCCTTTACAAAACAAAAACAGAAGCATCATGGAAATTGCCAATAATAAAATGGTAATCAGATACATCCAGAATGTTGCATATGTCTGGATACCCAAAAAAACCCAGACAAATAATGCAAATTCAATTAAACCTACAATTACAATCCTCTTCTTTGTAAGTTGTGATAAATTCTCAAAAACATGTAATATAATAAACAAAAATATAAATATAATAATAAAAATATGTCTGTGATATACACCATTCGGAACTGTAAATCCATGCCAAACAAGACTAAGAGAACCTAAATTCACACTAAGAGCAAGCAATACAGTAATTATAACCAGTTTAATCTTCCTTGATTTCTTGATATGTATAAAAAACAGGAAAGGAATTAGGGAAACAGCAATTACAGATATATAAACGTTGGGAACTATTTCATAAGCTTTCGCCAAAGGCTTCAATGCAAAAAACTGTTCCAAAAATTGCCTTGGAGTTACAATCACCTTCATCATATAATGAAGTCTCTCACTTTCAGTACTATCTTGTGCCAGACGGGATGACCCAATGTCCAATAACTGATAAATGGACACAAAACCTGTAACAGCCGCAAGCAAGGAAGATCCTGCAAATCGTAAAAATATTTTCTTCCTTTCTTTTTTGTACTGTTTTTCATATAAAAATATAAACCACATGCATAAAAACAGACAAATCATATAGGAGGTGTACACATTAGTAATAATACAAAAACTAAGCACAAAATAATATAACTTCCACTTCTTTTCATCAAACATCTTCTCAACTAAAAGCAAAAGAATGGGAAAACAAATCAGGGGATCCACTAATTGGGGAAAACCCATGTAATATACCACACCATTTGAAAGACTATACCCAAGGCCTAAAAACAGGGATACTAATTTCTTATTGCCCGTTAATGTATTATATTTTGTTTTTTCAAAAAATAAAGTCATGGTAAAGGATGCCAGCACCCATTTTGCAACCATAATGACCTGAAGCACATTAACAATCTGGTCCTTAGGAAAAAGAAGAATTAATAAAGTAAAGGGTGAAACCGTATATCCCAAAACACCATAAAAATCCAATCCTCCTCCGATATTCCATGTATAACTTAAACCTGCACCACTGTGCACCTTATTCCATAATTCATGAAATACAGGCAACAATTGAACCATTCCGTCCCCAACCAGTATGCTTCCATCTCCGGTAAACCATATATGCCGGGTTATTCCATGTAGTAATATCAAAAACAGGGGAATCAATATACATGCAACATAATTCCAATTTTTCTTAAAAAAGGTTTTCATATTCCTAAACTCCTTCCTTCTCACAAAGGTATATTATTAACAGCAAATGTCTATCACTTCTATTGATTCTATTGCCTTAGCATATAGCTCTTCAATTACATCACTTAAATTCTCTTCCGATTTCTTAATAACCTCAAGAATCGGTTTTGTTACAGGATGCTTTGCAACAAATATGGTACAACAATCCTCATAAGGCTGGATAGACGTCTCATAAGTACGAATCATTTCCGATATATCAACAATTTCCTGTTTATCCATTCCGATGCATGGTCTAAACACAGGCAAGGTACATACCTCATTGGTACAAGCCAGTGAATATATTGTCTGGCTGGCCACCTGACCGATACTTTCCCCGGTAACTAACGCCTGACAATTATTTATCTTAGCAAGTTCTTCTGCAATCTTCATCATGTAACGTCTCATAATAATGGTTAACTCTTCATGAGGACACTTTTCGTATATAGCAAGCTGTATATCCGTAAAATTGACAATGTGAAGTCTGATTTTCCCTGAATATCCTGATACAATCTTTGCTAAATCAATTACCTTTTGTTTTGCTCTTTCCGAAGTATAAGGTGGTGCATTAAAGTAAACTGCCTCTAATTCCACTCCACGCTTTGCAATCATATAGCCGGCAACAGGAGAATCAATACCCCCCGACAGCAAAAGCATGGCTTTACCATTAGTACCTACCGGCAATCCCCCTGCCCCTTTTATTGTTTTGGAATAAATATATACCCGGTCACGAATCTCAATATTAAGCAACACATCCGGTTTATGCACATCAACAGTGGTGTTGTCACAGTTTTCTAATATGTGATGACCTATACTGCTGCTTAACTCCATGGACGTCATAGGAAATGCCTTATTTGTTCTTCTGGTATTTACCTTAAAAGAAAGCTTCTTGTCTCCATAACATTCCTTCATATATGCTATGGATTTATCACGAATGGCATCAAAGGATATATCATCTTCCACAACAATAGGACATATTCCAACAATTCCAAATACCTTCTGCAACTTCTCCACGACATCTTCGTAATCATATGGACCATTTGCCTCTAAAAATATTCTTCCATATTCACGGCGAATGGAAAAATCACCATACCCTGCAACCTGTTCCTTAATATTACTGCATAACATATCTTCAAACACATACCTGTTTTTTCCCTTTGTTCCAATCTCTGCATACTTAATTAAAAATGTTTTATACTCCATAATCTTTCCCTTCTTAAATATATGTCACATTATTCAAATACTAATATCTGGTAAACCGTCTTAGCATTGGCAACAATTCTTCCAATATTCTAAGCACATAATCCACCTCTTCCAATGTATTATATTCACAAAAACTAAACCGAAGTGTAGAATCCAGTAATCTGTCATCCAATTGAATAGCCTTTAATACTCCACTAATTGCCGGGTGATTGGATGAACATGCGGAACCGGAGGAAACATAGATGCCCCTATCTTCTAATGCATGCAAAAATACCTCACTCTTTACCCCTAAAAAGCTAAGAGAAACAATATGAGGTGCCTCTCCTGAATTATTGGTAACCCCTTCAATATGGGTTGCTCCCTCTATCAATGCCTTCTTTACTTCTAACATTTTCTTTCTATTTTCATCAAGATTATTATATATAATCTCAGCAGCCCTTCCAAGGCCTGCAATGGCAGCCGTATTTTCTGTACCGGAACGCATTCCCTTTTCCTGCCCGCCGCCATATATCAAAGGTTTTATTTTTACTTTACTGTTTACAAATAATGCTCCGCTGCCTTTAGGTCCATGTATCTTGTGACCACTAATTGACATGGCGTCTATACCCATCCTTTTTGGATATAGAACCTGTTTTCCAAATGCCTGTATGGCATCCACATGATAGATTACATTTTTACCATTTTTCTCATTAAACTCCTTTATGACAGAAGCAATCTCCGAGATAGGTTCTACTGTTCCAATTTCGTTGTTTACAGCCATAGTGGATACCAATATGGTATCCTCACATAATTCCCGACGCAAATGCTCTATATCAACCTTACCCTCAGTATCAACATCCAAAAAGCTAATTCGGTATCCCATCTCCTCCAAATATAGCAGAGGATTATATACTGAGGCATGTTCAATCCCGGTAGTAATGATATGGTTACCTGCTCTTTTATTTGCCATAGCAATACCAATTAAAGCCAGATTATTGGATTCCGTCCCTCCGGATGTAAATATAATCTCCTTTGCCTCACACTTTAACTGAGCTGCGAGAATATCCTTTGCATATCGGATATACTTTTCTGCGCCCACACCCTTTAAATGCTTAGAGGATGGATTACCATACTCTTCGTCCAGAGTTTCCAGCATAATTTCCCGAACCTCAGGATATATTTTTGTTGTAGCTGCATTATCAAAATATACTTCCATATTATTTACCTTCTTTAATTCTGTTTCTATCATCATATCAATCCTGTTCAAGCATAAACATAAGAATTGACAATACAGTCATTCCTGCAGTTTCTGTTCGTAAAATACGATGTCCCAGTGAGATTTTTAATCCACCACATTCTTCTATCATAGATACCTCTTCTGTGTCAAATCCACCCTCCGGTCCAATGAAAATCCCAATTGTTTTATGACAAAGGGCATCCATGACACGCTTCTTAGATAATTCCATTCCCTCTGCCAGTTCATAGGGTAACAGAATACAATCCAGTTCTTTTGCATAATCACAAGCTTCTTTTAGGGACATTACACCGGTAACCTCCGGTACTCTTCCTCTTTTTGACTGTTTGGCTGCACTTAAAGATATATTATTATATCGGGCAATCTTTTTCTCAGCCTTTTTATCATCTAATTTTACAACACAGCGTTTCATAGAGACGGGTACCACTTTGGATACCCCCAGCTCTACGGCTTTTTGAATAATAGTCTCCATCTTATCTCCCTTTGGAAGACCCTGAAACAAGATAATCTCTGCAGGAAGTTCTCTGTTATTACCAAAGACATCCACAATCTCCAATTCCACATATTCATCATCATCCTGAAAGCCTTTAATTACACACAGATATTCCTTATCATCATCTTCCCCGCACAGTAAAATCTCTTCTCCCGATTTCATACGTAAAACATTTCTTATATGATTATAATCCCTACCTGATATTACCACAGGAGACATATTCAGTTGTTCTTTCTTTACAAAAAATCGATACATTCTACAATTCACCAATCTATCATATGATTTTATTTTTGTGATTTTCCTTTAAAATCATACACACATATTCCCAGGAATATTAAACATCCCAAAACACTTCCTATTAATCCCTCTATAAAAAATGGTGTAATATATTTAAACTCTACCTTATGGTCTCCTTGAGACAAAGGAACACCTATAAATGCATTTCCGATGGCTTCATACTTAGTTTTCTTACCATCTACATAGACACTGAATCCCTCTACTGCAGGAATGGAAGTCATCATTACCCCATCTTCATCAGCATATATTTTTCCCGAAACATATGTTGAATTCATATGATCAATATTATATACATTCTTTGAAAGCTTTTCATATGCCTTTGCATAATTTTCTTCATTAAAGCTTGCAAACCGAAACCATATTTCAGTCTCATCTCCTACATCCAGAAAATGTTTACTGAATATATGAATGGTCTGCCCTTTTTTCACCTGACCAATATGATACGTACCTTCATATCTTTCTACTTCATCATAAAATAACTGTTCCTCATCCACATATATAAAATTCCGCATCATTCCATCACAAAATGCGGTCATATACAAGTCCATATCCTCAGGGACAGTAAAATAAAAATCTGTCATTTCCAATGACTGAATATTTTTTGCAACATAATCGTAACTGTAATATCCCTTTTCTAAATATTCTTCCTTTCCACTGTAATCCAAATATCCATCTGTAAAGGTTGCATCAAAGGTTACAATGTCAAATATTGCATCCTCCCCTGTGGCTTTATTCACAAAGGAATTTTGCAAATCATAATTCACACCGGAATCCACATCCCAGTCTGTAATGCCTTCATCCACCATATATCCAAGACCGGCCAGCCGGTTCATACGATACAGATTCATACCATTGGAGGATGAAATCAATTCTCCATCACTAAAACTGGAATCCCCGGTGCTTGTACCATAACGGGTATTTAATAAAAGATTACATAAGGGAGAAGTTCCGTCAGCAGAACAAAATGCGTTCTTTGAATAAGACAATCCCAATTGATTATATAAATGCACCATATTTCCGTTACAATAAGAAACAAACATATTTGTACTGGGAAGTCCTTCATATAAACCGGCATTAAACACCGTCTGTGACATATTAATTCGTTCTCCTCCCTCTAATTCCACATCCATAACAGCAGAAGACGTCTTTGCATTTTGTCCATACATATCCCATGTTGATAAATTATACTCTTTAAACTCATATAAAGCATTAGCAAATAATTCCACAAAAACAAATATGGAAAATGTAATGATAAAATGCTTAAGCTGAATACTTTTCTTAACATAAAGAACCAGTATAATCTGATATAATGCAAAGAATACAGCAGTTAATAAATATCCGTAAAAATCCTCATACTGGGAAATACCAAAAAATGCATATACCAATAATGCTCCTTCCAAAATGGCTGCCACGAAAAGCTTCCAGTATTTAAGACTTTTCATATTCATAAATACATATAACGCCATATATAACATAACAAAGACAAACATGTATAAATATCTTTGGAATATTCCGTTTGGAATGGCAAATCCATGCCAAAGCACTGTTAAGACACCACTACAGCAGCTGATTACCAAAAACAGCCAAAGGCCTGTAACCTTTATTTTTTCCCATTTTGACAGTTTAATAAAGAAATAAAGAGCTGTTAAAACAAAGAAGCCAATGGAAAAATATACTCTTGGCTGATAAGAATTCCAATCCAAAAGATTCCCCTGGAGCATAAACATCTGAGCACCAAAATCATAGATACCGTTTATTATATCTTTCATAAACTCCAAACGTTCAGAAGAAATTGTATCTGTACTATATCTGTTGGATACACTCATAACGCATGGTAATATTACAACCAGTGAAATCACTGCACTTAAACAGGAGCTTCCAATAAACAATAGCCCCTTTTTTATTTTTGCAGTATCCTTCCTGCAAATATGAAGTAAAAACCATATTGTTAAGAAAATACAAACCTGATATGCCATATAAAAATTACATAACATGCTCAGTGCAAGTAAAATACAATATAGCTTCCACTTTCCTGTTTCTATCATATTTTCCAACAGTAATAACAGGATTGGAAACAAAATAATAACATCCGTCCAATTAAAATATCCCAACTCCATAATCATATAATTAGACAATACAAAAGCAAGTCCCATAATGCCTGAGACCAGTGTCTTACAGTGTTCTAAACGGTTATGTTTCGTATGCATAAAATAATAAACCATGGTCACACCTGTAAGGGACCATTTTAATACCATTACAAGCTGGACAGTATTTTCAATCCATGCTTTTGGACAAAGTAATACAATCAAATTAAAAGGAGATATTAGGTAATATGCAAAATTTGAATAAAAATCTATGCCGTTACCAGCATTCCAGCTAAAAAACAGAGACTCCCCACTATGAACCTTATTCCAAAACTCTACAAATAACGGATATAACTGAATTTTCGTATCACCGTTTAATAAGCTGCCATTACCGGTCAGCCATGAGTCTCTCATAATACAATGAATCACCACAATAAGCCAGGGGATTAAAAACACTGCTATATAATTCCAATTTTTCTTAATGAACTCTTTCATCTTCATTTCCATCAATCAACCTTTCATACATAGTTTACTTTGCAACAAAAGAAACCCATTCTCCCATGTGCAAAGTATCAATGATATCAAACCCATTTAAAACCAACGCATCCTTCACAGCATTTTCCTTCATATCAATAATACCGGATACAATAAATACACCATCCTGCTTCATGAAAGGACGAATCACAGCAGAAAGGGGAATGATAACATCAGCCAGTATATTGGCTACAACAATATCATACTGTCCAATAGACGCAACACTGTTGGCAAATTCCTCATCTCCAATTACGTCACCATGAACAATTGTATAGGAATCTTTAGGAATCTTGTTTAATTCCATATTTTCCTTACTGGCTGTCACTGCCAACTCGTCATAGTCAATTCCAAATATTTTATTTGCTCCCAGCTTTTTCGCTACAATGGATAAAATTCCACTTCCACATCCGGCATCTAAAACATCAGTGGTTCCATCCGGCTTTATATATTTTTTCAGACTGGTAATACATAATTTCGTAGTTTCATGGGAACCTGTACCAAAAGCTGTTCCCGGATCAATATAAATTACAATATCATCCTCGTTCTTATCTGCAGCCTCCGTCCAGGTCGGCTGAATAAGAATATTCTCCTCCAAACGAAAGGGGTGAAAAAATTCCTTCCAATTATTAATCCAGTCTTTATCCTCTGTTTCTCCTATTGAGATCCGCCCCGTTCCAACATTCATATAGGCAGACATTTCCTGTAACTGTTCACCTATGTAATTGCATAAATCCTTTACAGACATCTTATCTTCTTCTATATAACAGGATATGGTGGCCACACCATCATCAGGTGGTAATTCCGGAAGGATATCAATATACATTGCTTTCTTATCCTCTTCAGATAACGGAACCTTATCTTCAATCTCTATTCCTTCTACACCATATTCACCAAGAACATAACTAAGCATATCCGTTGCTTCCGTTGTTGTTTCAATTGCTATCTTAGTCCACTTCATAGGGTTCCTCCTTATATCATTCATATATGATTCAAAAACCATATATTTTCAAAAACAAAGTTGTACATATATACATAAACAATACTATAATCATAATTTTATCATGATACAAAAGTTCTACCGGATCGCTTAACTTCAATACAGACACATCATATTGATAACGCAAAACCGAAAACAAAACAATGGGAACTGTTATAATCATAATCTCATTTACATTAATAATCCATAAAACATAAAACACAACGGTAAGACCTAAAAATAATTGCATAACCTCTTTCAGATATGTACTGCTATAATTCTTAAGCACACCTCTTGTATCTATTTGGGCATTCAGATTCATGTCCAGTTCCCCATATCTCTTGCCACCTGCTAAATATAATGCAAAACATTGTATCGTCATAAACAACCAATTAGAAACCGGTACACCCACCAAAGCCGCACCATAATATATCCGAATTACATATAAGCTGCTAATAACAAGTATATCAAATATTACAACATGTTTAAATAACCGGCTGTATAATATATTAATAACAAAATATGCCAGCAAAAAAAACAAAGAAACACTTGGCAATTGACCAAAGTAACATAAAGAAATTACTATAAAAAACAATAAAATAAGCATTACAAAAAAATGTACAGACCGTATTTTGCCTGCAGCAATTGGACGTTTTGATTTCTCCGGATGACCGGCATCCATGTCTCTATCATTCCAATCATTCATCAGATATACCATGGAACATACAAAGCATAACGCAAAAAAACCAAAAAAGAGCCTTTTTATAATGGATGCTTCCACATGACATATATCTACACCAAATACAAAGGGAACAAAAATCAATATATTTTTTATATAATGTTTTATCCTCAAACATTTTATACTATCTAATATCATTTGTCTTTCACCTTATACTATCTTCCATATTACTTGTTCCTTTACTATTTATCTGAACAAATTAAATATCAATCGAAAACCATATTTGATATAGTTGCCAAATACATAGGGTTTTGTAATACAATATTTTATCTTTCTAAATATGTAAACAGGTCGCAAATAAAACTGCAGCATTATTTTTTTGCGGAATTTGATTAATTCATTCATACTTATGGTATTCGTACCCTTTGTTGCAGAATGAAAATAATCACTTCCGTATACATTATCTTCTAACAATCCATTTTCTTTACACATATCATACAAAAGGGTTCCATAATACGGTAATGCAATATGCACTTCTATAAAGTCCGCATCCTGCTCAAAAATTAACGCCTTTGTTGCCTCCAAATCATCCCATGTTTCCCAAGGCAATCCAATTAAATAAAAACCGTATACAGGCAGTCCAACTTCCTTTGCCCAGTCCATTGCCATTTTATTTTGTGTAAGGGTTGCACCTTTTTTCATATTTTCTAAGGATTCTTCACTTCCCGATTCAAAACCAAAGGCTATGGTAAAGCAGCCGGCTTTTTTCATAATCTCCAATGTTTCCTTCTTCAAAGGATTTACCCTGGAATTTGCAGAGAAATGAATCTTTTCATATAAGGGAGATTGAATAATCTTAGTACACAATTCCCTTACCCACTTTTCATCAATAGTAAAGGTATCTGCTTTAAAGAAAAAATCTTTTATATTATATTTTTCATAACACTCCGTTAATTCTTCCAATACATTATCAGTACTTCTATATCGAACCTTACGGCCTGATATCTCCGGAGATAAACAATAAATACAACCTGCCGGACATCCCCTCGAAGTTTGAATGGTAGCCATCGGGGTTCCTGTATCAGGCCTCACATATAACCCATTATTCATATAGTCTCTTGCAGGAAATGGCAGTGAGTCCAAATCATTTTCCCAAATATGAAACCGGTTAATATGCATATATCCATTTTCATCTTTGTAGCATATATTATCAATAGCATCAAAATCAGACTGACTGTTAAAACAGTTTAATGCAATTTTGTCTATACAGGTGTCAACCTCTCCACCTATTAGGAAATCCACATTAGAAAAGTCCAATAAATCAAGCATTTCCCTCTCCGGTGCATAAAAAATAGCACCTTTTAATACCATGATTGCATTTGTGTGTGTTCTCATTGCATTTACAATCTCGATATCCTTGTATATCGTAGCATTGGTTACACTAACCATAATCATATCCGGTCGAAAACACTGCAAATCATCAAATACATCAGATTCCGTTTTTTTCTCTGTTTGATAATCCCGAATTAAAACCTCATGACCGTCCCGTAACAACACCGCTGCTCCATATCCCAAATCATTACAGGCCCGCATTGATGTTGCTGATGAATCATCTATATTACCCTGACATCTGTCTTCCCCCCGTTGATATAAAGGTCCCGGAGGATACATTAACAATATACGTGCCATAACTCATTCCACTCCTACATCACAAAAATATATCATAACAGTTTATTGTAAATAAATATGCAATTACCAGTAAAATGATATAATAATGTTTTTCAACAAATTGCCTGATATAATCGAATATCTGAATAATCCTTTTGTCCCCATTATTAATCCCTATCAAAATAGTACCAATCAAAGAATTTATTAAAACAGTCATCCAGCGTCCATGATCCACAGTTGTTAAAAATAATATAATATATAAAAAATAACTGCTATACTGTAGCATATGTACGTGTCTTTCTGCCTTATTATCCAATTTAAATATATTGTAACCAAACCATCCCACAAATAACCAAAACGGAATGACCATTATCATATTTAACAACGTAGTCAAAGCCAAATCCGGAAATTGACACAAACCAACATCAATCAGGTTCTCTTTAACCGACATAATATATTCATTATAAAACATACCCTCTGAAAAGGATTCCTGTGTCCTCACTGAACAAATATTCATAATCTCATCTATGGAAGAAAAATGAAAACCTGTAAAAAACATTAGGTAAAAAAAGAAAACTATAATTGGAAATAAAATAAGAAAAACCGATTTTATTAAAGACACCATATTTTCTTTTTTATTATTTAATTGGTAAACAATATCAATATATACCGGTATAAAATAAGTCAATACATATACCTGATGAATTAACAAAGCAACAACAGATAAAACAATGACCAAGAAATACTTGAATCCGTCCGGAAGTTTAGTATGTAAAATAAAAATGCTTAATAATGCAAAAAACAACAAATATACATCTAACCTGCCAATATATTTGCCAATCCAAATAGAAATACTTGGCAGAGACAGCAATAACAGAATTAAATATATTATCACTTTTTTTAAATAAGCATTGCATTTATTATATAAAAAGCCTGTCATCAAGCAAAACAACATACAATTACATACAAGAACAACAGAATTTGCCTTTATAATAAAATCATGGGTAACCATTCCTCCGTTCAGTTTTTGAATGAGACTTCCAACCAACAATCTTGTTCCAAAGCCGTCGGAATAATTCAACAAATATGCTCCCATTTCATAGTCCGAAACCTGCAATTCAGAAATATGAAACAATCGTATCATAACAGCAAAGAGAAGAACCGAAAAACAATACTTTTTTCCAAAATATTCAATTTTCTCAATTATTTTCTTATCTCGTTCATTTAATTCCATGCTATAACTACCAATCTTAATTCTATCCTTGTTTTATCTCATAAAATCTATATACCTGCTCCACAATATACTCAATGGTTTCATTTTCCAATCCATAATACATTGGCAAACGAACCAAACGATCACTTTCTTTTGTCGTGTATTTATCTTCCCCTGAAAAGCTTCCAAATTCATGCCCTGCAATAGAATTATGTAAAGGAACATAATGAAATACCGTTGATATATCATTTTCTTTCATATATTGTATGAATTTTGTTCTTTCCTCTAAATTCTTTGTTTTTAAAAAAAACATATGACCATTGTGATTACATTCTTTAGGAACAACTGGTAACTCAATTAGTCCTTTATTCTGCAATTCTAACAACATGTTATAATATCGATTATAACTTCTCAATCTGTCATCTTTAATTTCCTGATGTTTTTCTAACTGTGCCCACAAATATGCAGCATTCATATCGCTTGGCAAATACGAAGAACCCACATCAACCCAGGAATACTTATCAACCTGTCCTCTAAAAAACTGCTTACGATTGGTTCCTTTTTCCCAAACAATCTCAGCACGTTCCACATCATCCGGATTATTAATAAACACTGCTCCACCTTCACCCATGGTGTAATTCTTAGTTTCATGAAAACTAATGCATCCATAAGAGCCAATACTTCCCAATGGCTTTCCTTTATAACCTGCACATAAAGCCTGGGCTGCATCCTCTATCACAACCAGATTGTGTTTCTTTGCAACATCCATTATAGTATCCATTTCACAGGCAACACCTGCATAATGAACCACAACAATAGCTTTTGTTTTATCAGTAATTGCATCTTCAATTAATGTTTCATCAATATTCATAGTATCTGGTCTGATATCAACAAATACAATCTTAGCCCCTCTTAAAACAAATGCATTTGCCGTTGATACAAAGGTATAGGAAGGCATAATTACCTCATCACCTTCTCTTATTCCTGCCAAAAATGCACTCATTTCTAATGCAGCAGTTCCTGATGTGGTTAACAAAGCCTTATTGGTTCCTGTATATTGTTCCATCCACTCCTGACACTTTTTTGTAAACAAACCATCTCCACATATCTTCCCACTTTCAATGGATTGTTTCATATATTCCAGTTCATTCCCCACATATGCCGGTTTATTAAATGGTATCATATATATCCTCCTATAAATTAGCAATAATAATTCCCATCATAATCAAAACAACTCCCAAAAGCTTTCTTTTAGAAAACTTCTCTTTTAAACACAAAAAACCAAGAATAAATACAAAGATATATCCTGATGTTTCTAGTATTACACCTCTTGACAAGGGTACATAACGGTATGCAATAAAAGTTATTATACTTGATAAAAAAAAGAGACTATAAGCTAATATCACTTTAAAATTCAGATATTCCTTTATAATATTCTCATATTGTATATCTGCACTTTTCTTAAGTAAAATTTGAGAAACCGCAGCTATAAAAGTCGAAACAAAAAAAAGCAAATAATACATCATGTTTCACTCTCCTCAAAAGCAAGCATACATATTCCAATTACAATCAATATTGTACCTATGAATCCCTGTATGGATATCTTCTCACCAAAAAATAACATTCCCCATATGATACCCCATATTACAGTCATTGCCTTATTTGCATACGCAACAGTTAATTGCATATTCTTTAATATCTGTTGCCACAAAACAGCATATATTACTAAAATAGCTAATATCCCAAAATAACAACAAAAAAAAACAATGGAAAACATAGGATACTTTGCTGCAATTTTTGACAAAATTCCACCCACAGAATAAAACAATATACAAAAATGTAATAAAATAAAGGTTAGTAATTTTTTCATGTATCAAGCTACCTACTCATCTATATTCTTCGTTTCTCTAATCACATACTGTGGGGCTTGATTCATACATATATACATTCTTCCAATATACTCTCCAAGCATACCCAACAGCAACATATTCAATCCCCCGGTAAATAAAATCACCGCAATCAAAGAAGAATAACCTGTTAAAATAGATGGATTTAACAGTTTACGAATAACAGTTACAACAGCAAATATCAGACCAAGTGCTGAACATGTAAAGCCACACATACTTGCAAACTGCAACGGTTTTTGAGAAAAAGCCGTAAATCCATTCATCCATAATTTAATCAACTTTAAAAAAGAATATCCCGAATTACCAACCAGTCGATCTCTATGTTCAACCTCAATATTACAAATATTATTTGTAGTTCTTAATATCAGGCCTCCTATATACGGATATGCCCCTTGATATTTCACCATTTCATCAATCACAAATCTATGTGCACCCCAAAAGCTATTCATCGTGATATCCCGTGGCTTGTTAATAAGAAGTTCACACATGAATGCGTTTATTTTACTTCCAATACGTCTATATAGACTTTGATGTACATTTTTATACAATCCTGATACGACATCATATCCATTTTCCAAACATTCCATCATCTCTGGTATAGACTCAAGTGGCATTTGACCATCATCATCTAAACAAATTACATAATCTCCGTTTACATACTGAAAACCAGCCATTATAGCTGCATGTTGGCCAAAATTTTTTGTAAAATTAATGGCTTTGATTTTTTTATTACTCTCACATAGTTTACAAAGAACGGCATATGTATTATCTTTTGAACAATCATTAATCAGGATTATTTCTTCGTCATATTGTTGAAGTTCATTCATTCTCAAAAAAATTTCTTCTACAACATCTTCGATTGTTAATTCTGAATTATAGCAGGGAATAACAAAGCTTATCGTTTTTTTCACGTAAAACCACTCCAATTTCTAATTAAATTATATAAAAAAATTAATATTCATATATAATCTTAATATAATCATCTATATGTTCCGTCTTTTCAATCATTTCATCATAGTCAGAAAATTGCAGAAAAACAATTCCTACCTTATCTACCATATAGTTTTCAATTGCATATCCGGGTGTCCACCACATAAATTCATCATATATATTTTCTTTAATGTCCGGTGAAATATAAACATCTTTCACAATACCATTCCGCCTTCCCATTATACAATGCCTTCCACCCATAATCGTTTGTTTTTTCCCAATAGGAAAATCATCACAGGAATAACCCAGTTCAGTTTTCACAATCCATTTTGCCCATTCAATTCCTGTAGCATGTTCAACGGGAACATTGTATAAATCACCTGAACATCTTCTCGTTATCTCTAAAATATGAGGAAAATTATTCTTATCCCTTATATACTGATAATGAAAAACTCCATCCCTTAATTGTAAGACATCTGCAATTTTTTCTGCAGTATCAATTAATATCTTCTCAGCATACTCTACATTAGTAGCCGGTCCGCATGAAGTAGATACCAAAAAAGGATTATCCATAGAATATTCATTATCACTAAAATAAGCAGCAACCTTTCCTTTTACTAAAAAAGTACTAAAACTATGCTGCGTACCTTCTATATACGGTTCTACAACAATTTTTTTTGCCTTTGATATGGAAAATGCATGTTCTATAGCATCCCTGTAATCCTCTTTTTTACATACCCTTGTAACACCTTTACCCCCGGTGAGATCAATAGGTTTTACCATTACCGGATAATCAACCGTATCACCATACTTTACTGTCGTTTCCACATCCAAAAAGGATTCTGCCAAAGGTGTTGGTATATCATATTTTTTTGAGAATTCCTTAAACTTATCCTTGTGATGTAAAATCAAGGTAGTTTCATAGGAATCATGTCCCGGTAATCCAAGTTTATCAGCAAGATATGAAGCGGTAATCGCTCCAAAATCATTAGCACACGCGCAAACACCATCTAAATCATAGTTTCTGAAGATTTTATACATTTCTTCAACATTAGAAAAATCTCCATATACATATTCATCACCATACTGATGTCCAATCAGTTCCGGTCTATTACCGGTTGTAATTACATAATATCCCAATTCCTTTCCCGCTTTAATTAACGGAATATCTGAATGACTGCCATTTAAAACAAGAAGTTTTTTCAAAATAATCTCTCCCTTCTCATTTTCAACCAAACAGATTTCAATTCAGAATACTCATCAAAAGCAAAGATTGATTTGTCTTTTCCATTTCCGGACTCTTTAAAACCACCAAAAGGAGAACAATTATCATCCTCCCCATATGAATTAACATGAAAAAGACCTGTCTTAACCTGTTTTGCTACGTAATATGCTTCATTTATATTCTCTGTCCACACAGCCCCGGCTAATCCATACCTTGTATCATTTGCCATAGCGATAGCTTCATCAATGGTATCATAAGTCTGTATACAAACTACAGGACCAAATATCTCATCAGATAGTAACTTTGAGTCCTTCGGCAAATCCCAAAAAATAGCAGGATATATGCCACATGCATTTTCCTGTATATCTTTTCTTGATTCAGCCACATAATATGAAGTTGTCTCTTTCTTTCCCTGTTCAATATATGTCAATACTCTGTCATACTGTTTTTGACTTACAACACACCCAACATTGTTCTCAATATTGTAAGGATTTCCGGGAACATAATCATTGGCTGCAGACTGCAGATATTCAATAAACTGATCCTTAATGGATGAATGAACAATTACCTTTGATGGTGCAGAACATATCTGACCCTGGTTATAAAACATATTTTGTGCCAATGTCTCTGCCGCTAATTTTACATCCGAAAAATTCTTTGTAACAATATAGGGACCTTTTCCACCACACTCCAAAGCAACCTTTTTCATATTAGACTGACCTGCATATTGGAATAACAGTTTACCAACCTCACTGGAACCGGTAAAAAAAATACCATTTACGTCCTGATGAAGAGCTAATGTTTTTCCTGCTTCCTCTCCATATCCGGTAATCACATTAAATACACCGTCAGGAACTCCTGCCTCCTTTGCTAATGCGGCAACTCGAAGTAACGACAAAGATGACTGTTCTGCCGGCTTAATAACAACAGAATTACCCATTAATAGTGCCGGTGCAAACTTCCATGACGCAACAACTAAAGGATCATTCCATGGTGTAATAATTCCAACAACCCCTAAAGGTTCTCTGACCACAACACAAAAAGACTCCTCTCTTGGTGTAATTGCTTTATCATACAGTTTATCTACCGCCTCTGCAAAATATCTGATAGCCTCAATTGCTTTTGGTATAGAATCATACACATAATTACGAAATGCTCTTCCCGTTTCATATGTATCCAAAGTTGCTAATTCCAAGGCATGTTCTTCCATCAAATCTGCCAATTTTAACATGACTTCTTTCCGCTCTTTTGGTTCTATACGACTCCATACACCGTCATCGTATGATTTTTTTGCAATCTTAACTGCATGATCTACATCCTGACTGTTACAGGCATATAAATCAGGCAAACTTTCACCTGTTACACTACTTATTTTTTTAATAAAATTATGACTATCCGGATCTATATATTGTCCATTTACAAATGGATGATTCTCAATCCGGTAATTTGAAATATTATACTCCATCTTTTATCTCCTAGAAGAATCTATCATACTCGTCAATCACGGTAACATCTTTACATTGACTCTCAATCATTTTCATTACATTTACATTTGATTCATGTCTTAAGCAATGAAAATTACATACTTTCGTTGGGTCAGTATACTCCATAACCTGTTTTCTTAAATCACTGTTCCATATATCACTAAATGCATTTTCTCTTGCATTGCCGACACGAAATGCATCTTTTCCTCTCCAATACGGACACACATATACCCCAGACGGACAAATTAAGGTTCTAAGATGTGCCATCGGGCAAAAATGATAATCCTTATCCTGTACCTGATCCACACAATTTAACGAATCTTCCAGATTAATTGCCTTTGTAATCTTAAAAGTATCCGTAACAAGTTCATCCAAACGGGCAATTTCTTTTCTTGCCTCTTCCATACGTATCCTGTCATGTTTTACTAAAGCATGATTCTGCCCGCCGACATAACTGTAACTTGGTTTTACTTCAAAATAATCACAGCCAATGTCCCTGGCTAAAACAGCAGCAGCATATATCTCATGAATATTGGACTCTATACCAAATCCATCAGCCTCCGTACGAATCAAATAAGAAAATCCAAGTTTTCCGGTCTTACGTTTTGCCAATTCCCGCATATTTGATACAATCTCATCAAACTTACATTTTCCATCCTTAGAAGGCCGCAGCTTATTAAATGTTTCTGCTGTTGCCGCGTCCATAGATACTCTTGTCCAAAAAGAGTATTTTGCAATAGCATCCATATATCTGTCAATAAAATAACCGTTTGTGGTGATTCCTACATGAATATCATGCTCTCCTAAATAATTAATCAATTCTCCACAAGCGGGATGGGCTAACGGTTCTCCACCACCAATCAGAATGACTGCTTTTACACCAATATCATATAACTCCTGCGCCAGCGATAGCAGCCGTTCCCTGGAAAAAGAGGTGCTGTTCTCTACTAAATCTTCGCTGATACATCCGGGACAAGCCAGATTACATACCTCTGTAGTATCTAATTCCACTACTAAAGGTCCTGTCGTTCCTTCATTCCAGTTGGTGTCTTTTATCTTGTCAACAACAAACCCCTGTCTCAGTTTATCCGTAATATTCATTTTTTTTATTTTATTTTGATTACTATCCAATATATATCCTCCCTTACGGTTTTATCATAATCATGTCAAAATATTTTCATATTATTTTATCATAAATTTACACTTTAAACAACGACTTGTTTTCCCTCTTCAGATTACATTTTCATCCTTACAACGTTTAAATTGCCGGTTCATATCTTTATGAAATATATTTCATAAATTAGAGGAATTATGAACTTTTAATTTTCTTTATGCTGTTTCGTTCATAATTATAGACACCACTTTGCAGATGTGCTACGATTCCTCCATATTCCGGAATTAAATCAAAATAGATAAGGTGAAAATTATGATGACATTAAAAGAAGAAGTTTTTTTCAGTGGCACAAAGTGGTATCACGGAACCACATTATCTGATTGGAAATCTATATGTGATACAGGGGTTTTAGCAAACTATAATATTGGTATTTCATTAGATTTCGGGAATGGTTTTTATTTATCTAACAACAAAAAAAATACAGAAAACTATGCACTCAAAACTGTTGAATATGGCACAAGCTGTTATCCGGATGATAACATTCCCGTTGTTTTATGTTTTGAGATATGTCCTATGGAACTTATAAAAAAAGGGCGCACGTTTCACTACTTCAGCACATATGATGATGAATTTGCTAATTTTGTTTTTGATTGTCGAGAAAATTATCAAATTCCCAAGCATCATCCATATGATATAACAGGCGGGGTAATGACGGATTACATTCCGACAAAACTTATGCAACAATATTTTTTAGGAGAATTAACTCGGGAAGATGTTGTTGAAAAATTCAAAAAAAGTACTAGCAAAAAACAGTTGTGTTTGCATAACCAAGAAGATTGTGATACTATGAAACTGGATTATGCGTATATTATTAATGGAAAGGAGCTGGATGCAAATGAATACAAAAAGAGATTTGAAATTGGTTGAGTCGTTTGTTAACTCGATGAAAGAAAGTATTCGTTACTTTGCAAACGGAAAACTTACTGAAGACGAAGTCAGTTTTTTAGCTGAGCACGAAGTAAATCGTTTAGATTTTGAAAATGAGTGGCAAATGCATAAGGGCATCGGCTACTTTGCAAAACGAGCTGTCAAAAATTATATAGCTAACAAAGAGGTTGCTTAATCTCACTTTGTACTTCTCATATTATCCTATAAAAAAATCCATTCTCGTTGGAAGTTCCAATAAGAATGGATTTTTCATTTATCATTTTTTCTTTTTCTTCTTACCACCGCTAAAACTGAATCCACCGGAAGAATCCGTAGATCGTCTAACTGTGGAACCTGACACCTCATCAAAATTATTAAGGATAGTCTTTTGCTCCTCTGTTAACTTATCCGGCACCTGAACAACAAGTGTTACATAATGATCTCCCCGGACATTCTTATTCCGCAATGTAGGAACACCCTTTCCTTTTAACTTAATCTTTGTATCTGTCTGTGTACCCGGTTTAATCTCATAGTCCATAGGACCGTCAATGGTGTTAATTGATATTACACCACCAAGAGCAGCCTGGGTAAATGTAATCGGTTCTGTTGAAAACAAATCATATTCCTGACGCTGGAACTGAGGATGACGGTCTACTAATACTGTTACAAGCAAGTCGCCTCTTCCACCACCATTGGTTCCCGGTTCTCCCTTTTCGCGAATACGGATACTCTGTCCGTTGTCTATACCTGCAGGAACAACAACCTGGATTTTCTTCTTACTCTTCACATAACCGGTACCTGAACACTGGTTACACTTATATTTAATTACCTTACCTGTACCACTACAATCCGGACAAGTCTGAACATTTCTAACTACACCAAACAAAGATTGTTGTGTATACGCAACCTGACCTTTACCATTACATTTTCCACATGTTTCCGGTGTATGCCCCGGCTGTGCCCCTGTTCCATGACAGACTACACATTCATCCTTAAGAGGTAATTCTAATTCTTTTTGAGAACCAAATACGGCTTCATTGAAGGTTACACGCACACTGGTCTTAATGTTGGCGCCCTTCATTGGTCCATTGGTCTGACGAGTTCTTGTTCCGCCAAACATATCTCCGAAAATATCTCCAAAGATATCTCCCATATCACTAAAGTCGAATCCGAATCCCTGGCCACCCATTCCACCATTTGGATCAAAGGCTGCATGACCATACTGGTCATACCTTGCACGGGTGTCCGGATCACTTAATATTTTATATGCTTCTGAAGCTTCCTTGAACTTTGCTTCTGCCTCAGCATCCCCCGGATTCATATCCGGATGATACTTTTTAGCGACCTGACGGTATGCTTTTTTTAATTCGGCATCTGTAGCATTCTTTGATACCCCAAGGACTTCATAATAATCTCTTTTCGTCTCTGCCATCTCTCTCACCTTTATCTACGCCATTGCCTACAGCTTTTACTAGTTTCATATATACCTGAATTAGATTTCTGTGTAGTCACCGTCTACCACATCACCTTCTGAATAATCAGCAGGGCCAGCTGTACCTGTACCGGCATTAGCACCAGGAGCACTTTGCTCATATAATTTTGCAAATAAGTTCTGAGCACTTGTCATTAATGTCTCTTTTGCATTCTTTAACTGTTCAACATCATAATCGCTCATATTCTCAGGATCTGTGCTCTCAACCAAACTCTTAAGTGCTGCAAGATCAGTCTCAACCTTTGTCTTATCCTCACCTGATAATTTATCTCCAACATCCTGCAATGCCTTCTCAGTCTGGAATACCATTGCATCAGCATCATTTCTTGCTTCAACTGCCTCTTTACGTTTCTTATCCTGTGCTTCATATTCAGCAGCATCTCTGATTGCCTGTTCGATATCCTCATCTGACATATTAGATCCTGCAGTAATTGTAATATGCTGTTCTCTTCCTGTTCCTAAATCCTTTGCAGATACATTTACAATACCATTTGCATCAATATCAAAGGTAACTTCAATCTGAGGAACACCACGTCTTGCAGGTGCAATACCATCCAAACGGAAACGTCCCAAAGACTTGTTATCACGGGCAAACTGTCTTTCACCCTGACAGATATTAATATCAACTGCATCCTGATTATCCTGAGCTGTTGAGAATATCTGGCTCTTCTTTGTAGGAATAGTTGTATTTCTCTCAATCAATCTGGTAGCAACACCACCCATTGTTTCAATAGAAAGAGAAAGCGGAGTTACATCAAGAAGTAAGATTTCACCTGCACCGGCATCACCTGCAAGCTTACCACCCTGAATAGAAGCACCGATAGCAACACACTCGTCAGGATTAATACCCTTAAATGGTTCCTTACCTGTTAACTGTTTTACTTTCTCCTGAACAGCAATAATACGTGTAGAACCACCTACTAACAATACCTTGTCAAGCTCAGATGCTGAAAGACCTGCATCCTTTAATGCTGTCTGAACAGGAGTTGCTGTACGGTCAACTAAATGAGCTGTTAACTCATCGAATTTTGCTCTTGATAAATCCATATCAAAATGCTTTGGACCTTCAGCAGTTGCAGTAATGAAAGGAAGATTAATATTTGTAGTTGTTGATGAAGATAATTCCTTCTTAGCCTTCTCTGCAGCTTCCTTTAATCTCTGCATAGCCATCTTATCTGAAGATAAGTCAACACCTTCCATCTTCTTGAACTCTTCTAACATATAATCTGTAAGAACATTATCGAAGTCATCACCACCAAGCTTATTATCACCGGCTGTTGCAAGTACTTCAATAACGCCATCACCAATTTCAATGATAGATACATCAAATGTACCACCACCTAAATCGTATACCATAATCTTTTGCTCATTTTCATTATCAAGACCATATGATAAAGCAGCTGCTGTAGGCTCGTTAATAATACGTTTAACATCCAATCCTGCGATACGTCCTGCATCCTTTGTTGCCTGTCTCTGTGAATCTGAGAAATAAGCAGGAACGGTAATAACTGCTTCTGTAACTGTCTCACCTAAGTAGCTTTCTGCATCAGCTTTTAATTTCTGAAGAACCATTGCTGAAATCTGCTGTGGAGAATACTGCTTATCATCAATTGTTACCTTGTAGTCTGAACCCATATGTCTCTTAATAGATGAAATTGTCTTATCCGCATTGGTAACAGCCTGACGTTTTGCAGGTTCACCTACCACACGTTCACCTGACTTTGTAAATGCAACTACAGATGGTGTTGTTCTTGCACCTTCTGCATTGTTAATTACAACAGGCTTACCACCTTCCATAACAGCAACACATGAATTTGTTGTACCTAAGT
>JBJENX010000063.1:0-3065 GCA_051880415.1 Lachnospiraceae bacterium | reverse complement strand
ATGTAACAAGAGGAAGTGCTGAGTGGAGAAAAGGACGTTTCGATTTGATGGAGAAAATTTTGTAAAATCCTTTTTTCAAGACGGCAAAGGGGCAGTTCCCTTGTACCACTATACCTGTGAAATGCATGGAACTTACTATTTTGATATAAATGATTTGTTTGCCATTCTCCATAAATCATGTATAATGAAATTATATGCAGATGGAAAGGGGATTGGGGATTGGATACATATAACATGATTGTTCTAATACAAAGTCTAAGTATTCTTATTCTTTCTGTGGGTGCAATTTATCTGATAGGTAATTGGAGAGGTAGAGAACATACTTACCTGGTTCTTTTTTGTATTGTGACTTTGGTTAACAACATTGGTTCGCTTATTGAGATTATTGAGCGTGAAAAGGAACAGATTCTGCTTGGAACGAAGTTTGCTTATGTGGGGAAGGTGTTTATTCCGTTGACATTCTTTCTATTTATCATGCAATACTGTGAGATTACGATTCCGAGGAAAGTGAAAATTCTTTTGACACTTTTTCATTTATCTATTGCGATAATGGTCTTTAGTTATCCATTACAAAATTGGTTTTATACTGACGTGGAGTATTCGACGGAAGGATTGTTTCCACACAATAATTACGGACATGGTGTGATGTATAATGTATATACGGTTTCTCTTGTCCTTTATTTTGTTGTGATTTTTGCAGTTGTAATTACAATTTTGGCAAGAGAAAGAAGAAAAAAGAGAAGAATCCAGATGTGCTATATGCTGGCATGCATTGTCTGTGCCATGGCGGGATTTGTATTTTTCCTGCTTGGGGTGACGGGAGGCTATGATACTACATCTCTTTCCTACGCAATCTGTACGATTTTCATGGCAATAGCTCTTGCAAAATATGATTTAATTGATACGGTGGAATTGGCACGTAATTATGTGATTGACAATCTGGCTTTAGGAATTATAGCACTGGATGAGGATAATCGAATCATATATTTTAACGAGCCACTCCAAGGAATGTATCCTGATTTTCGTGAGAATGGAAATGCAATTGTGAAGGCCTTGATTTCTATGAGTGAAGAGAAAAAGGTTGTGACAATTGAAGATAAAGTATATAACCCCAAATATAAGGTTTTAAATCGCAATGGAAAGGACAGAGGACATATCATCACCTTAAGCGACATCACGGATAATTATAGTTATACACAACTGATGAAAAAGATGACAGAGATTGATTCCCTTACCGGATTGTATAATCGTTTCTCTTATGAATATCGGATATCTGAAATGAAAAAGAACGGAAATTGGCCGGAAAATCTGATTTTGTTTGCGATGGATGTGAATGGTTTGAAAGCTGTCAATGATTCCAAAGGGCATGATGTAGGAGATGCTATGCTTTATGATGCTGCACAGTGTATTTTACGCGGTATTGGAACCTTTGGTCAATGTTATCGGGTAGGTGGAGATGAGTTCATTGGACTTATTACACAAGGCGGAGTAGACCCGGAGGAAATAAAACAAAAAATCAAAGAAGAAGCTGATGCCTGTCAAAAGGTAGATTATTTTGTAAACATTGCTATTGGATATGCTGTTGGTCGAGAGAATACAGATACGTGTTTTGAGGATATTGAGAAGCTTGCGGATAAAAGGATGTATCAGGATAAGGAGAATTTCTATATTTCAAGAGGTGTTAACCGAAGAACAAAGGAAGAGAATTATCGAGTACTATACGATTCTTATCTCAAAATATTGAAAGCAAATCTGGAATCGGGTGAGTTTGATATTATTAAAATGGACGTTTTGGAAAAAGATGCAACCTACGGTTTTTCCCGAAATTTGCAGACTTGGATTGGAGATTTTGCAAATTGTAATATGATATATGAAGACGATATGGAAATGTTCTTAGAAAAAACCAATCTGCATGCGCTTAGAGAACAGTTTGAGAAGAATAGTATGCAGACTGTCCGTCTCACATACAGACGGCTAGTTATGGATTCTTATCATAAAGTAATGTTGGAGATTGTTCCGGGGAAAGAATATAGTGAAGACCAACCAATGGTATACCTGTATGTAAAAGATATGGGTGATGTGGTTTAAACTGAGTCATGCTGGAATGGTAATGGATTAATATGGGAAAGGAAAAAGAATATGAAGTTTTTAGTTTTGTTTATCGTAGCATTGGTAATTAGTTCCATCGGATTTAAGAAATTCGTATGGTTTATTTCTATTGGATATGGTTTCTCTATAACCGGTCTTGGAATTGCCATGCTTTGGATGTTTCGAAATCAGTTAACACCAGTTACAGTGATTCTTTCTATACTGTCTATTATTTACGGAGCAAGACTTGGCGGATATCTGCTGGTAAGAGAGAAAAAGAGTGTATCTTACCAGAAAACCATGAAGGATGATATAAAAGATGGTTCTGATATGAATCTGTTTTTGAAAATCCTTGTTTGGAGCAGTTGTGCATTATTATATTGCTGTGAAGTTTCTCCTATATTATTCCGAATGCAACATCATGTGCCCATGGATATAACGTCTATCATTGGAACTGTCATTATGGCATCGGGTATTCTTTTGGAAACAGCATCCGATTATACGAAGAATCAGTTTAAAAAGAAACATCCGCAGAGATTTTGTGATGTTGGACTATTTCGTCTTGTGCGATGTCCTAATTATTTAGGAGAAGTACTAATCTGGACGGGAGTGTTTGTTTCAGGTGTAACAGCACTTTCCGGTGTGTTTGAGTGGATTGCTGCTTTAACAGGTTATATTTGTATTGTATATATTATGTTTGGCGGAGCCAGAAGGCTGGAACTTAGACAAAATAAAAATTATGGGGAAGACCCTGAATATCAAAACTATGTAAAGAAAACACCTATTTTACTTCCTTTTATTCCACTTTATAGTGTGGCAAAATATAAATGGCTGATAGGTTAGAGGGAGCGAATTTATGAAGTTAATCCTGCCGCAAGGCTTGATTATAAATAAATATATTTTAAGGAGAGTGCTGTTTGATCAAGTACAACACAATGGAGATTGTAGCATAACCGGGAGGTTTGCAGGCAATCAAA
>JBJENX010000062.1:0-16514 GCA_051880415.1 Lachnospiraceae bacterium | reverse complement strand
AAGTTGTGCGCTCATGTGCATTCGCACATGAGCGCATTTTTTACCTAAAATAAAAATGGATTGGGAGTGACGGTGTGAAACAGACAAAGAAAAAAACAGTAGAATATGGAAAATATGGTATTATTTTCCTCATTCCTTTCTTCGTTGCATTTTTCGTGTTCCAGTTCTATCCACTTCTTTATACAATTTTTAAATCATTAATGTATGATCAGAGAGTAAGCCGTTACGAAGTTGAGACGGTTTTCGGTCTTAAAAACTATACGGAGTATATCTTCGGTGCAGCCGGTGGTGGAGAATTTTGGAATGCTTTATTTATAACAGTCTTTTTGTGGATATTAAACTTTATTCCACAGATTGTTTTAGCACTTATTTTAGCTGCATGGTTTACAGATAGCCATAACAAGTTAAAAGGTACAGGTGCATTTAAGGTAATGATGTACATGCCTAATATCATTACTGCAGCTACTACAGCATTATTGTTCTATCAGTTGTTCAATGTAAACGGTAACATTACAAAGACATTGATTAAGATGGGTATTGTAGGAACTGATGGTTTCATTGAAAAAGGCTGGGGCGGTTTGTTCTTAATCGCATTTATCCAGTTCTGGATGTGGTATGGTAATACAATGATCGTATTAATTGCCGGTATTCTTGGTATTAATCCTTCATTATATGAAGCTGCCATGGTTGATGGTGCAACCTCAAAACAGCAGTTCTTCAAGATTACAATTCCTTTGTTAATGCCTATTTTACAGTATACAATGGTTACTTCAGCTATTGGTGGTTTACAGATGTTCGATATTCCACAGTTGCTGAATGAAGGTGGTCCTCTTGTAAAGATGGGTAGTAAGTCAATCTTGTCTACAACAACAGTAGTAATGTTAATTAAGAAGTATGCATCAGTTGGTGCATCTACTGAAAACTTTGGACGTGCATCAGCATATTCTGTTGTATTGTTCCTTGTAACATTAGCTGTAAGTATGATTTTCTACAAATTAACAGCAAAGAAAGCAGTATAGAAAGGAGGAAATATTCATTATGACAACAGAACCAAAGAAAGTATCGCCAAGAATTATCTTTAGAATGGTTATTTGTATTATCTTATGTATATTAGCAGTATTTCCTTTCTATATTTTGATAATTAATGCAACATTAACACATGCGGATATCTCAACAGGTATTAAGTTTATTCCGGGAACAAACTTTATTAAGAACTTCCAGAATATGATGAATCCTGAGAAGATGTTAGTTAAGTCTGTATCGTTAATTGGTGCGTTCCGTAACTCATTAATAATTACAGTGCCTACAACAATCTTACAGATTTATTTTGGTACATTAACAGCTTATGCGTTAACTGTTTACAAATTTAAAGGTAGAGATTTTGTTTGGGGTGCTATTTATGGTATTATGATGATTCCTACACAGGTATCAATCGTAGGTTTGATTAAGGTATGTCAGTTAACACATTTATATGGTACTGTATTACCAATGATTCTTCCTGCAATTGCTGCACCAACAACTGTTTACTTTATGAAGCAGTATATGGAGAATGGTTTGTCTCTTGAGATTGTTGAGGCTGCACGTATTGATGGTTGTAGTGAGTTCGCAATCTTTAATAAGATTGCATTACCACTTATGAAGCCTGCTATGGCTACTCAGGCTATTTTCGCATTCGTTGCGTCATGGAATAACCTGTATACACCTTCTATCTTGTTAGGTGCAAACAGAGAGTTATCTACATTGCCTATGTATGCACAGGCTATCAGATCAAATGACAAGACCCCTGACTTAGGACAGGTATATGCAGCTATGTTATGTGCTATTTTGCCAATCATTATTGCATATTTATTGTTATCTAAGTACATTATTGAGGGTGTTGCTCTTGGTGGTGTTAAGGAGTAATTATATATCATACATATATATTATAATTTTAAAAACCGATTCTTCTTTTTAGAAGAGTCGGTTTTTTAATGAAAATAAATGAAAAAAAGGTGAAATTTTATGGTTTGTTATTGACTTTTTATTTAATAAATGTAATCATACATTGTGGTATAGATATAGAAAAACCATGGAAGGATGTAAGTTATGATTAAATTAATGAATGAATGTATAAGGAAGAGAAAATATATTATTGCAGGACTGTTAAGTGTAATGCTGGCTGTTTCCTGTATTGGTTGTGGCAGCTCCGGCAAGATAACAATAGAAGATGGTAAAAATACAGTAGTAATGACCATAGAAGATTATGATGTTACCTTAAGTGAATATAATTTATTTTTATTACAATATATTACAATGCAGAATCTTGACCCGGATAAAATTACGGAAGAGAAATTATCATCCATTCAGGATGAGGTGACTTATGAGATAAAATTAGAAATTGTAGAGTATCTTCTTGCAAAAAATGTAGAAAAATTAGAACTTAGTGATGAAGAAAAACAAGGAATTGAAAATAATACCGCAAATTATATAGAGAAGTTTGGTGAGGACTTTTTGAATGACTATGGTATTGACGAGGAAGCAGTAAAACAGCTTTTTACCGAGCAGGCATACATTACTGCCCTTACCAATAAAGCGAAAGATGATTTGGCAAATGATAAGTATGAGGAAAGTGCAGAAGAATTTAAGGATATAAAATTCCATACTGTATATTACGCATTATTTCCAAGTATAGAATATGATGAGGATAACAATCCTGTAGTGGATGATAATGGTGAGAATGTTTTATTGTCTGAGGATAAACTGAAAGAACAAAAGGAGAAGGCGGAAGAATTACAAAAGCGTGCTGTCTCTGGAGAGAAATTAGAAGATTTAATAGAAGAATATGGAATAGGTGCTTATTCAGGAGAGGAACGCAGCTATGAAGGTGCATATATTGATGAGCTGAATAAGGTGCTTGAAGGCATGGAAAAAGATGATATATCAGATGTGGTGGAAACAGATGCCGGATATATGGTTGTAAGAATGGACAATCCGAATGATGAAGATTATAAAGAATATGCCTTGCGTTATGCAGCAGTGCAGTATGCGAATAAAACAATTACTACATTGCAGCAGAACTGGTTATCCGCTTCAGGATGTTTGGAGGTGGAACCTGATAAGGAAGCCCTTAAGAAAGTGGATGTAAAATCTATTTGTAAGAAGTTACAGGAAAAGGGAATATATTAGATATCATACAGATAAGAGGTAATGGGAATTGGATAATAATGAAAATACAATAGAGGACAATCGTATAGCATTTCATAATCCGGAGGATGAGAATATAACCAGTGATAACCCCGGGGCTAATGTAGATCCTAAGGAATCTAAGCTAAAACGGGGATTGGATATATTTGGCTGCTTGTTTGCCCTTAATATTTGCTTTGTAATAAGTATTATACCTGTTTTTACAATTGGTGCTGCTTTAACTGCTATGTATGCAATGATGTTTCGTATTCAAAGGCATGATGATTACACAGTGGTAAAAGAATATTTTATGGAGTTTCGTGCTAATTTTAAAAAGGGAACGATTGCATGGCTTTTAATGGTGCTGGCAATGGTTATTATGTGGGGACAGTACACCTATTATTGTAATTTTGATGATGCAATGGCATCTTTGTATGGGGTATTGTTAATAATAGAGACGGTTGCTTTTCTGTTAACGGTTCCTTTTGTATTTCCTTTACTGGCATATTTTGATAACACGATTAAGAATACATTTAAGAATTCCCTGCTTCTGGCAATCAGTAATTTAGGTTCATGGCTTAAAATATTTATTGCGTGGTTTGCGACTTTTTATGTTTCAATCAGATATACATTTTTGTTTTTAAATACATGGTATTTATGGCTGTTAATTATATTTGGAGTATTAACATATGGCTCTTCATTAACGGCCAGAAAGGTTTTTGACAAGATTCAAAAGACTCAGGAGCATCAGCCAAAGGATGATGGTTCCATAACCATAAAAGAGGCAAATGAACGTAAGAAACAGGAAAAAAAGGCAAGAAAACAGGCTTCCAAAAAATCCATAAAAGAACGTATGGCTGTAATGGATGAAGTTAATGGTATAAAGTCGAAGAATGAAGAAACGAAATAAATTACACGCTTTGATAATATATAAAAAGCATCAAACCATATTACCTGATATGGATTGATGCTTTTTTATGTATATCATGCTTGAAGTTTCATATGTTTTATTCGAATCATAGATACATATCTGCCAGCTTCTTAAAGACAGGAATGGAGCGTTCTACTTTTTCCGTAGGGATACAATAGCTGATACGGAAGTGTCCGGGAACCCCGAAGGAATCGCTTGGTACCAGTAATAAATCCAGCTCCTTTGCCTTGTTGGAAAATGCCACGGCATCCTCCTCTAAAGCTTTAGGGAACATGTAGAAAGTTCCGCCCGGCTCCACGCACTCGTAACCCATTTTTGTAAGCTCTGTGTAAAGAATGTTTTTGTTTGTTTCATACACAGATAAATCGGAGGTTTCGTACAGAACACTTTTTACCGCTAACTGAATAATACTTGGAGGACAATTGTGTCCGATTCCTCTTGATATCTGTCCAAACATATCGACTAATATATCTGCACCTTCACAAGCAGGATTCACGGCAATATAACCAATTCGTTCTCCCGGAAGGGAAACAGATTTACTGAAGGAATAACAGGTTAATGTATTATTGTAGTGGGCTGCTATAAATGGTGAATCAACGCCGGAAAATACAATTTCCCGATATGGTTCATCAGATATAATATAGATAGGATGACCATACTCCTCCTCTTTTTCTTTTAAGATTAAGGCAAGCTTATCAATGGTTTCCGTTGAATAAACAATTCCGGAAGGATTGTTCGGGGTGTTAATCAGCACAGCCATTACCTTTTCATTTAACATATCCAAAAAAGCATCAAAATTAATCTGGAAGGAGGTTATATCTGCAGGAACCACCTTAAGTACAGCACCTGTTGTGTTAATATATGGATTGTATTCCGGAAAGTATGGAGCAAATGTAAGAATCTCATCTCCGGGAACCGTTACAGCTCTGGCTGCGTGGGCAATGGCACCGGCAGCACCGCTAACCATAAATATATGCTTTGTTAAATAGTTCATATCAAACCGGTCATTTAAGGAAGTTGCCACAGCTTCTCTTACGGATTCAATACCCAGACTTGGAGAATATCCATGAAGGGAAACCGGATTCTCAGACTGCAGTAAATGAATCATTTCATTGGTAAAAGTTTCCGGAGTTTCTACTGAGGGATTTCCTAAACTATAATCGAATACATTCTCATAGCCGATTTCTTTTGCACGCTCACTTCCGTATGCAAATAATTCACGAATGACGGATTTTTGACTACACATGTCAATAAACTTTTGATTTAACATATTATTTTATTTAAACCTCTTTTCTGTTAATTTATAATTATGAGAAATACTGTCATAATTACGTTTATAAATAACTACTATATCATAGCAAATCTTTAAATGTGTTGCAATCGTTTTGTGAATGGGCTACAATATGAAACATGTAAATGATTGATGCCAAGAGGTGGATGTATGGAAAAGATGATAACTGAGAATGGAGATAAGCCGGAGGGTGAAGGTGTGATTTTGTGTGCATCTTCAAAATATGAGGAAAAGTATTATTTGAATCCGGCCTTTGAAGGACTTCCGAATGGGATTAAGAATGAACTTCAGGCAATGTGTGTGCTGTATACAGAAGATATTGGTGGGATATTGACGTTGGAGTTTGATGAGGCAGGTAATCTTGAGTTTGTTACTATGGCAAATGAGGATGATATACTATATGATGATATTGGAAGTGTGTTAATGATAAAAAAGCTTCGTGTAACCAGACAGGAATTGTTAGAAAGCCTGGAGTTATACTATAGAGTTGTGTTTTTAGGGGAGCCCCTGGATTTGTCGGAGGATTAAGAATGTTATTAGCGATTGATATAGGTAATACAAATATTACAATTGGATTGTTTGATGGAGATGAAATACTTGGTACGTTTCGTATGACCACAAAGATACCAAGAACGTCGGATGAGTATGGAATTTTCTTTTGTAATTTGTTAAACAGTAAAGGTTTATCCGGAAATGAAATTGATGCAGCGGTTATGGCATCGGTTGTTCCGGATGTCAATCATCATATCATAAACGGATTAATAAAGTATTTTAATGTTAATCCTATATTAGTAGGACCGGGTATAAAAACGGGAATTAAGATTGCAATTCCAAATCCAAAGGAGGTTGGTGCAGACCGTATTGTGGATGCGGTGGCAGCATATGAGATATACGGTGGTCCGGTTCTTGTGATTGATTATGGAACAGCAACCACACATGATTTGGTATTAGAAGATGCAACTTTAGTGGGAGGTGTAACTTCACCGGGAATTAGAATTGCAGCCCATGCTTTGTGGCAGGATGCAGCAAAGCTTCCTAAGATTGAGATTCGGAAACCGGATTATATATTAGGTAAGGACACCATATCCTCCATGCAGTCAGGTTTGCTTTATGGTCATATTGGACAAACTGAATATATCATAAGAAAGATTCAGGAAGAAGCAGGACTTGAGAAAATGACCGTAGTTGCAACCGGAGGACTTGGTAAAATTATTTTTGATGAAACAGATAGTATTGATTATTATGATCCAAATCTTACCTTAAAAGGCCTTAAGATTTTATATCATAAACAGGGTTAGAAAAATGAAAGAAATGTTTGACTTAACAAATAAGTTAATATTAGCTCCTATGGCAGGTGTTACAGACCTGCCATTTCGCTTGCTTTGCAAAGAACAGGGTTGTGATGTGTTATATACGGAAATGGTAAGTGCAAAAGCAATTCTTTATGGAAATAAAAACACGGAGCCTTTAATGCGTTATGAGGAGCTGGAGCATCCCATTGGGATTCAGTTATTTGGTTCAGACCCGCAGATTATGGCAGATATGGCAAAAAGAGTGCAGGAACGGGGATATGATTTTATCGATATTAATATGGGATGTCCGGTGCCTAAAATTGTAAATAATAATGAAGGCTCGGCACTTATGAAGAATCCAAAGCTGGTTTCTGATATTGTGTCTTCTATGGTAAAAGCGGTAGATGTTCCGGTTACGGTAAAAATCAGGAAGGGATTTGATGAGGATAATATAAATGCCGTAGAAATAGCCAAAATCATTGAAGCTTCAGGTGGTAGTGCTATTGCCCTGCACGGAAGGCTTCGAAGTGAGTATTATTCCGGTCATGCAGACTGGGATATCATACGTCAGGTAAAAGAGGCGGTGAAGATTCCGGTTATTGGAAACGGAGATCTGGTAAAACCTGAGGATGTTATTAGAATGAAAGAACAAACAGGCTGTGATGCATTTATGATTGGCCGTGGGGCAAAGGGAAATCCCTTTATTTTCTCCCAAATGAAAACATATTTTGAAAAAGGGTATGTTCCAAAGCGTCCGGAGCTTAAAGATATGGTAAAGGTAATGCTTCGCCATGCAAGGATGATGGTGGAATATAAGGGGGAATATACTGGAATTCATGAAATGCGGAAACATGTTGCATGGTACACAACAGGATTTCCTAATTCCTCAAAGCTTCGGGATGAAGTAAATCATGTGGAGAACTTCGAGGAATTACAGGGATTGCTAAATTCATGGGTGGATGGGGTAATCCACTGATACTAAAAACAAACCTTTCCCGGGAGCGGTATGTCCCGCAAGCCTTCTGTTTTTTCCTTGGAGAATGGCAGGTATTTCTTCGGGGCTTCGTAATCCTAAGCCGATTTCGATTAAGGTTCCCGTCAGAATACGTACCATGTTGTATAGGAAACCGTTGCCTTTGTAGGTAATGGTAAGGAGATTGTTTACGGAATCATGAGTTATATGAATGTCATATATGGTCCGTATACCGGATTTTTTAAAATTTTTATTGCTGCAAAAGCTTTTAAAGTCGTGGGTGCCAAGTAAATATTCGGCGCCCTTTTTCATTGCATCAAGATTAAGGGGCGAGGGTACATGATGAGAAGTATTCCTTATGAAGAGGTTTCCATATAAGGAGGTATCAATGTGGTAGCAGTAGGTTTTACCGATAGCATTTAATCTTGCGTGAAAACGATGATCGCAAGGAGCCATGGATAAAATCCGGATATCTTTTGGAAGATACCGGTTTATATTCTCTAAAAATTCATCTTCGGATAATACACTTTCACAGTGGAAATGAAATACCTGGCCTAAGGCGTGAACACCGGCATCTGTTCTTCCGGAGCCGGTGATTTCTATATCCTCATTTATTAATTTGGAAATGGTTTCCTGGATTTTTTCCTGAATGGTATTATGGGTGTTTCCCTGTTTTTGCCATCCATTATATCTGGTACCCTCGTAGGCGACAATGCATTTATATGAATTCATATTTTATAGTTCCTTTCCGTTGTTGACAGGTTGTTAGGTAGTTGCGAAACTCCTAAAAAGTGTATTGGGTTGTGCAAACGTACCTGCGTGGATATTGTTAAAATGCACAACATTTATAGATTATGTAGGAGTTTCGCAAATATCTAACAGGTAGTATAGCAAAATATATGGGAATTGTCATTTTATACTAAAAAGAGAATATAATTTAAAAAATTATATTTAGAAGAAATATGAAAAAAATAAGTGTAGATTATACAAAAATATATCATATGGAATCTCAGGTTAATAAAATAGTGGTTACACCACATGTTTTAGAGGATTATACGGTATTAGAAATTGTCCTTTGCAGCCGGTATAAGCCGGGGGAGGAAATTGGCGATAAATACTTAAGAAAAGAAGTAAAACTGCTTAAAAAAAATATCCGGAAATATGACATGAAAAATAGTGTGTTTTATATGGATAAGGATATAGAGATGCTTTTCGGTAAAGAGAATATGGGATTTCTTGCAAGAAAGGAGGAGCTTTTTTCTAACCGGTATGAAATATGTAAAGCATTAAGAGACTATAATGAACAGGAAAGAAAAAGCGTGTTAATGGTGTTGGATGAGGATATATTAAATGTACGGGAATTAGAACTTCTGCTGTTAACCATAAAGGATTTTTTTGAGGATATTACCATATATTGTGAAACAGAGAAAAATGATATGAATAGGGTTAGAAGCTTCCTTTACGAAGGATGGGGTGTTTGCGTGAATAGGGTTTTAGAGCTAAGGGAGACTAAAACCTATGATGCTGCATTTTTTTTGATTGCAGACTGGAAAAAAGAGTATGGGAAATGTGGCGTCAAAAAAGCATATCTTTTATCAAAGAAAGAAAATCTGTCTACGGAGTTATATAAAGGGAATCATGGTGTAACAAGAATATTTTCCGGTATGGAGTATATATATAAAAATAAAACCATACCATATCAAATGGCTGTGGATTGTTTATATCAAAAAGGAGAAAATCATAAAATTAAACCTACATCCGTTGCTATTTGTGAAATGAAATGATAAAATAAGATAGGGTATTGTCTGTAGAAGGTTAAATGGGAGGAAACAGATTTGATATACGTGAAAGCAGAAGATTTAAAAGTAGGTATGCGACTGGCACGGCCGATATATAACAAAAAAGGTATTTTGTTATACGGAAGAAATGATAAGATTACAAAACAGGGTATCGAAAGTGTTAAAAACTTTGGAATAATCGGTTTGTATATATTAGAGCCTGCAGAACCGCTTCCGCCAATGAGTGAAGAAGAAATAGAGTTTGAACGTTTTCAAACTATGGCGGTGTTTACAATTAAAGAAGACCTGGATAATATTATGAAGGGGCAGTCTCCGGAGAATTTGATGAAGCAGACTGATGAACTGGTTCGTCGTTTTGGAAATCTGTTTCATAAAATTCGTTTTAATCAGAATTTAAGAAGTCCGGAGGATTATGTTTATAAGCATGCGTTAAATGTTGCAATCCTGGCAGCTCTTATATCCCATAGAGCAGGATTTGGTGTGGTTGAGCAGGCAGAGGTTGTTGTGGCCGCCTTATTACATGATGTAGGTAAATTGGCACTGCCTCCGGAGCTTAGAAGCAAGACAGAGAATTTAGAAGAAGATGAGATGGATAACGTTGCAAGACAGGTATTGCTTGGTGTAGATAAGATATCCAAGACATTTAAAATGCCTGCGGGAGTAAAGGGTGCACTGATGCATATGTGCCAGCTGCAATATATGCCGGAAAAAGCATCATCTAAAGTATCAAATACAGTAAAAGTATTAATGGTTGCAAATGCCTATGATGAATATACGGCAATGAGATTGGGAGAAGATCCTCATACAGAGGTAGAAGCCATTAGAATGCTGCAAAGTAATCCTGAGGTTTATGATGAGGAAATGGTTCGGCATTTGGTGGATAGTATTCAGATTCTGTTTCCGGGAGTTTGTGTGGAGCTTACCAATCATGAAAAAGGTCTGGTAATCAGAGAGAATGAAAAAGATATATTAAGACCTATGGTATTAGGCTTTAGCTACAATAAGATATATAATCTGGATATGGGTAGTGTTTATAAAGAGATTCAGATTAAGGATATTATGAAAACAATGGATAACCGTATCAAGGTTGATCCGGAAACATTAAAACAATATTTATAATAATTTATGCTAATAAATAAGAGAGAAAGAGAGTATATAAAACTCTCTTTCTCTCTTATTTGGCTTTTTGCTCACAGAAATATTGGATAATGTCGCTTCGGGTAATGATTCCAATAAATTTATCACAATCGTCTACAACAGGAACAAAATTCTGGTGACTGATTTTGGATAACAAATCTTCGATGTTGGAACTGGCATTAACGGGAACATAATCCTGACGTCTGGGTAACTCTCTTAAGTGGATGTTCTCCGGCCATTTTAATGCAGTTGCGATATCGTTGTGGCGGAAAAACCATAAGATATCACCCTCTGTAAGGGTTCCTATGTATTCACCATCATTGTTTAGAATTGGAATGGATGAATATTTGTGAAATTCCATCTTTTCCAAAACCTGTCTTAAGTTGTAATCTTCTTTTAAGTAAGCGACTTCTGCTTTTGGTGTCAGAAAAAATAATATATTAATAGTAACCACCTCCGTTTTGCTGAAAAGATTAGCCATACCCCACTAATAGTATATAATAGATGAGAGCTAAAAACAATCAATAAAATATTAAAAGATTGTGAAATTTAAAGGAAGCTGTTGTGGGAAATTGTCGAAAAGAGTTGTATTTATATGGGGTGTTTGTTAAAATAAGCATGTATGCTCATGTCTTTTACAGGATATGTGTATTAATTATAGATAAGAAAAGAGGCATTATATGCAGGCGAATGTATTTAATGAAAATGTAGATTATTTATATCAGGTTCAGACAGATCTTGAAGCTGTGGAACAGTTAAAGAATGAATTGGCAGAATATAGAAATCAGGAAAAAAATTTAAAAAAGGCAATTGCATCAGAGGATAAGTCCATTCAGAATGAGATTGCACAAACCATTCAAAAAAGAAAAAATGAAATAGAAAAAGTATATGACAATCAGATTGATGCCAATAAATCCAAAAGCCGTAGTGTTCGGGCAAAACGTGACCGGGCAAAAAGTAAACGCATGGATGAAAGGGTATCTTATGAGACTGCAGATCTTTCTGAGGAGAATCGTCAGTTACAGGTGGAGATGAAAACCCTGTTTAAGGCACAGCATGTACCGTCTTTTTGCAGAAACGGATTGTTTTATGTTATGTTTATGCCAAAAGGCATTTTGGAAATACTGGGTAATCTGGTAAGTGTTATATTGCTGTTTCTGGCATTGCCTTCTCTTATGTACATACTTTCTGTGAGGGTGTTTTACACCAACCAGCCGGAGATTACGTTATTATGTACCATTACAGTGGCGCTTACATTATTTGTAGTTGGTCTTTTATACGTTCTGGTTTTGAATTTTGTAAAACTTGCCTGTTATGAAACATTACTTGAGGGTCGGCACATCAAGGACCAGATTGCTGCTAATAAAAAACAGATGAAAGCGATCCGGAATAAAATCAGTAAAGACAAGGATGATAGCCAGTATGGGTTAGATGCCTATGATAACCGGTTAAAAGAGCTGGAAGAAGAATTAGAACAAATCAGTCTTGAAAAGCAGGAAGCAATGACTGATTTTGAAAATGAGACAAAACAGGTTCTAACCAATGAAGTAAATGACCGCCGGTTAGGTAAGCTTGAGGATATGAAAATGGATTTAGAGGACGTTGAGCAGCAGATTACTTTGGTAGAAGGAGATATTAATTCTTCATCAACTGCAATTACCAACAACTATGGTATGGTGTTAGGTGAGTTCTGCACCCTTTCCAAGGTTGCTGATTTGATTTCCCTCATGGAGGATGGAACCGCTGATACAGTTTCGGAGGCCATTGAAGCTTATCGCGGTGCCGGTAAATAAAAATCAATAAAATAAGAGTGAAGTGCGTTTCCAATGCAATCGGCCAGGGTCATTACTGTATGCAGTCTTGTGCTTTGCAGCAAGATAGAATTTGGAAAACCTGCCACGTTAACAATGCCTGTGATAGACAGATTGCCTATTGCAGGCAGTTTTTTATTTACGCCTTTTCCCGGTAACAGGGGTTTCTGGCTTATTGTGGCATAACCGATATGCTCAGGAACACCTAAGGATGCATCGATTGCAATAATAAAGGGATTTTTGTGATTTCGGTAGATTTCTCGTATTGTTTCCTCCAAATTTAATGCATGCACCGGATTTTGCAAAGTTCCGTATACGGGAATGTATGGTAATTCTTTTTTTAATTTATTTCCAACTAAGGGACCAAGGCAGTCTCCTGTTGCCCGATCTGTTCCTATACATAAAATTACAATGGTGTTGTTCTTTGCCTGTTTTTCATTTATTAAAAGATGTAATTGTTTCTTTAACTGAAGGGAAGCATTTTTATCAAATGCATTACAATAGAACGGAGCCATATTTTTTCCTCCTGCCTCTTACAAATAGTTTATGAAAAGTATGAACAATTTGAACCTGTTTTAATCAAAGAAATGAAAAATGTAGAATGGTGGCTAATATTAATAGGTATTGCGGACATTTTTCGGGTTAATAGTTTCATTTCGTCAGAATTAGAGCATTTCACATGATATGTTATGAGGTAAGCAAAAATGTCATGAGTATAACGTGCTATGGAAAGGAATGAAAAGGCTATGACCGAGATTGTGTATAACAAAGACCAACAAACAGAAGATAACATTTTTGCAGGAATTACATTACCAAAGAATATCAGACAAATCGGTGCGCCATCCGGCAATCGACGCATATACATTGAAGATTATGTAATGACATATTTAAAACAGCTTGCAAACCCCAATTCTTCTTATGCAAGAGGGGCTATACTGGTAGGTGAAACTTACCAAAATGAGTATGGACAGGTTGTATTTATTAGTGGGGCATTGGCTGCCCAGAATTTAGAACTGGATTTGGAAGAATCAACCTTTGACGGAGAAACATGGAGCTATATATATCAGGAGGTAAAACATTATTTTCCTGAGCTGCAGGTTGTTGGATGGTTTTTATCCCGCATGGGTTTCTCCACAGAAATTAATGATATGATTGTAACCTTGCATATGGAAAATTTTGCCGGCAAGGACAAGGTACTGTATATTATGGATGCATTGGAAAATGAGGATGCCTTCTATATGTTAGAGGGAGACTGGTTACGGAGGCAAACCGGATACTATATATATTATGCAAGAAATGAAACAATGCAGAATTTTATGATAGAATCCAAAAGAGATTCTATAAAGGGAGAACCTAACGAAGTTGATGAAAAGGATGAAGCAGTAATAAAAAATTATAAGAAAATATTGGAGGAACGGGCACATAATGCAAAGATTGAGAGAATAAACAGACGGTTATCAGCAGTGTGCTCAGGTCTAACGGTAGCAGTTCTTGCTCTTGGGGTGGCAGTATTTTCTAACTATCAAATGTTAGAGATGCTTCAGACAAAGCTTGTGGAAAATGGCATCATTACCTATAACGAGCAGACAGAGGAAGTGGAGCAGAAGGAAGAAGTTACCACCGAGACCGGTAATACAGTATCTTCGGGACTTGCAGAAGGAGCATCGGTGAAAGAGGGAGAAAAGATTACCGAAACGGAAAATGACCGCATGGCAGCTCCGGTTTTACCGCAATATTATGTGGTTCAAAGCGGAGATACCTTATCATCTATAAGCTTTAAAATGTATAATTCGGTTGGATATGTAGCAGAGCTTATGGAGGCAAATGAATTTAGTGATTCAGATGATATTCATGAAGGCGATACCATTTTAATACCTACTGTGGCAAGTGGGAATTGAAGAAATGGGGTAGTACCTTTTCCAAAAATATGATATGATGTTACTGCATTTGGATTGACTTGGATATTATATTGGTAAGAGAAAAGGTTGGTTACATGAAAAAGGACAGAGAAGAGAAAGATTATTTTAAGGAAGATGGGGAACAATCCTCAAAAGATATTTTTTTAAATAAGGTAAAAGGAATGATTCCCAATAACAGTGAAAATGATGAAGAAGACGAAGCATCTCAGAATAGACATAAAAAGATAAATGCAGGAGGTCTTCGTAAGCTCGTGATTTGCCTTATTGTGGTTGTTGTAATTCTTGCAGGTATTGTATTTATGCCGGGGGCAAATTATAACGGCTATGATGTGGTAGAGGAAACAGGAGTAACAAATGCTTCCATGGTAGATTATGTTCCTTATCAGGAATCACTGCTAAAATACAGCCGGGATGGGGCAACATATGTGAATGAAAAAGGAGAGTCTGTGTGGACAGAGACCTTCGCCATGAAGATGCCCAGGGCAGATGTTTGTGGAGATTATGTTGCCATTGCCGATATGAATGGGAATGACGTTTATATTTTTGACAAAGAAGGAAAGGTTAGCAGTACTACCATGCCCTATACGGTTTGTGACATTGCTGTTGCTGGTCAGGGTGCCTTTGCGGTTATTCTTGAGGGAAAGAACGAAAATTATATTAATATATATGATAAAAATGGCGGGCAGATTATGGAGAGAAAAACAGCCATTGACCAAAATGGATATCCTTTGGACGTAGATTTGTCTGTAAATGGGGAGAAATTATTTTCTTCATATTTATCAATTAATGAAAAGGGCGAGCTGGAAAGTAAACTGACGGCATCAAATTTTGGAAAGGTTGGTCAGAACGAAAACGCAGACCGTATTGTTGGTGGCTATCAGTTCGAGGATACAATTGTTCCTAAGGTGGAATTTCTTGATAATAATACAATCTGTGCCTTTGGAGATAACCAGTTTATTATATATTCCATGAAGGAGAAATCCAGTGAAAAGGCAGTGATTCCATTGGAAAGCGAAGTACAAAGCGTGGTTTATAATTCCCAGTACGTGGGGGTGGTTTTGATGAATGAAGATGAAAAATCCCCATATGTTTTGAAGTTATATAACACCAGTGGTCATGAGGTACTTGATAAGGATATTGACATTGATTATGAAAATGTAAGAATGAACGAAGAGGAAATTATATTTACGGGTGGAACGGATTGTAAAATATATACCCTGAAAGGAAAGCTCAAATTTTCTTATACATTTTCAAAAACGGTTAGGGATATGGTCCCTACGGGATATAGTAAACGATATATTGTTTTGTATGACAGTGGATCAGAAGTGATTCGTCTAAAACACCAAAGAGTAAAGGAATAGATATGAATATTGTATGTTTAATAATTGGAATTGTATTTTTAATATTCGTTCTGGTTGGATTGGGACAGGGAATGTTTCGTGTAATACTGTCTGTTACAGGACTGATTGCCAGTATTTTTATATCCCTATACTGTTCTCCCTATATCAGTGGATACTTACAGGAAAATACGAAAATAGATGATAAGATTGCTGAATATATTTCCCATGAATTGCAATATTCGGATACCGGTGAGGAGATGACAAAGGGAATTCAGGTTGCTGCAATTAATGGGTTGCCCTTGCCGGATCCTTTAAAAGAGACTATTCTCAATAATAATAACTCTGAAATGTATGAAGCTCTAAAGGTAAGCGGAGTGTACGATTATATAGCAATGTTTATTGCAGTTGTGATATTAAACGCAGCTGTTTTTTTGGCTTTGGTTCTTATATGCAGAGTGATTTTCTGGTTTATCGGAAAGCATATTGGAGATTTATCAAAATTACCTATACTGAGGTGGATTGATAAAGTCGGAGGAGGCGTGCTGGGAGGCATAAGAGGTCTTATATGGATTTGGATATTCTTCCTGTTTCTATCTATTACAAGTACCTTCAGTTGGAGTAGTATGTTAATTGAAGAGATTAGTGAATCGGCCATACTCAGATTGTTATATAACCATAACATATTTGTCGATGTAATTAGTGATTTAACAAGAGTATTGTTTATGTAAAAATGTGGGTTGCAAGACAAGAAACACAATATATTGTTGTTCATTATTATGGAAAAAAATAATCAAGATTTTTTAGAAAAAAGGTGTTGACACAGAAAATACCTTGTGATAATATAATCACTGTTGCGGCG
>JBJENX010000061.1:0-64861 GCA_051880415.1 Lachnospiraceae bacterium | reverse complement strand
TTAATGTAGAATATGAGGTGATTGAAGGGGAAACACATAATACGGTATTTAAGCCATCTGTTTATAATACTCTTGTTAAGTTTTATGGAAAAGAATAATGGAAAAGCAGATTGATTTCCGGTGTTTTATTTATGGCTGTTTTTGATTTAATTGATGATAAGCATGAATATATATTTACTTGTAAGAACCTTCTTACCGTGATATCCTAATACAAAGTAATATGTTGTCCTACTAATGGGGTATGTTATATTGCCGATAATGATATATGGGGGGAAATACATGAGTGAGAAGAGGCAATCAAGTGTAGCAAAGAAGATTATTACAATTTTAGTTGTTTTAGGTGTAATTACCGGATTAATGTGTTTTTTGAATTTACTTGCCTATAATGTATTGGATGGTTATAGTGCTTCCTTACAGGAGACAATAAGTAAATTAGAACAGGCATCGCCAGAGGAAACGGGCGAGCTGATTGAACAGGCTAATGTAATATTGAATCATATTGGTATTAAAACGAAGGGTACATATATTTTTGATATTGTATTACTGATTGTAGCGTTGATTGTTACCGTCGCAGCAATTATTGTTTCTATGAGAATGATTGCCAGTCCTACACAAAAGGTTAGTCGTACACTGGATGAAATTGTAACCAGTATTCAGAACAATGAGGGTGATTTAACAGCCAGAGTAAGTGTAGACAGTAATGATGAAATTGGTCGCATGGCATCAGGTATCAATGAATTTGTGGGATTATTACAGGATAATATGATTACCATGCGTCAAAGTGCAGACAAACTAAAGGTTTCCATGGATGTAGTGGTTGATAAGGTTGATGTGTCTAATATAAAGGTCACAAGTGTTTCTTCTTCAACAGAGGAATTGGCGGCAAGTATGGAAGAAGTATCTGCAACCATTCAGGAGCTGGCAACCAATAGTACCGGTGTGCTAAACAAGGCGAAGCATATTACCGCAGATGCGGATCGTGGCGTAGAGGTGATTAACGATTTACAGGAACGTGTATCTGCAATCCGTGAGAGTGTTGCAAATAATAAAGTATCAACGACTGAGGTAATAGAAAGTATCCAAAGTGAGCTGGAAGTTGCGGTTTTAGAAAGCAAAAGCGTTGGTAAAATACAGGTGCTTACCCAGGGTATTTTAGATATTGCGGAACAGACCAATTTACTTGCATTAAATGCATCCATTGAAGCCGCAAGAGCCGGAGAAGCCGGAAAAGGGTTTACAGTAGTTGCTGACGAAATTCGCGTGTTAGCTGATAACAGCCAGCAGGCAGCAAGCGGGATTCAGGAGATTAGTGTTCTTGTTATGAATGCAGTAGACAAATTGGTTGAGAATGCAAATGAAATGTTGCGTTTTATGGAAAATAATGTTGTGAAAGACTACGATTCCTTTGTGGAGATAATGAATCAGTATCAGAAAGACACGGAAGCATTAAATGAAATGATAGGAGGGTTTGCCATGGAGGCTTCCGGTATGGCAACCACCATGCAAAATATGAATGCAGGAATGGGTGAAATATCAATATCAATTGAGGAGAGTGCCAATGCAGTTGCATCAGTTGCAGCGGATACCGGCGAATTGGTTGAGGCCATGGGAGATATTCAGACGGAAACAACTATCAATCATAATGTGTCAGAAGAATTGATTGCAGTGGTAAACCGGTTTAAAAAATTGTAAATATTGTAGTTGTAAGAATATGTTATTTTAAAACCCCCAATCAGTAAAACTGCTGGTTGGGGGTTCTTTATGAGGTTAGCACAATCTTATTTTGACAGAAATTCTTAATATAAAATTCAGATGTTTTGATAAACAATGTATGTTACAATTACATTTAAAAAAGATAAAGTGTGGTAGATTGTATGAAGCGAATTTTGATAATTGAGGATGATACAACTTTAGCGGAGGGACTGTGTCGTGCTTTGACAAGGTCAGATGTACAGGTATTTTCCTGTGGAACTTTGATGGAGGCAAGGCAGAAGAAGGACTATATGCAGGAGGAACATTTTGACCTGATTCTTTTGGATGTGAATCTGCCGGATGGAAATGGATTTGATTTTTTAAAGGAATTGCATGAACATTGTAGCGTGCCCGTTATTCTGCTTACAGCAAATGATATGGAAGCCGACATGGTTTATGGATTGGAAAATGGTGCCGTAGATTATATTACCAAACCCTTTAGTCTTGCAGTGCTTCGTGCCCGGGTTGGTGTGCAGTTAAGACAACAGGATATGGCAGATGGGGAAATTGGAAAACAAGGTCCAATCTGTATTGATAATTTTTGTTTTGATTTTGAACGTATGGAGTTTAAAAAGGATAATTGTCTGATTGAACTTAGCAAAACAGAACAGAAATTACTTCGTATGTTTGTAGAAAACCGGGGGATTACATTGAAAAGAAGTGAGTTAGTAGACCGCATCTGGTCAGATGGAGCAGAATATGTGGATGAAAATGCTTTGTCGGTAACAGTCAAGCGGCTTCGGGATAAGTTATCTGCCACCGAATATATTAAAACGGTATACGGAATTGGATATGTATGGGAGAAGTAACATCTTTTATGAAGATTTTCTTATGGTTGTCAGGAAAGGTTGACTTCATGATTACTATACAATATACTTGAAAAAAATGATACGGGGTGAAATGTAAATGAAAAAAATATTAACAGTTATACTTCTTACAGTAACAATTTGCGGCTTGGTAGCATGCGGTAATACAGAAGAATCACAGACAATAGATGAAGTTACCAAACAGGAGGAAACAGAGAGTAATTTGGATGGAAACTATTTCGGAACATGGGAGGTAGTAAAATACTATATGCCGGGAGTCACTGCACTATCGAAGGAAGAGGCAGATGGATATATTGGCAAGGTTTGCGTATATTCGGAAGATAGTTTTACAGGTGACGGAGCGGTGACCAATGCACCGGATTATCAGGAATGTGAAATGACTGCTAATGATTTTTCAACATACTATGGAGGTATCACTTTCGATTCTGTTGGAATTACGGCAGATTCAGTAAAGCAGGTTAATGTCAGCAATGCCTATGATTTTGGCAGCAGTTTTTATGTGACGGGTACGAATACAATCCTGATTAGCAGTGATGGTGTATTTTTTGAGGCTGTGAGACAGTAAAGGATGGAGATGAAAAATTTGCGGATTGCAGGGTATTTTCTTTTCAGAAAGGAATCCCCTGCATTTTGTGTTGAAGGGAGAAAAAGATGATAGAAGAGATACTGGTGGGGGTTGTATTTTTAGTAATGACAGTTGCTGTAATAGCGGTGCTTCTATATCGCCGTCATACGAAGCGCATCTTAAAAAATCTGGACAGGATGCTTGACAGGGCGATTAATGGAACATTTACCCAGGACACGTTAGATGAAACCATGTATTCTGCAGTGGAAAATAAGCTTAGCAGATATCTGGCAGATTCGGAGCTTTCCGCAAGAAATGTGAAAGAGGAGAAGGAGAAAATAAAAACCTTGATTGCGGACATTTCCCATCAGACGAAAACACCGGTGGCAAATCTGCTGCTGTATTCGGAGCTGCTGAAAGAAAAGAATCTGTCAGGAGAGGAAGGAGAGTATGCCCAAAAGCTTCATGAACAGGCAGGGAAGCTTGGTTTTCTTATTTCCTCCCTTGTGAAGATGTCCAGATTGGAGACGGGAATCGTGAATCTTTTGCCGGAGCAGAAAAATGTGGCACCTATGGTAGAATTTGTCTACAGACAAATATTGCCAAATGCGCAGGAGAAGGGGCTTAAGCTTTTGTGGGAACGGTTGGAAGTGGAGGCACATTTCGACGAGAAATGGACGACAGAAGCACTTCTTAATATAGTGGATAATGCCATTAAGTATACAGAAAAGGGAAATGTTACCCTTCGAATAAAAGAATATGAAATGTTTGTCTGTATTGAGGTCGCAGACACGGGAATCGGAATTTTAGAAGAGGAACAGGCAAAGATTTTTGGGCGTTTTTACCGCTCAAACGAAGTGAGAAATAAAGAAGGTGTGGGAATCGGTCTTTATCTTGCAAGGCAGATTATCTCCGGGGAAGGCGGTTATATTAAGGTTAGCTCGAAGCTGGGGGAGGGTACTGTGTTTGGGGTGTACTTGGCGAAGAAGTAAGTAGTGAGAATAAAATCTGTCAAAACTGTTAGAATAGATTTTCTTCTGGAAAGAATGTAGAAAGATTTCTATGGCAGAATCTGTATTGTAAGAAAACAGGTGATTGCGAAATAGCTAATCTTTGTTATGCCTATTGTGAATATACACCAACTTTGCTCGGCTAACGTTCCTAATGCTGTCGCAAAGTAGGGTATATTGCACAATATGCATATTTACTTTGTTGAGTTTCGCAATTACCTAGTAAGAAAAGACTGGGAGGAATTAGGATGACCATATTATCAACAACAGAGCTTAAGAAAATATATGGTAGTGGAGAAAATGAGGTCCATGCCTTAGCGGGAGTCAATCTGGAGGTAGAAAAGGGAGAATTTGTTGCCATTGTAGGAACATCCGGAAGTGGAAAGTCTACACTGTTACATATGTTAGGTGGTCTTGACCGTCCTACCGGTGGAAGCGTCCATGTGGATGGAAAGGACATTTTTTCTTTGAAGGATGAGGAGCTTACCATTTTTAGAAGAAGAAAGATTGGTTTTGTATTCCAGAACTACAATCTTGTGCCGGTGCTAAATGTATATGAAAATATTGTCCTTCCGGTGCAGCTTGATGGGGGAAAGCCTGATAAGGAATATGTGGATAATATTATTGAGACTTTAGGCTTAGAGAGCAAGCTTGACAATTTGCCCAATAATTTATCCGGTGGTCAGCAACAGCGGGTTGCCATTGCAAGAGCACTTGCCAGTAAACCGGCTATTATTTTGGCAGATGAACCTACGGGAAATCTGGACTCTAAGACCAGTCAGGATGTACTGGGTCTTCTCAAAATTACCGGTGAGAAATTCCATCAGACTATTGTCATGATTACCCATAACGAAGAAATTGCCCAGCTTGCAGACAGGATTATCCGTATTGAAGATGGGCAGATTGTGACAAGAGAATAGGTGGTGATGACATGAAGGTAGCAAATAAGAAATGTATCACCAACCTTTCAAAAAAGAGTCTTCGGGCGAATAAGACAAGAAACCGGATGGCGGTAGCTGCCATTATTCTGACCACGGTGTTATTTACTGCATTATTTACAGTAGGCGGAACCATGCTGTATTCCTTTGAACAGGAGACAATGCGACAGGTGGGTGGCGATATGCACGGAACCTTTAAATATGTTACAGAGGAACAGATGGACAAGTTGTCCAAACACCCCCTTATCAAATCAGATGGGAAAAGACTGGTTTTGGGAGTGCCAGGGGAGGCGCCATTTAATAAGCAGCATACAGAAATCAGTTATATGGATGAGAACTGTGCAAAGGGATATTTTTGTTATCCAAAGCAGGGAAGACTTCCTAAAGAGGGAACCAAGGAGATGGCGTGCGATACAAAGGTGTTAGAGCTTTTGGGGGTAAAGCCTGAACTCGGTGCGAAGCTTACCATTACTTATGATATCGGGTTGTTTGGAGGTGCCAACCAGACCGTGACGGATACCTTTACACTGTGTGGCTGGTGGGAGTTTGATGACGTTTCACAGGCCAGCATGGCGGTTGTACCTTTGTCTTACGTGGAGGAGAAACTGGCAGATTATCAGCCGGTGTCAGAGGATGACAGTACGGGGACCTGGGATTATAATGTGAATTTCAAAAATGCAAAGCATATTGAGCAGGATATGCTTACGGTGTTAGAAGACTGCGGATACCAGTCAGAGGATATGGATGCTGACAATTATATTGCAATTGGTGTTAACTGGGCATATTTGTCTGCACAGATAAGCCAGACCATGGATCCCATGACGGTTCTGATTGCAGTACTATTAGTCATTGTATTTATGCTGTCCGGATATCTGATTATTTATAATATTTTTCAGATTGCGGTTGTAAATGATATTCGTTTTTATGGTATGTTAAAGACCATTGGAACCACACACAAGCAGATTCGAAGGATCATTTACCGGCAGGCGTTTTATTTATCTCTAATCGGCATTCCTATCGGACTGGTACTTGGTTTCATCTGTGGAAACGTGTTAGCACCGTTTATCATGTCTACCATGAATTATACGAAAACCTTTGCTACAGCCAACCCCCTTATTTTTGTGGGAGCAGCTTTCTTTTCTCTGTTTACTGTATTTATTTCCTGTATTAAGCCCGGTAAAATGGCAGGCCGTGTGTCACCCATTGAGGCAATTCGCTATACAGAGGGGGATGGAATGCATAGAGGAAAGAAGAAAAGAAATCAGACATTTTCCATTTACCGCATGGCATTATCCAATCTGAACCGGAACCGGAAAAAGACGGTACTTGTGGTATTGTCCCTTTCTCTTACCATTGTTTTATTGCATGTGGTTGTAACATTTGTAAAAGGCTTTGATATGGATGCCTATCTGGAAAAGGAGGTAGTGGCAGATTATCAGGTGGGAAGTGTAGGGTATTTCCAATATAAATGGGGATACCAGGACGAAACACCTGTATCAGAGGAGACGATAGAAGCAATCCGTAGTCAGGGAGGAATTGAGAAAGAGGGTTGCGTCTATGGTGTGGGAAAGGGCCATTCTATTACTACAAAGGTGACGGAAGAGGTACTGCGGAACAATCACCGCTATGCCGGTGAAGAGGAAATACAAAATCTTTTGGAGTGGTATACGAAGGAAGATGGTATTTGGGATGATATTACCCTTAGCGGAATGGAGGAGCTTCCTCTTAGCCGGCTAAAGGTAATTGATGGAGATATTTCAAAGGTCATGGAGCAGGAAAATTACATTCTTGCGGCTTATGATGTGGATGATTATGACAATGTAATAGAAGAATCGAATTTCGTAAAAACCGGAGATGAGATTACCCTGCATTATGAAATATGGGAATCTTACAATGTAAAAACCGGAGAAGTGCTCACCGATGAAGAAGCACAACAGCTTCCTGATGATGCATGGGAAAACCGGCTTGTGGATTCATGGGAAGAGACCTATACCGTGGCAGCGACAGTGGCAATTCCATATCCTTTAGGATACCGGCATGGCGGTAATGCAGAATTTGTGCTGGGTGCCGATCAATTTAAAAAGGATACGAAGACGGATGCTGTAATGACCTATGATTTTGATGTCAGAAAGAATGCGGAACAGGATATGGAGTCCTTTATAAAAAACTATACCACGAAGGTGGACCCTTCTTTGGATTATGATTCCAAACAAAAATATGTGGAGGATTTCAATGAATTTTGCAGGATGTTTACCGTGGTGGGAAGTGTTCTTTGTATCATTGTGGGAATGATTGGAGTGCTTAATTTCCTAAATGCAATGGTTACTTCCATCATGACAAGAAAACGGGAATTTGCCATGCTTAAGTCCATCGGAATGACCGAGAAACAGCTTAAGAAAATGCTGGTTTATGAAGGAGGCTGGTATGCCATATTGACCATTTTACTGTCTCTTATCATTTGTGGTATATTAAGCACCTTTATGGGAGATGTGTTAAGCAATATGTTCTGGTTTTTCCGGTATCATTTCACAATGACACCGATTGCCATTGTGACACCGATTTTCTTAATTATTGGAATCCTGGTTCCCTATGTGGTGTATCATTTCTTCCGTGGGGAGAGTATCGTGGAGCAGCTGCGGGAGGCGGAATAATCCTTTACTCCCCCTGTAAAGTATAAGGAAGGAGCATCTTGCAGATTAAGGTGTGTATGGCTATAATATGGATAAAACAGCAAGGGGAGTAATATAATGGCAACCTTTTCAAAACAGGAAATGAAAAATGCAAAGGAAGCTTATAATAAGGTGATAAAGCTTCATACAGCATTACAAAAGATAATAGACGAAAAAAACAGTGTAGAAGAGAAGGTATTTCAGTTATATGAACAGCTTAGGCAGGAGGAAGCCGGAAGACGTCTGGATACCATGGATGTGGAATGCATCAATATAGATAAAGAAGGTATTCGGATTGCTGCTTTAAAGAATGCCGGAATATGTACTGTAGGACAATTATATTCAAAATCTGTCTCACAAATACAACAAATTAATGGCATTGGTGAATCCATGGCTTCTAAGATTTATGAAAATGTTAGATTGGTTTATAAGCAAACCTTGGAAGAAACAAGGGTAATGATTACCCCGGAGCAAAAAACAACTGCTATGACCGGACTGGTAAGAAATCTAAGTGATATTCTTCCGAAACAACAGGTATTCTTAATTGCAGATTCACTGTATCATGAAGGAAATGGAGTGCTGGAAAAATACGGTAGTATAGCAAAGAGGATGAATGCTCCGTTAAAATGGGCATTTGCCGGAAATGCAAAAAAAGAAGAGGCTGTTTTGGCCGGTAAAGAATTTGAAAAGCTGCTACAGGACAATTATGAAGAGAATGTAAATACTGTTTTAAAGGATTATCAGACACTTTATAGAAATAAAATAGTGAATCCCTGGAAGGATTTTGAAGAAAATTCAGCACCATATTATGCCTTATTGGAAAGCATTGTAGATAAAAATCAGTATGGTGAGGGTAGTTTTAGAAAAAATGTAAGGGGAATAACAGGAGATAATCCTTTAGCTGAAGAGTTAATTAAAAGTATCACCGGATATTCTTTAGAACTTGAATTATTAAATGCCAATCTCCGTCGTTATCAGGTATTTGGAACCCAGTATATTTTACATCAGGAGAAAGTATTGTTGGGGGATGAAATGGGACTTGGAAAAACCATGCAGGCGATTGCCGCAATGTGCCACCTGGCTGCTACCGGGGGCACCCATTTTCTTGTAGTATGTCCCTTAAGTGTTGTTGTGAACTGGACGAGAGAAATACGAAATAACAGTTCCTTGCAGGTTATGGAAATATACGGAGATGACCGGGATGAAGAAATGTATGAGTGGATATCAAAGGGGGGTGTTGCAATTACCACCTATGAAACCTTAAACCGGGTTATGGTGCCGGAGGGGGAAAGGATTGATTTTTTAGTAGTGGATGAAGCCCACTATATTAAAAATCCCGCTGCACAAAGAACAAAGTCAGTATGTAAGGTGATGGAGCAGGCGGATAAAATATTGTTAATGAGCGGAACTCCTTTGGAAAATAAAGTAGAGGAAATGCAGTTTTTAATCAGTTGTCTCCGTCAGGATATCTATGATGAGATAAAGAATATGAAGCAGTTATCCGATGCCGGAAAATTTAAGGAAAAGATTGCACCGGTCTATCTTCGTCGTGTGAGGGAGGATGTATTAAAGGAATTGCCGGAGCTGGTAGAAAAAGAGCAATGGGGCATCATGAATAAAGAGGAGACCATAGAATATGAGAAAGCACTTATTTCTGATAATTTTATGCAGGCCAGACAGGTCTCATGGCAATTGGATGATTTAAACCTGTCCTCCAAGGCAAAACGATTATTGGAAATATGTGGGGAAGCAAAAGCAAGTGACCGTAAGCTTATTATTTTCTCCTTCTTTAAGGATACCCTGTTAAAAGTGGCAGCTCTTTTAGGGGAGGATTGTGTAGGTGTAATTGACGGAAGTGTTTCTTCTGCTAAACGTCAGGAAATGATAGATGCTTTGTCTAAGGCATCCTCAGGAGCAGCTTTAGTAAGCCAGATACAGGCCGGAGGTGTAGGCCTTAATATCCAGTCTGCCAGTGTTGTTATTTTCTGTGAACCCCAAATGAAGCCTTCTTTAGAAACCCAGGCGGTGGCAAGAGCTTACCGGATGGGACAATCAAGGTCAGTCATTGTGCACCGGTTATTAATGGAAAAAACCGTGGATGAGGAAATAATGGAGCTGCTTCATCGCAAAACTGAAATTTTTGAAAACTTTGCTGATGATTCTATAATTGGCCACGCGAGAGAGGCGACAACCACAGATGATGAAACGGCTGTAGAAAAGATGAATGAAAGTGAGAAGTTAACGGCAAATAAAATTATGGATGGTGAGCGTAAACGACGGGGCATTAGCTTAGAAGGAAAGGAATGAGAGGGATAGTGACAAATGTCACTGTCCTTTTTTTATATGAATGACATATGACATCTAACCAAAGAAATTATTTTTTCATAAAATAAACACATCAAAGGAAATAACAGTTACGAAGAAATAAGCGTACTGAAACATGAGAAAGGATATGAATTAAGAAAGAGGTGTTTATCATGGAAAAGAAACAAAAAAATTCAGTTGTAACTTTTATGATGGTGGTTGGTGTAGCATTTATACTGGTAGCGGGATGTATTTTTGTACGGCAGGCATGGCAGTATCTGCCGGAAGCCGCAAAGCAGTTCTGCCTGTTGGCAGTAGCAGCCGGATCCCTGACAGGCTCCGTGCTTGTGGGACGGAAAGAGATGCTTAAGAAAACAGAAACGGCATTGTTTTATATAGGGGATGCATTTTTAGGATATTTTTTCTTAGCCTTTACAGGTGGAAGTAAGATGACAGAATTATTTGATATGAATTTATCTGCAAGATTATTCTTTGCTACCCTGGCAATGATAATTCCCGTGCTGGTAAAGCTTATTATCAAGAAAAAAGTGGCAGATTACGGAGTTACAGTTGTTATGACAAATATGGCAGTTATCTTTGCCCAGTTTGCTGCACAGGCTGAGTTTGAGGTGTATGTTATGAGCACCGCTACTATGACTATATTATTACTTGTTTTAAATCGTATTATCTCAAAGGACTCAGACAGTAGCAAGGGTATGAAGATTTGTGCAAGGGTCTGCTATCTGGTTCAGGAGATCTATACCATGTTATGGATTGTGGTAATGAGTTTTATGATTGAAATTGGTCTTTGTGAGACTTCTGTTTATGGAAATATTGCTTTTGTTTTAATGGGAATTTGCGTTGTTCTTTCTGCACTTATTTGGTATGATAAGGAAGAGGATTTAAAAGTGGTACAGTTAATTGTAACCTGTGGATTGTTAGGAAATATGTTGCTCTTTAATCTCATTTGCGGAACCATTACGGATGCTTTGGTTTTAGGAATTGTTGCATTTATGATTACTGTTATTGCTGCTATGAAAAACAACAGATTATATGTAGTTATTTCATCCATAACATTACTTTTAATCGCATTTTATATTACAAGAGAATTCTGGTTAAGCATTGCATGGTGGGTGTATATGTTTGTAGCAGGAGTAATCATGGTACTTATTGCAGTAAAGAAGGAAAAAGAGGGAGAATAATATGGCGCTTTTATTAGGAAGCATATATATAATTGTAACGGGAACAGTGTTGGTCAGTATGGCCACACTGTTCTTTCGTGGAGAAAAAACAGTGTCAAATACCGCATATTTGATGTTTCAGGGAATGATTGCCCTTTGGTGTGTGTCCCAGCTGTTAATTTTGTTATCCTCTAATGATATAGAGCTTGGGATTTCTTATGTAATTGGTAACATAGGCATCTGTTTTACAGGAACATTTTTATATTATTTTGCGGTAACCTATAATGGAGGAAAAGTAGCGGGACTTGTAAAGTATGTCCCTTTATCCTTATCTGTTTTTCATTTTTTATGTGTGGCAACAAATAACCTGCATCATCTTTATTATAAATCATTTTCCATTGACAGGGTGGAGCATGGCATTTTCTTTTATACCAATGTGATTGTAACTTATATATTTGTAGTATTGGCTGCTGTTCTTTTATATAAAAGATTAAGAGGCAATGGGAGGATTCTGATTATAATTTCTGTGTTGATACCGGTAACCATAAATATTTTTTATGTATCAGGAATTGTACAGTCAGCATTAGATGTTACACCCCTTGGGTTTGCAGTATCTGTTATTCTTGTAATGCTGGCTACGGTAAAATATAAGTTTTTGGATTTAAGAAAAGAATTGGCCATTACCAATGAAAAGCTTTTATTGGAACAGGAACGGAACAGAATTGCCCAACAGGTTCATGATACGGCGGGACATACCTTGACCATGATCCAGTCCTATATGAAGCTTGCAGATGTGTCCCTGCAAAAGCATGAAGAGGAGGAAGCAAAGGAATATATAAAAGCTGCCAGGGAGCTTACCGGACGGGGAATAAAGGAGCTTCGGGAATCTATTAATCAGCTGCGTCAGGAGGCCTCTTATGAACTGGTAACCCAGGGAGTAATGCAGCTTGCCAATCAGATAAAGGAAATAAAGGTTGAGGTTACGGTTCAGGGTGAGGATTCACAGGCATATTCCCATTTGTCAAAGGTTATATACGATACGGTAAGGGAGTCTGTTACAAACACACTGAAATATGCCAACGCTTCAAAAATCGAGATTATATTAAGATTCCATGACAAGGATATAGAAGTGATTATAGGTGATGATGGTATGGGCTGTGAGGAGATAGTTGATAACAATGGCATCAGAGGAATTAAAGAGCGTATAAATGATGTAAATGGTACAGTTCGTTTTATATCTGCAAAGGGTGAAGGATTTTTGACCAGAGTTAAAATTCCTCTTTCCTAGTTTCGCAAATGTCTGATAAGAAGTGTATTATGGGAGGACGTATGGAGAAGATTAAGGTATTAATTGCAGACGATATTATGATCTTAAGACAGGGACTTAAGGCAGTTCTGGAATTGGAAGAATCTATTGAAGTGGTGGCACTGGCTGAAAACGGAAAAGAAGCTTTTGAAAAATGTAAAGTATATGAACCGGATGTTGTTCTTATGGATATGCGTATGCCGGATTATGACGGTGCATATGGGATTCGTGCCATTAAGGAAGCCTGTCCGAAGGTCCGTGTTTTGGTTTTAACAACATTTGATGATGAAGAAACCATTGAAAAAGCACTGGATAGTGGGGCTGACGGATATATTTTAAAAGAAATGGAAGACGAAAAGGTCATTGCATCCGTAAAAAGTGTATATGGTGGAATGAGTGTTTTTGGAGATGGTGTTTATCGTGTGATGCGTAAGCAAATGGGACAGTCCGGTAGTCAGGAGAAACATAGGGATATGGATGAGGATATTCATTTTACTGATCGGGAAAAGGATGTGATTCGATTGGTAGCACAAGGATATGATAACAGGGAAATTGCAGGGGAATTATTCTTAGCGGAAGGTACTGTAAGAAATCAGATATCCAGAATTTTAGAAAAGCTTGAATTAAAGGACCGGACCCAGCTTGCGGTATACGCAGTTAAGCATGGATTGGATGAATAGAATAATAATTTCAAAAACTGTTTCATAAAAAATAAGTTGTACATAAATATACCATTCATTGTAAGGCAGGCTTTCGCTGTTTATGAATGTATATTCTGTACAACTTATTTTTATAAGCTATATTTTGTCATTTTGTAAAACGGGAATTATATTATTCTCCATTCCCTCCATCCTCGGGAGCAGGAGTGCCATCTCCTTCATCGGAAGGTGTAGTGCCCCCGTCTCCTTCAACAGGAGTATCGGTATTACTACCATCGCCGGTAGGAGCCACAGAATCACCACCGTCTTCTAATACCCACATTTTAGCAATCTGGGAAGATAATCTAGGGAAATCCCAGCCTACTTTACTTCTTGCTTCGCTCATTGGGTCATTTATAAGGAAGAGACCACTCTTATAATCTTTGATAACGATATAGGAAGTGGTTTTTGTAAAATCTCCGGAATTAACCGCACATATAAGCAGTTTCCCGTTTGCAAGGGCATCTATCATTTCGTCTTTGTCAACAGCCATTTCCTGAGACTTCAGACCTAAATTTGCTGCACCATCGGTAAATAGTACGTCGGCAGTACCTCCTTCTTCCGTGAGATAACCGTTGTTCATTGCCATATCTCCAACCTTTATTGGATTCTGGGAACCCTCCTGCTTAATATAGGTATAAACCATGGATAAACAAACAGGTCCGGCACCTCTTATGGCAATGACGCTTTCTCCATAATCTGCATATCCCCATTGTTCATCAAACTGGAGGTACAAAGGTACTTCCTCAACCGGAGTAGTAAGTGTAAAGTTTCCTTCAAATACAATGCTGATTTTTGCAATATAATCAATTACAAAACGTTTCATCTCAGGGTTTACCGCAACATAACGTAATAAATCATCAGAAAATACTGCGGCGTTATCATATATATCTTTATACTCTGAATCCGTATCCGCAAATCCTTTTATCATTTCCAATGCATCTTCTCTGGTTGCAGGTAAATCCTTTGCTATGATTGATTCATCAATCTCTGCAATCACTTCTTCCTCGGTAATCTGTTCTGTAATTTCTTCTGTCGTTTTTTCCTTTTTGTCGCTAATACTGCCTACAATACCTGATATAATCTTAACAATGATGAATATTACCAGTATCACTGCCAGCAATAGTAAGGAACATCTGATAATTGCTTCCTGTCTGCGCTTTTTGCGTCTTTGTTCTCTTGCTTCAAGTCGGCGTCTTCTTGCGGCAGCTTTTCTTCGGCGTTCCTGTTCTAATTCTTCCGGAGTAAGTTCTTCGTAATCATCATAACCGTCCATAATACGTACCTTCCTTTCTTAGTATATCTGTTTAAGACTTTGCAAAACTATTTTCCATAAGATACGTTGTACATAATAAACAATTCAACGCAGGGCACGTTTGCACTACTTGTCGCACGTAGCGGTACATAAGGTGCCGCATAACGGCACCTAAGTACCGACGGCTCCAAAGTGCCCTTGCTTATGGATTGTTTATTATGTACAACTTTGGCTTTCATAAATGGAGTTTTGCAAATGCTTTTATATCTATCGAAATCATAGTCTACAATAGTATAACATAGATGAGGATATAAATAAAATGTTTTTTTGGTGAACTGGGACGTCTATATAAAATGATAATCAAAGAAATATGAGAAAGAGTTCATGAAAAATCTTGCAAAATGTATGAGATATGTATAAAATAAAAAACATGAAAAAAGGGGTTGACAGATAAAATGCAAAAAAAGATAATGCTAACAGCACAACAGCACAACAGCACAACAGCACAACAGCACAACAGCACAACAGCACAACAGGCTAATTGTGTCCTTTTTTCAGAATAAAATAATCAGGCTTATAGAAAGCACCTAAGAAGATACACATAGATATATGTGTGTCTTCTTAGGTGCTTTTTTGTGCTTAATTGGAAACAGGAGGAAATGAATAAAACAATGTGAGAGATATAAATAGGTAAGGTATATACTCTAAATCGATGGAAAGGAGGAGACTTATGCAGAGTAATGCATTTGACACAGTGAAGTCAAAGATTAATAAAGGAATAACAACGGTAACGGTAAAAACCAGTTCCTCTGTAGAAAAGGCAAAAATCAATACACACATGGAATCTGTAAGAAGTTCAATGGAACGATTAATGCAGGAGCTGGGAAACAAAGTATATATCCTGTGGGATGCAAACAGCTTTGAAGTGTGCAAGGTAGAAGAAGAGCTACAGAGCATAAAGGAGAAAAAGGAAACCTTAAATAAGCTGCAGCAACAATTAGAGGATATAGATGAACAGACGAATTCTATTCTTGGAAAAGATGGTGAGTCGGTAAATATTCAGGAAGATGGATGTGTATGTAATAACTGTGGGAGCAGGTATGAACAAAGGATTAATTTTTGCGTTAAATGTGGAAATAAAATCGGATAACTAAAAAAGTGATACAAAAGAAAGTGAGGGAAAGAATATGCATAGAAAAGTAATGAGATTTATGGTGGATTTTTCACTGATTGTAGGAGTTGTTGTAGCATTTTTAATTGCGTGGCTGATTGGATCAGCTATTGATAATGGGGGAATTGGATTTCTGGTGTTCATTGTTGCGCTGGTTATTATTGAAATGGGTCTTGCCAGTGAGGGAATGAAGGTAGAACAGGCTGAAAATATTGCGAAAATAGCATATAACACGGAACAGTTAATGAAAATGCAACAGGGCAATAATTCTGCCACTGCGACCTATGGCTCCACATCCATGCTTTCCAGAGCCGCAGCGGATGGTCCTGTCACAGTGAATACGGTTTCTTATGATAAGCCCGTTAGTAAACCAACACCAACACCGGCACCGGTAGCGGTTCCAAGCAAATGGACTTGTAAGCGTTGTTTAGAGGAAAATGAAGCAGATGCCCAGTTTTGCATGAATTGTGGAAATAAAAAGAGCTACTAAGGGGTCATGCATATTGTAAATATATACGATTGCTTTGTGATTTTGAAGAGGAGAATACATATGAAAGAGTGTCTAAAATGTAAGATTGATTATGAGGATAGTTCAATATTTTGCCAACGGTGCGGGAGAAAGCTTACAGAGAAACAGATTATGGAAGAAGAAATCTCTTTTTGCCCTAATTGTGGAAAAAAGTTAAATGGAGATTTTGAGTTTTGCCCGGAATGTGGAGACAAAATTAATTTGGATAAGGCTTCTGATTTTGATAATAAGGAAAAAGGAGGTCGCCAAAGAAAATGGGTACTGTCTGGGATTGTAATGATTGTACTTTTCTGTATAGTTGGAATTGGCTTTCTAGTTCGACCAACATTAGGTAAAAAGGACAAGACAGAAGAAGATAAACCGGAATATCAGCTAAACGAAATAGTATATTTAAAAGATGATGAATACTATATTGTAGATAAAGATGGAAAAAGTGTGCAGTTAACTCAGAATTATTATGGGGAGGTGAAAGAAAAGGCTAAGACCTACTATGAATCTGGTGAATGGGAGTATGATTATGAGTTTGATTTTGATGATGAGGGATATACAAGAGAAAATCTTTCATGGGAGCAGTTTTGGGGCAAGTTAAGGGATTGGTGGGATTCATGCAGGGTATCCGTGGTTAACTGCGGGAATAAAGACATGTTGCTATACAGTGATCAATTAAAGGGAGAGATTACTTTATATTATGATGAAGATATTGAGGAGGAATATTACACATATGAAAGTCTCGGATACGATTTGTACTGCCTCTCAATGGATAATCTGGAAGAAGAACCGATATTGATTGATACGGATGTTTCTTCTTATAAGGAGATTGGAGAATCTTATATTTCGTATAAAAAATATGGAAGTGAAGAGGAAAATATATATAATCTTTCCACAATGAAGAAAGATTCGTATGAAGAAAACATAGATTCTGCTATATATGAAGAAGATGAGTTATATGTAACATGTGAAACGGTATATGGTTCTGAATATGATGGCTATGCCGATGAAATGGATAAACTATATATTCATCAAGAAGATGGCGAAAAACTGTTGGAAAAAGATATAGTTTCTTTTGATGACACGGCAAAGGATAAGGGAATATATTACTATATCAATAGTGACGGAGAGTTTTACAAATATAGTATAAAAAAGGGAGAAAGTTTAATTGATGAAAATGTAGAATGGATTTCAGAAGGTTTTAATTCCGGTGAGATTTATTATGCTGTAGCTGAGGAGCAAAAGGTGAAAATGGGTGACTTTATAAAAAATGATACATCAAATCCGGATTTATGGCTGCTGGATGAAGAATATACATACAATATTTATCATTATTTTTATTTTGATGGCAAGAATTCGACAGAACTAGGAGAAAGCCTGACGGCTGATACACCATGGTCGCGTGACAAATATAATTCTATGAATATACCAGAGGAAGATTATCTGTTGAAGAAAGAGCAGGCAGCAACAGCAGATGCGTATTGTGTTCTTACCATGAAAGACCCAGGAGATATGCCTAGGGTTTTACAGTCTGAAATTGTTGAAAGTGCAAGGTGGAACTGGGAATTGGAGATGGAAGAAGAGGAGGAAGATAGTTACAGTAATTATTATTCTGATGAAGAATGGGACGGCGTGGTAACAGTAGAGGATGCAAGAAGTGAAATTAATTACGCTTTTGATTCGTTCGATGAAAGTTATTATGCATTGGCATTGCAGGATGCTGATTTAGTGATACTGGAAGATGAATATATTAGTGAAATTTATTTCAATGAGGCTGGAACAGATTTTGGATATATGTGTGAGAAAGGGTTGATGCATGGATCCATTGAGGGAAAAAATGTAACGATTAGTCCTGAGAATGATGAGATTGAATATGGGAGTGTGTCATCGTGGGGGCTTATAGGAAATGATTTATGGTATTTTATAGATTCGAATGAGTATAATGAGGATGGTATAGCGTATAGTAGAGATTTTTATGTAAATGAAGAGAAAATGGATGAGGGTGAGTTGATTTTAAGCAAGATAAAATATGATGGATTATATTATTATAATAGTGAATCAAAGAAATATATAATGTATAAGGATGACAAGCTGAATATATTGGCAGAAGAGATTGATGAATGGGTTGGTAAAAGGACTGAAGAAGGAACTAACGAAAATGAAAGTGACGTTCTTTATAAAAAGGGAAATGTTTTATATTGGTACAATTTGGAAAAGAATCAGGAAACGGAAATTGGAACCGATATTGCTAATTGTTATCTGACTAATACAGACTTGTGTTTCTATACGAAGGAAAATGGAGGAGACACAGTCAACTTTGATTTATATTTGGTGAATGCTGCCGGTGAGGATTTGTTGTTAGAAAGTCAGATAGATAATGTCCAACCCATTTCTACTTATTAACATCTTTTTGTTTTAAAGGAGAAAATATATGTTTTGTAATAAATGTGGTAAGGAAATAGATGATGCTGCAAAGTTCTGCCCATATTGTGGAGAACCCTTTGCTGCTCAGGAGAATGTGTCAGAATCTGCACCAAAAGGAACGGGGAAAAAAACGGTTGGAATGATTGCAATTGCTGTTACCGGAATTTTATTGATAGGATGTTTCGTTTTTCTGGTTATACAATTGTGTTCAAAAAATACATCAGAAGCCCCCTCTAAACAGGAGCAGAAAGCAACTACGGAACATACAGCTACTACGGTGGAGAATACAGAAAAGGAGCAGGATATTATAACTGATAGTTTGGATATTCGTACAGAACCATGGAAAGAGTTGTATCGTGATTTTATCAGACAGGAAAGTCAGGAGTATCAGCGTATATATTCCGGTTATGATTCCGGAGTGGAGTATGATGATAATTCTTACATGTACCGGTATGGATTGGCATATATTGATGAAGATGATGTGCCGGAATTGGTGCTGCAGTATCTGTACCCCAATATGGGGAAATGGGATATGATTGTGTACACATGTGTAGACGATACAGTTACACCATTATACGAAGGTGGCTGGATGTTTGATATTCAGTATGTAGATAGAAAGGGAAAATTGTGCATTACTGATATGACAGGCTACCAGTATAGAGAGCGTCATTATTATGATTACGAAGCGGGACAGATAAATGAAGTATTTCATGTTTACATGGAAGATACAGACGCAGATTATGATGATTTAGAGACTGTGGACAGCTTATATGTGGATGATAATCCTATTTCCGTTCAGGATCTTAAATTAAAATTGGATGAATTAGGGTTATCCTCTATGAAAAATGTCGAGCTTATTGATGTATCTGAGGAAAATGTAAATAATTCGTTTGAGGCGGATTGGATATATACAAACTACGAATTTGGATACAGTTTATTAATTCCCGCATCATTTTCTAAAAGTGAGCAGGAATCCGGTTATGAGGAAGGGGCTTTATTTAATAACGATATGGGTGCCTGCCTAAAGGCAGTCGGTTACAATAATGATACACTCGATACGCCGGAAAGCATCGTAAATGGGTATCCTGAGGCAAGCTATACATATATTGGGGATAATTATTGTTGTATTTCCTATGTTGACGGTACAGATATTGTTTACAAGGCTTATCGTATAGATTCCAATCTTGTGTACGGATTTGAAATCATTTATTCACAGGAAAATAAAGAGCTGTATGATAACATCATAAATAATATGCTGCATTATTTGGTAAATGAATAAGTATTTTTAAAATTGTAATGTGCGAGGTATACAAATGAAGTGTAATAAATGTGGTAAGGAAATAGATGATGCCGCAAAGTTCTGCCCATATTGCGGAGAGAAAATAACAGTACCGGATATAGAAGAAACGGTTAAAGAAGATAAACTTGAAGAGAAAACTGAAAAGAAATCTGAAAAGAAATCTGAAAAGAATTTTGAAAAGAAACCAATGAGAACAGGGATTATAGTTGCAGTGATTGCCCTGATAATGGTTATTGGAGCCGGAATTGGCTTTGGTATATGGAGTACAGGTGCAAAGGCATATATTAACAAATATGCAAAAACCATTAAGTCCCGGAAATGGGAAAGTGCTTATCAGTATATGAATATGGAAAATACAGATTTAAGTGAAGAAGACTATGTCAAATGGGCAGATGCATATCTTTCAGGTATTGAGGATTATACCATTGAAAAAATATCCGATGACGAAAATCAAGAAGAATATGAGATTAGTTTTACAAATGATAAGGGAAAGGAAGTCTTTAGAAATACTTATATCCTTGAAAAACAGGATGAAAAAAGGGCAGTCTTTTTCCCTGCTTGGAAGATTGTAAAGAATGCATTCATAGTTGAGTGCGTGGAGTTTTGTGTACCGGAGGGTGCAGAGGTGCTTTTAGATGAGGTAAAACTGGAAGATCAGCCTGCGGACGAAAATGGTATGGTGACCTATCAGATTCCTGTAATGTTTGTTGGTCCCCATTCCATTAAGGTTACAAAAGAGTTTTACGAAGATTATGAGGATGTTACATTTATTAATGCAGATGCGCTAAAGGACGGAACCATCGTACTGGATCTTGTGCTTAGTGATGAGATTGTAAAGGATGTATGTTTTTCCGTGCCAAGCGGTGCAGAGTTTTATTTGGATGATGTTAAGGTAGAGGATACTTATTTGACAGATGAGGGGAATAGTGGAAAGGACACTTACCGGATACCTTTTTTAGAGCAAGGTGATCATAAAGTTAAGGTGGTTAAAAAATATTACAATGATTATGAAGAGACAATCCAAATCGAAAGTGATTCAGTAGCTATGGAACCAATTATTATAGAGCCTGTCATGATAGAAACGGAAGCATGGAGATTTGCATATCAGGACTTTTTAAATGCTGTTATGAATAGAGATATGGATGCGATAGCACAGAAATTTAGCGAATCGGAAAAAGATGTTGCAGGATTTTTTGAGGCTTATGATTATCATAGAGATGTATTAGACTATGAGGGGGAAATTAGTTTTTCCTTAGTGCAGCTCAATGATGATGAGATACCAGAACTTTTATTGGAAGATGGATTAGCAGGAATGGTATTTACATATGTGGAGGGCAAAATAAAAGCAGTTTCAGTGGCATCTAGTTTATTTGATTCCGATGCATTTTTAGGTGGAGAAAGGGATTCGTATTATTTGATTGCTGGCGAAGGTTTGATATTACTTGGTGGAGTAAGTAATGCAGGTGCAGTACAGTTTTTATATGTTTTTCAATTTAATGGGAACGCAACAACCTCACAAGTGAACTACATATGTTCTGATATTCAGTCCCCGGAATATTCAGAAATGAATGGAGAAACTGTAACTCCGGAAGAGGCGGAAAATAAGATGAATGAGTATTTGAATAGAGCAACGGATATAGAGTCGAAGGCTATTACGGTAGAAAATATAGTTGCAGATTTGGAAATGTAAAAGAAAATGAAGGAGAAAACACATGTTTTGCAGTCAGTGTGGAAAAGAAATTGCAGATGGGGCAAAATTCTGTGGGTATTGCGGAAGTCCCCAAAATATAATACCAGACAGTGTCGTTGAAAAAAAGAAAACAACGGTAAAGTGGCAGATCGTTTTTCTTATTGTTTTACTGGTGGTTGAAGTTTGTGCTGTGACGATTTTGGGTATCATATATAGCACAAATAAAAAGGGAAATACAGACAGGGAAGTAGGAAAACAGATAGAAAACGAAGAGAGTGAAGAAGCACCATGGAAGGAGGCCTATTGTGATTTCCTCATTGCAGTACATAGTGAGGATATGGAAGTCATAAGAGAACAATACCCATCAATGGCAGATATGCTAAACTGGTTTTTTAATAGTAACTACAATTCTTTTGGGCTGGATATCAGTGAGAGAAGACCTGTAACGGAGGAGATAAAATTTTCCATTATTTATTTAAATGAAGATGAAATACCGGAATTATTTCTTTCCGGAGATTATTGTGGATTGTTGTTTTCCTTTTCTGACGGGACGGTACGCCCTGTAACCTATCAAGACAGTCCGTCAGATATACAATTTTTCTATTTTGACTTTTCGAATTTTTACTATGAGAAAGAAAGCTGTCTTGTGTTGGAGGATGAATACTCTACAGGAGAATATATGGGTATAAAGGTTTATCAATATGATGAAGATGTGCAGTATGTAAATGTACAGGATGAAATTATGTATGTACTTGATGATACAACTGACAGTCCATACGGCGAGTATATAGGAATGTATAATGGAGAAAGAATATCCCATGAAGAGGCAGATGCCTATATAGAAGAGTACAAAGAACAGATTCCTATTGAATTAAAGGGAAACTATGCCATTACAAGGGATAATTTGGCAGAGGTACTTGCCTATGACAGAGTATGGGATATGGAAATGGAATTATCAAGGGAACCTTCTGATGAAGAAGTAGTTGATATTGGCAAGATATTTATGGAGGGAATGGGTCGTGAGCAGGTTCGTGAAAAATTAAATGAAAGATTTGATATCCAATATCAGCTCTTTAATGAAGAGGCGGCAACGAGAGGATACTATAATGGTGTGGAAGTATATATGGAGGAATATGATAATTGCATGTACTATAAAAACATGGAATTAGATTCCGTAAGGCTGCTTGGAGTTTGTCCCGGAATGGAAGTATGGAAAGCGGGATTGGCTTTAGAGGATAACGGATTTTCTTATAATGGCAATTTTACGGCCCAATGGGGTGGTATGTCATTTAGTACCGGTGAAGAACGTGGAGACTGGGTTGTACGTTTGATTTTTGAAGAGGAGACAGTTGACGAAATCGAATTTTTCCAAATTGAGTGATATTGTTCATAAGGAAACATCGAATATACCATTGATGTCTTTATAGATGAATCAGCAGCAGGAAGAAAAGCAGATGGCAAAGAGGGATATTTGCGCCTGCCGGTACTTAATGAGTGCAAAGCACGAATTTAGTACCGTTGCAGGTTGCAATTAAGCGAAAGCGTTCCCGATTTGGCATCTGCTTTTCTTCCTGCTGCGTCCTCTATAACGAAAATGTTACAAAAAAATTGAAGAAATGTAATCTTTTTGTTATAATCTCATTAACTATGGATATTTTATCATTTATTTTGATACGACGATATAGAAAAACATATGAATGTGGAGGAAGAGGCAATGGCAACAATTGCAGACAAAAGTAGAAGTAAAGAGATTATTGACCGTATGCAGAGTATTTTGGAGAGTGCACCTTCGGTTCCTCTGGCTCAGGGGAAAATTTCTGTATATAAGGAGGAAATGCAGTCCCTGTTAACGGAGCTTGCTTTGCAGCTTGATACAGAAATGAAAACCTATCATGAAGTAAATGACCGTAGAGGAAAGATTATCAGTGAAGCAAAAAAGGATGCGGAAAAGATTATCTTAGAGGCTGAACATAGTGCAAGCCGTATGCGTGTCAATAAAAGTACAACCGGGGTACCCCCTCTTGATTATACGAGACTGAATCAGGAAGAGCTGGATTCCTTAAGTAATGCAAATGAAATATATGCAGCCTCTCTTATATATACAGATGAGATGTTAACCGAGGTAAGTGAGATGATTAATGTTGCTTACCAGAATATAAGAAGCGATTATGAGATTGTGATGCAGGTAATGGAGGAGAAGCTAAATACCATTAACAGTAACCGGGAAGAGTTAATGACGGGATTACAGGAAATGGATGCTTCTGAGCGCAGCCAGCAGATTCTTGAGATTGGACAGTTATTGTCCAATGAGTTATACATGTCGCGGATGAAAGCGAAAATGGATTCTGATGAGTATGAAGACGGGAGTGTACAATTAAGTCTTGAGCTGATTGAAGAGCAGGAGGAGAAAGCCCGTTTGGCAGCTGAAAAAGCGGACCGTGCCCAGGCTGCCCTTATGCAGATGACTGCAGAAAGGGATGCACTTCGTCAGACAGTGGAAATGATGAAGAAGGAGGGAATGGCAGCAACTGTTCGTGATGTGAAGGAAAACAGTGGAACACCGGCTGTGCAGAAGGAAAAAGAAGCGGATGATTCTCAGGATTATGAAGTGATATATGTAAGTGAGGATGAATTAGAAGAGGGGGAAGAATACGAAGTAGAATATGTTGATGATGAAGAATATGAAAAAATCATGCATCAGATTGGAACAGAGAAAAAGGTTAGTGTTGAAGAGGTATCAGATGAGGAAGCAGAAGATGATATTCCTTTGATTCCGAGATTTAAGAGAGCCCAGAAGGTTGCTACTATTTCATCTAAACAGGTGGAAGATATTAAGAATGCACCTAAGGTTGTGGAACCGAAAACAGAAGATACCGGTTTTATTAAACGTGCAGTAAAACAAAAGGAAATGAGTCAAATTGAAGAAACAATAAAAGTAGATACAGGAGCATCCTTATCAGGTGCCAAGCCGGAAAAAACCAGTGATAAAGATGCAGCCGACAGTCATAAAAAAGATGAAGATATTAAAACTGACAGCGATGGTAATGAGTATGTACAGGCTACCATGAAGTTTGATGAAGATTTTGAGATAACGGAGTTTTAAACTATGACGAAGATAGAGCCTTATAAACGCAAAATAAATTATTATGAAACAGACAAGATGCAGGTGGTACATCATTCTAACTATATTCGGTTTTTGGAAGAATGCAGAATGGATTTTATGAGAAAGATTCATTTGGAGTACGAAAAAATGGAGGAAAATGGTATCATGATACCGGTGCTTTCGGTTTCATGCAATTATAAGAATCCGGCAAGATTTGGGGATACAATATGTATTGTTCCAAAGGTAGAGAGTTTTCATGGGGTAAAGTTTTCCATGAGTTATATAATATATTCGGAAGATTTCTCCGTTATTCATAATGAAGCTGCTTCTGAACACTGTTTTGTGGATTTTGATTTTAAACCTGTAAGATTAAAGAGGGATTATCCGGAGATATATGAGAGAATGTCTTCATTAGTAGGCAAGGACTTAGTAGAGCTTCCGCAATAATAGAGCAACACAAAAGGACAGGTATCCTGAGGGGAACCTGTCCTTTTGTGTATACGAATCGAGTAGGAGTCAGTCTGTTCGATTGTATAAATATTTACGATTCGGTTTCTTCTTCTTTATCCGGGGTATCGGAATTATTTAAAGGTTCGGTACCCTCTGTAATGCTGCCGTCCTCATGGAGTACGGATACATTTTTAAAATACCAGTTGATTCCGCCGGTAATTGTTGCGTCGTCTAAGGTAGAACCTTTTTTTCCTACGGTTTCCCCTGTGTTTGTTTCGATTACATCATCAAATACGTTAAATTCACCACTCATAATTTTTGCTCTTGCATCTTCTATTGCTGAAATGGTTTCTTCGTCATTTAAGGTTTCGTTTAATCCGGTGATGTCTACAAGACCTTCCTTCATGCCTCCGTAATAGTTTGAACCATCATATGTTCCTTCAATAATACTTTCCACCATGCTGGTATAGTAGGCTGACCAGTTCCAGATGACGCTGCATAAAGTGGCATCCGGGGTATTTAAACTCATATCCGAATTGTAGCCGATTCCCCATATGTTATTTTTTGATGCCACCTGCTGTGGAAATTCGGTATCGCAATGCTGGGCCAGTACATCACAACCGATTGCAACTAAATCTTTGGCATATTGTTCTTCTTTTTCCATATCAAACCAGCTGTTTGTTACTTTTACATAAACCTTTGCGTCGGGATTTACGGAATAGACACCCATTGCAAATGCATCAATACCCCCGGTAACTTCTGAGTTTGTAATATCCATAGCTGCCACATAGCCGATTTTATTGGTTTTTGTTTTATTTCCGGCAGCAATGCCTGATAAGTAACGTGCCTGATAAATCCGTCCAAAATAGTTTGTGAAATTCTTTCCGTTTGACATGTAGCCTGTTCCGTGGGCAAAGTAGATATCCGGATATTCTTCTGCCATTTCTGAGGTGGTTTCCATGTAACCCCAGCTGGTGGTAAATATAACATTACATCCTTCGTCAATACAGTCTAAAATCGCCTGCCTTGTTGCTTTCGTATCGGAATCGGAAATGTTGATTTTACGAACAATCTGGTCGTCGGATAGTCCAAGGTTATCCTGCATCCCCTGAATTCCTAAGTCGTGGGTATAGGTATAGCCGCTTCCTTCGGCGGGATCAGTAAGGTGAAGCACACCTACCTTGATATCCTCTTTTGGAATTCCTTTAGAGGAAGCATTTGTTGTTTCCTTATCTGTTTCTTCTGTTTCGTACCCTTCGTTGGTTGCAATATCATCGTATTCCTTTTTTCCACAACCGGTAAGACAACAGGTACTTAAAATGAAAACACAAGCAAATGCAAGGGATTTTTTAAAAAGTTGTTTAAACATAAAAATATGTCCGTCCTTTCTTCTTAGGTTTATGCAAACATTCATAAATAAGTTATTGACACTTTATCATTAACTGTAAAAATTGTCAAAATATACAAAAAAATACATTTTGTTTTACTTGCAGAAAATAAAGAATATGTTAGAATTATAAATAGTGTAATACCGAAAGAAAAGAGGGCTTGGCTTATGAAAAAACGTATCTATGCATTATCACTTTTTCCTATTGTTGTAATGTCCATCGTTATTATGATTCTTACGATGACTGTAATTAAAACTAATATAGAGGAAGATACAGAAACCAATTTGCGGGGAATTGCCTGTGCTGTTAATTCCATGTATGAGCAAAATTCAGGTGATTATATGCAGGCAGAGAATGGAGATATATGGAAGGGTGCGTATAATATTTCAAAGTCAGGGGCTCTGTTAGATAGCATTAAAGAAGAGTCCGGCGTAGATGTTACGTTCTGTTATGGAGATAAAAGAATTGTATCCTCTGCAAAGGATAAAAAGGGTAATCAGATTATCGGATCAAGTGTTGGTAAGAACATTACTGATAAAGTATTAAAGGGTGAAGCCGTATTTACTGATAACGTACTGGTGGGCGATATAGAATATTATGGTTATTATATGCCGGTTTATCAGGACGGAACGGATGATGTAATCGGTATGATTTTTGCAGGCTCCACAAGAGAGGCAGGACTTAGAACATATAAAGATATTTTTAAAGTATTGCTTATTGTCAGTGTCATATCCATGATTATGTTTGTGATTGGAAGTACGGTTGCGGCAAATTCCATCACAGATGCCATTAAACAGGGTACTGCGGCTGTAAAGGCGGTTGCTGCAGGAAGGTTAATGCTGGAGATTGAGTCCAAATACTTACATAGAGGTGATGAGATTGGAGAGCTTTGTCGAAGTGTTGACGGAATGAAAAATGAATTGCGATATATTATAGAAGATATTAATAATAACACCAAAGAATTGTTACATTCTGCCAGTTCTTTGGATAATAATGCAAGGTCAACCCTTTCAACGGTTGACAGTGTAGACCGTGCAGTAAATGAGATCGCAGAAGGTGCAACCTCCCAGGCTAAGGATGCAATGCATGCCACAGAAAATGTTATGGTTATGGGAGATATGTTGGAGGCTACAGGCAGGGAAATCAATACTCTGAATGAAAATGCAAGACTTATGGAGGAGACGGTTGAGAAAACAACGGAAGCTCTTAAAGAACTTGTTAAGGTAAATGATAAAGTGATGAATGCCATGGAAATGATTAACAGTCAGACTGCCCGTACCAATGATTCGTCACAAAAGATTAAAGAAGCAACAGATATTATCAGCAGTATTTCTGAGGAAACAACATTGCTGGCATTAAATGCATCAATTGAAGCGGCAAGAGCAGGAGAGCAGGGTCGTGGATTTGCAGTGGTGGCAAATGAGATTCAGCACTTAGCGGAACAGTCGGGAAATGCAACGGATGCCATTGACCGTATGGTAAATGATTTGTTACAGGATTCTGACAAGGCTGTAGAGATTATGTCATATGTAAGAGAAATTGTTCTTGCACAAAGTAAAGATTTGGAGAACACCATGGAAGTGGTGCAGGGTGTTATTCAGGCTGTAGAGGCCTCTACTAACTCTATTGCGTCAATTGAACAGCAAAGCAGTAAATTAAATGAAGCAAAGGATGAAATTGTTTCCGTGGTAGAGAGTCTTTCTTCCATTGCAGAGGAGAATGCAGCAAGTACGGAGGAAACCTCCGCAGCAACAGCAGAAGTTGCAAGCAGCTTTAATGATGTAACAGATGCTGCAAATTCCTTAAAGGGAATCGCTGACAGTATAGCGGATACTGTGAGAACCTTCAAGCTTGAGTGATGACTGAATCTTTTGATAAAAGCGCCATTTTTTGGCGCTTTTGTTATTTATACAGGGCAATTGATGAACTCCCATTATGAAGGTATAAGTTTTTTAAATATACAGTTCTATGTAATGGCGCTTTAGTACCGTTACGAGTGACAAGCAGCGAAAGCGTGCCTTACATAGAACTGTATATTATAAAACTTATTATACGAAAATGGAAGTTTCTTAATTGCCCGGATATTTGTGGATGTAGGAGGCCTTATATGAAAATTGGTGTTATTTTTACAGGGGGAACCATTGGAAGTGCTGTAAATGAGAATGGATATATTTCTACAAAAGGAAAGGATTATTACCTGCTTTTGGATATGTATCGTAAAAAAAGGGGAGACCAGCATGAATTTATAACGAAATCCCCATATTGTATATTAAGTGAAAATCTACAGCAAACCCAATTGGTACAATTGATTCAGAGTGTGGACGAATTATTGGAAGAAAAGGTGGATGGGATTATTGTAACTCATGGAACGGATACCTTGCAGTATACTGCAGGGATCCTTGGCTATGTATTTAGTGAGGCAGCTATTCCTGTTTTGCTGGTGTCAAGTAATTATGTGTTAGCAAACCCTGCCGCCAATGGCTTTTGTAATTTTGATTATGCCATGGAGTTTATAAAAGGAGCTTATGGTAAAGGGGTATTTGTAAGCTATTGTAATACAGGGGATAATCCTAAGATTCATAGGGCCACCAGACTAATGGCACCCCTTTCTTATAGTGATGATGTATACAGTATAGAAAATAGTTATTACGGATATTTTTATGGCGAAACAGGGAATGTTAAGGGAGAAGATAATGGGGTTATATTTCGTAAAAACAAGGAAGCTGAAGAGAATATACATTCCTTAAGTATGTTTCAGAATATGGATAAGAAAGAGATAGAGCTTAATAAATTATCTGATATGATATTACAGGTGAAACCCTATGTAGGGATGAATTATCCTGAGTTAACACAAAATGTGAAGGCAATATTACATGACAGCTACCATTCCGGCACTATTGGGATAACCGGAGAGCTTATAAGGTTTGCCAAGGAGGCAAAAGAGCTTCATATTCCATTTTATCTTGTAGGTTTATCCTCGAAGGTGACTACCTACGAAACGGTGAGTATGTATGAAGAATACGGTATTATACCTCTATTTGATACCGCCTATATTGCACAGTACTGTAAGCTGTGGCTGGGTTTAAGTAACGGATTTGATATTCTTAAGTTAATGGGTAGAAACTATGGATATGACCATATTATGTGATTGTGCATTATGCATAAAAAATGACAAAAAAATCGACAAAAAAAATAAAAATAAACGTATAAAACAGGCAAAACACAGAAATTATTAACAAATTTGTAAATTTATAAGTAAAATTGAACAAAAATTCTTTCGTTTTTAAAGTTTTAATGTTATAATTAAACACATATTCTTGCATAAAGGGGTGACACTATGATTAAAAAAGAAATGATTGCCATGCTTTTAGCTGGTGGACAAGGAAGCAGACTGGGAGTACTTACATCAAACCTTGCGAAGCCTGCAGTTGCCTTTGGTGGAAAATATAAGATAATAGATTTTCCTCTCAGTAACTGTATTAATTCGGGCATTGATACAGTAGGTGTCCTGACGCAGTATCGACCGCTTCGGTTGAATCAGCATATTGGAATTGGTATTCCATGGGATTTGGACCGTACAATCGGTGGTGTAACGGTATTACCACCATATGAGAAGAGTACGGATAGTTCATGGTATACCGGTACAGCCAATGCCATTTATCAGAACTTGGAGTATATTGATTATTATAATCCGGAATATGTTCTTATTTTATCAGGAGATCATATTTATAAAATGGATTATGAAGTAATGTTAGATTATCATAAGTCTATGGAAGCGGATATTACCCTCGCTACATATGAAGTTCCTATGGAGGAAGCCAGCCGTTTTGGTGTTGTAATAACAGATGGTAATGGTGTAATTCAGGAATTTGAGGAGAAGCCGGAGAAACCAAGAAGTAATAAAGCTTCAATGGGTATTTATATTTTCAAGTGGAGTGTATTAAAAGATGCACTTACAGAGCTTAAGGATGTACCTTCCTGTGACTTTGGTAAACATATTATTCCACATTGCCATGAACATGGTTCTAAGGTGGTTGCTTATGACTTCAAGGGATACTGGAAGGATGTTGGAACCCTTGGTTCATATTGGGAAGCAAATATGGAATTAGTTGATTTGATTCCTGAATTTAACTTATATGAGGAGTTTTGGAAGATATATACAAAGAGCGATATTCTTCCACCACAGTATATTGATGAGGCAGGAGAAGCCACAGAAAGTATTATAGGTGAAGGAACGGAAATATATGGTGAGGTTCATCACTGTGTAATCGGTTCCGGTGTTACAATTGAAAAGGGTGCTGTTGTTAAGGATTCTATTATTATGAATAATACAGTAATTGGTGCCGGTTCTGTAGTTGACAAAGCAATTATTGCTGAGAATGTAGTAATTGGAAACAATGTTCAGTTGGGAGTTGGCGAGGAGGCTGTTAACGAATATAAGCCTCAGATTTATGCCTTTGGCCTTGTTACAATTGGTGAGAATTCTACAGTTCCTGATAATGTTAAGGTTGGAAAGAATACAGCCATTTATGGACCTACAGATGCATCAGAATATCCGGATGGATTGTTGAAGAGTGGTTCTAGTTTGATAAAGGTAGGTGATTTAGCATGAGAGCAATCGGTATAATTTTAGCAGGTGGTAACAGCAGTGGTATGGGTGAGTTGTCTGCAAAACGTGCAGTTGCAGCTATGCCGGTTACGGGAAGCTATCGTGCCATCGACTTTGCATTAAGTAACATGACTAATTCTAATATTCAGAAGGTTGCAGTATTTACACAGTATAATTCCCGTTCTTTAAATGAACATTTGAATTCTGCCAAGTGGTGGGACTTTGGTAGAAAACAGGGTGGATTATATGTATTTACACCGACTATCACAACCACTAACAGTTTGTGGTATCAGGGTACTGCAGATGCCCTTTACCAGAATATTAACTTCTTAAAGGACAGCCATGAACCATATGTAGTCATTGCATCCGGTGACGGTGTATATAAGTTAGACTACAATAAGGTATTGGAAGAGCATATTAAGAAGGGTGCAGATATTACTATTGTATGTAAGGATATTAATCCGGAAGAGGATGATGTAAGCCGTTTTGGTGTTGTTAAATACAATGATGACATGCAGGTTACAGACTTTGAGGAGAAACCTTTGGTGGCTCAGACCTCTACTGCATCTATTGGTGTATATGTGATTCGTAGAAGACAGTTGATTGAACTGTTAGAGGCATGTGCAAAGGAAGGAAGAACAGACTTTGTACGGGATATTTTGATTCGCTACAAGAATGTTAAGAAGATATATGCATATAAGATGGATTCTTACTGGAGAAATATCGGAACCATTGAGTCCTACTATAAGACCAATATGGATTTCTTAAAGAAAGATATCAGAGATTATTTCTTCCGCCAGTATCCGGATGTATATTCAAAGGTTGAGGATTTGCCACCTGCAAAATATAACGGTGACGCAGTGGTAAATAACAGTTTAATTGCCAGTGGATGTATTATAAATGGTACGGTAGAGAATTCTGTATTATTTAAGAAGGTATATGTTGGTAATAACTGTGTTATCCGTAATTCTATCATATTGAATGATGTGCATATTGGAGATAATTCAGTAATTGAAAATTGTATTGTGGAGAGTCGGGATACATTACGTTCAAATACAATACATACTGCAGAACCTGGGGAGATTAAGGTTGTTGTAGAGAAAAATTTCAGATATGCATTATAGTTCTTTTCTGGAGAAAAGTATGGGGTACAAAGAATTATGGCTGTTGGGGAACGGCCGGATTATACAAAAGGGGTGTAACATATGGAGATAACAGATATCAGACTTAATAAGGTAGCTAGAGAGGGGAAGATGAAGGCAATTGCATCAATTACATTAGATAATGAATTTGCGGTTCATGATATTAAGGTAATTGAAGGCGAGAAGGGGCTTTTTATTGCAATGCCAAGTCGTAAAGCAGCGGACGGAGATTATAGAGATATAGCTCATCCCATTAATCAGAGTGCACGTGATAAGATTCAGTCATTAATATTGGCTGAATATGAAAAGCTTGCAGCTGAAGAAGAATAATGATAGAAGTTATAGATGCCGGTGAACCTGTTCACCGGCATTTTGTTTTTAAGAAATACTTTCCTATTATTACAGTTGAAAAAACTTCATTCTTAAAATTATTACTTGAATGTTTTCCATTACGAAAATGACAAAAGTTCGGTTTTATGCGAAAGTGAATCTTTACTCACGGTTATTAATCTGATAACCGGAAAAAACCACAAAATATCCCCTTGCTTTTTATGATGAAGTGATTTACAATAGCACAAGATGTTGTGGAGACGGAAGAAAATATTCACATTATATACAACACATAGTTTATAACAAATAAGAATAATCCGGTGGATTATTCCGGTAAAGGGGAGCGAAAATGAGAATTATTAAAAGAAGCGGTTCGGAGGTTGCCTTTGATATTACCAAGATTGTGGCAGCGGTGGAGAAGGCAAATAAAGAAGTAGTGGAAACAGACCGGTTAACCTCTGACCAGATTAAGGAAATTGCAAAGAAGGTTACTCTTACCTGTAACAGTATGGATCGTACCTTAAGCGTGGAAGAAATACAGGATTTGGTAGAGAATGAAATTATGGAGACCCAGGCTTTTGAGGTTGCCCGTAAATACATTACCTATCGATATAAGAGAGCCATGGTTCGTAAGTCCAATTCAACAGATGAGCAGATTCTTAGTTTGATTGAATGTAATAATGAGGAAGCAAAGCAGGAAAACTCTAATAAGAATCCTATTGTAAACAGTGTTCAGAGGGACTATATGGCAGGTGAGGTAAGTAAGGATATTACGAAGCGTTTTCTGTTGCCTGAGAAGGTTGTAAAAGCCCATGAAGAGGGAATTATTCATTTCCATGATTCGGATTATTTTGCTCAGCATATGCATAACTGCTGTCTGGTGAATTTAGAGGATATGTTACAGAATGGTACGGTAATCAGTGAAACCATGATTGACAGACCAAAGAGCTTTTCTACAGCGTGTAATATTGCCACCCAGAGTATTGCCCAGATTGCCAGTTCCCAATATGGAGGACAAAGTATCACTCTGGCACATTTGGCACCTTTTGTTGATGTGAGTCGGAAAAAATATTTGAAAATGGTGGAAGAGGAGTACGAAAAGGCAGGTCTGGAAATTAACACAGAGCAGATTTCAAAAATTGCTGAATTACGTGTACGGGAAGAGATTAAACGTGGCGTACAGATGATCCAGTATCAGGTAATTACCTTAATGACAACCAATGGTCAGGCACCTTTTGTCACTGTGTTTATGTATTTGGATGAAGTTCCTGAAGGAAGGACAAGAGATGATCTTGCCCTTGTAATTGAGGAGATGCTTAACCAGAGAATTCTTGGTGTTAAGAATGAAAAGGGCGTTTATATTACTCCTGCATTCCCTAAGCTTATATATGTTCTTGAAGAGGATAATGTAACCGAGGGCAGTAAATACTGGTATTTAACAAAGCTTGCTGCTCAATGTACCGCAAAACGTATGGTGCCGGATTATATTTCCGAGAAGGTTATGAAAAACCTGAAAAATGGAGACTGTTATCCTTGTATGGGTTGTCGTTCCTTCTTAACCCCGGATGTATTTACGGAATCGGGAAAGGTTGGCAATGTTGCCAATGCCGGTGATTATTCAGATAAAAAACATAAATATTACGGACGTTTCAACCAGGGTGTTGTTACTTTGAATCTTGTGGATGTGGCATGTTCTTCTGACGGTGATATTGAGAGATTCTGGGATATTTTGGATGAAAGACTGGAATTGTGTTATGAGGCATTGATGTGCCGCCATAACCGTTTGAAGGGAACGCCTTCCGATGTGGCGCCGATTTTATGGCAGTATGGTGCTTTGGCCCGTCTTAAGAAGGGAGAGACCATTGATAAATTACTGTATAACGGATATTCTACGATTTCTCTTGGATATGCAGGACTTTGTGAATGTACCCGTTATATGACGGGATTATCACATACCAATCCTGAGGCTACGCCTTTCGCCTTAGAGGTGATGAAGCGTTTAAATGATGCTTGTGCCCGTTGGAAAGCAGAAACCTCCATTGATTTTAGTATCTATGGAACACCATTGGAATCTACAACCTACAAATTTGCAAAATGTTTGCAAAAACGGTTTGGTATTATTGAAGGTGTGACAGACAAAAATTATATTACAAACAGTTACCATGTCCATGTAACGGAGAATATAGATGCATTTCATAAGTTAAGCTTTGAGGCACAGTTCCAGAAATTATCTCCGGGTGGAGCAGTAAGTTATGTGGAAGTGCCTAATATGCAAAATAATATTGATGCAGTGCTGTCGGTTATGCAGCATATTTATGATAATATTATGTATGCAGAATTAAATACGAAAAGCGATTATTGTCAGGTTTGTGGATTTGATGGGGAGATTCAGATTAGCAAAAATGATGATGGTAAGCTTGTTTGGAAATGTCCAAATTGCGGTAACACAGATGAGGATAAAATGAATGTAGCCCGTCGTACCTGTGGTTACATCGGAACCCAGTTCTGGAATCAGGGAAGAACCCAGGAAATACAGGACAGAGTGTTGCATCTGTAAGAATTTTCAAATATCTATTTGTTATATTCACAATAAAAAAGCTGTCAGTTTGTATAAAACCGGCAGCTTTTTAAATGCTTAAAATTAAAGTTCTACAGTGACGTTAACGGCCTGAGGACCTTTTTCTCCGTCGATGATGTCGAAAGTTACATTCTGTCCTTCTTCTAACGCACGATATCCTTCTGCATTAATGCCGGAAAAATGTACAAACACATCTTCCCCTGTTTCACTATTGGTAATAAATCCAAAACCCTTAGGTGAATTGAACCACTTAACTGTACCTTTGTTCATGAAGAGTACCTCCTTATAATTATTGTATTCATAGAGGTAATGCAAATACCAAGACACCAAGAGTAATGGTATTATCTAACACTATATTAATACAAAGTAAGTCTATCATTATTAAAAATGGAAGTCAATAAATATAATTAAAAAGATTGAAGAAATGAATAAAATATAGTAATATGTAATTGATTATGTTTATCAGTAGAAGATTGTATCAATTATTTTTTAACATAGAGAGAAATGAGGCATCATAGATGAAAAAACACATATATTTGGCTGCTTTGTGTCTGGGTATACTTTTGGTACTTTCCGGTTGTCAGAAGGACTATTATGGATACGGAATGCCATTTGAGATGAGTACATCCCAATTGCCGGGATATTATAATGAGGATATCAGGCGTATGAGTGCTGATAATTACGAAAGATTTATGCACGCAAGTTATATTCAGGTAATGGACAAGTATGGTAATTTGCAGAAGATAAAAATCAGTGCAGATATTGAAAGACATAGCTGGGATTTTGAAAATCTTGATAGTAGTGGAATGTTTAAGAATTACATTGATGAGAGTGGTACTTCAAAGAAGGTTGGTATCGATGTTTCTGAACATCAGGGGGTGATTGACTGGGAGACTGTGGCACAGTATGTTGATTTTGCAATTATCAGAATTGGTTACCGTGGTTATACCGGAGGTAGTCTGGTAATGGACAATTACTATGCATACAATATTGAACAGGCCACAGCCAATGGTATTCCGGTAGGTGTATATTTTTATTCTCAGGCTACAACATACGAGGAAGGTGTGGAAGAAGCGAATTTTGTGCTGAATAATCTCGGAGATTATGGCCTGGCTTATCCCATTGTATTAGACAGGGAAGATCCCATGCAGGAGGATGCAAGAACAAATGATATGTCTGTGGATGAACATACACAGGCGGCGTTGGGATTCTTGGATACCATTGCTGCATCAGGACATAGAACCATGATGTACACAAATCGTATGTATTATGCATTGTATTTACATCTGGAAGAGATATATTCATATCCTATCTGGTATGCACAGTATGCAGATGAACCGGATTGGCCTTATGAGTTTGCTATCTGGCAGTATACAGAGGGCGGATCAGTTCCGGGAATCCAGGGAACTGTTGATATGAATATACAAATGATGGATATAGAGTAATTACCGGATAAACGTATGTATTGTCTGGATGGGGGTTTAGGAGTAACAGATATGCGGATAAATGTTGATTTTGAAATGAGTGCATTGGTGATTATGATTGTAGTCATGTGTCTTCAAAAATTTGGAAGATATGTGTCTATTCGTCGTACCCGGATTTTTATGCAAATGGTAATCCTGCACACATTGGCTATATGTTTTAATATTGCATCAAAGATGTGCCTTTACTATTTTGGTGAGCCGGGCTTTAAGTGGACGGTGTATATTATTGATATATACTATATGTTACAGTATTCTGTGATTATATTTACTTTGTTGTACTTAATTGCATGGATAGGAAGAAGTTTACGAAGAGACAGGGTGGCAGGAATTTTAACCATGATTCCGGTTCTGGTTTATGTGGAAGAGATATTAAGGTTGTTTGCAACACAGCATCTCATAAAGTTTGATGCTACATATGGTTATGTTGAGACTTCGCAGGTTAATATTTTAAATGGTATGGCAATCTTTTGTATGTTGTTTGGTCTTATTTATGGCCTTGTATATACCAGAGTCCGCTTGTACGGTAAATTAACTATGGTTGCATTATTGGCAAGCTTGGTGGCGGTTGCAACCATTGCCCAGATACAGATTATGACAGTTACTTTTATTGATTTTGTGGTGGCCATTGTATTGCTTTTGCTATATTTTATCGCACAAAATCCATCTGAGATGTTAGATAACGGAACTCAGGTACTTAGCCGGAACATGTTTGATGAACTGTTGCGATTTGATATATATGATAAAAGAAGCTTTGATTTGGTGGTACTTGCATTAGATGATTTTAAGATAATAAATAAAAGCTATGGAGTAACCGCCGGAGATATGATGTTGACACAGGTTGCCCAGTTTTTACAAAGCATTGATTCCAGATATATGGTATATCGTTATGGTTCCGATCAGTTTGCAGTCCAAATCAGACATGGATACGGAGATTTGCAGGGCACTCTTGATTTGATACAGGAACGTTTCCGGCATCCTTGGATTGCTGAGGGAGTATCTACCATGTTATCTACTACCGTTTGCTGCGTAACCTGGCCGGATGATGGAGATGAATATGCAGCAATTGTTGATGTAATTGATTTCTCCATTTTATCTGCAAAGAAAACAGGTAAAGGCAGTGTTGTTTATGCAAAGGATATAGATTTACAGTCCCTGCGTAGAGAAAAAGCCATTGAAAAGGCCATTAACCAGGCTATTGAGCAGGATACAATAGAGGTTCATTATCAGCCAATCTTTAATACGGAAAAGGGTTGTTATACCTCGGCAGAAGCATTGGTAAGAATTCATGATGATATGCTTGGAAATATCTCTCCGGAGGTGTTTATTCCTATTGCGGAATGTAATGGATCCATTATTAAAATGGGAAATATGATTTTTGAAAAGGTATGCAGATTTATTGCTGAAAATGATTTACGTAATTCCACTATAGAGTATATTGAGATTAATGTATCGGTTATCCAGTGTATGCAGGAGGATTTTGTAGACAGTTTAAATGAAATTATGGAGCGGTACGGTGTTACTCCCGATCAGATTAATCTGGAAGTTACGGAAACTGCTGCTGTTAATTCAATTGCTGTTTTACAGGAGAATATTGAAAGATTGCATCATCAGGGCATTTCCTTTGCTTTGGATGATTATGGTTCGGGATATTCAACCATTGGATATATTCATCAGCTTCCTTTTAAGATTATTAAACTTGATAAGCTGATGGTGTGGGATGCATTTGAAAATGAGAGAGCCGATATTATGCTTCGGCATACGGTGGGAATGTTAAAGGAGCTGAAGGTACATATTGTTGCAGAAGGGGTAGAGACTCAGGATCAGCAAGCCCGCTTGTCGGATATTGGATGTGACTATTTGCAGGGGTGGTACTATTCAAAAGCAGTTCCGCCGGAAACCTTTGCTCAGATGATTAAAGAAGCATCATAAATACAAAAGTGGCCTGTGGCTGATAAGCCATGGGCTCTTTACTGTTATTCAGTGAAATACATCATATTAGAGATTAAAAAGGAGTATGAAAATGGAAAGAATAAAAGCAGTTATTTTAGCAGCAGGTAAAGGAACAAGAATGAAATCAGAGTTACCGAAGGTTATTCATAAAGTGTTGGGAAAACCTATGGTTATGTATTCCATAGAAGCAGCAGTTGAGGCAGGGGCAAAGCCCATGGATGTGTGTCTTGTTGTTGGGCATAAGGCGGAGCTGGTAAAAGAGGTTGTAGGAGATAATGTAACCTATGTCATACAGAAGGAACAGTTGGGTACCGGACATGCTGTAAAATGTGCAAGTGAGTTTATAGGACGGGATGGACTTACCATGGTTTTATGTGGAGATACCCCTCTTATTACAGGTACTACATTAAAAGCATTGGTAGATACCCATATAAGGGAGAATAATGCAATTACGGTATTAACTGCCAAAGTTGATGACCCTACAGGTTACGGAAGAATTATCAAGGACAAGGAAGGCAGCTTTGTAAAGATTGTTGAGCAAAAGGATGCCACAGAGGAAGAGCAGATGGTAAATGAAATTAATTCCGGAATGTATTTATTTGATTCTTGTGAACTTCATTATGCATTGTCTAAGCTTAATAACAATAACGCTCAGAATGAATATTACCTTACGGATACCATTGAAATTGTTAAAACACAGAGGAACGGAAGGGTTGCGACCTTGGTTGTAGAAGATGAGGATGAGATTAAAGGTGTGAATTCACCGGAACAGTTAAAGGAAGCAGAAGAGATTTTGAAAAAAAGAGGATGAGAATATGAAACTGATTGTTGGTCTCGGTAATCCTACATCGAAATATGAAGGTACAAGACATAATGTGGGATTTGAAGTGATAGACTGTTTGGCGGCTAAGTACGGTGTTATAATGGATACCATAAAACATAAAGGAATGTATGGAAAGGGCGTAATAGAAGGATATCAGGTGATTCTCTTAAAACCCATGACCTATATGAATTTAAGCGGAGAAAGTGTAATTGAAGTTGCAAATTATTATAAGATCGCTCCGGAAGATATTATTGTAATATATGATGATATTAATCTGGATGTAGGCAGGCTTCGGATTCGGAAAAAAGGCAGTGCAGGTGGGCATAATGGCATTAAAAACATAATTCTGCATTTGAAAACGGAGGAGTTTCCAAGAATTCGTGTGGGAGTCGGGATGAAGCCTTCCCGGATGGATCTGGCTGATTATGTGCTGTCCCGTTTTTCGGAGGATGAACTTCAGCAAATGAATATAGGGTATGAGAAAGCCTGTGAGGTGGTTGTTTTATTGCTTCAGAATAATCCGGAAAAGGCAATGAACGACTACAATGGGAAATAGAATTGGAGGATGACATGATTAATATTGTGTTACATGAACCGGAAATGCCGGCTAATACCGGTAATATAGGAAGAACCTGTGTGGCTACAGGAGCAAGACTGCATTTAATCGAGCCTTTAGGGTTTCGGATTAACGATAAGATGATTAAGCGGGCAGGTATGGATTACTGGGATAAATTAGACTTACACACCTATGTAAACTATGAGGACTTCCTAAAAAAGAATCCGGGTGCAAAGATATATATGGCAACAACAAAATCAAAACAGGTATATACAGAGGTAGCCTATGAAGAGGATTGCTTCATCATGTTTGGAAAAGAAAGTGCAGGGATTCCGGAAGAAATACTTCTTGATAACAGAGAAAACTGTATAAGAATTCCGATGTTAGATGATATCCGCTCCTTGAATCTATCAAATTCTGTGGCTATCGTATTATATGAAGCATTAAGACAAAATGAGTTTGCCAATTTTCAGATGGAAGGTCAGCTTCACCATTATGAGTGGTAAATATTAAGTTGTAAGTAATAGGTATTTGCGAAACTCATTTTATAAAAAATATAAGTTGTGAAAATATATAATTCATATGTAATGGCACTTTGGAGCCGTCGGTACTTAGGTGCCGTTCTTTGGCACCTTATGTACCGTTACGAGCGACAAGTAGCGAGAGCGTGCCTTACATAGAATTATATATTTTCATAATGTATTTAACAAAAAATCGAGTTTCGCAAATGCCTGCTAATCTGTAAAATATAAAAAGGAATATGTATGAATAAAAGAACTTTAAGAGTATTAGAGTATTATAAAATAATTGAACAGTTAACAGGCTTTGCCACGTGTCCCGAGGGCAAAAGGTTATGTGAAAAATTAAAACCTTCAACTGATTTTCAAACAATCATAAAAAATCAGGAAGAAACCCGGGATGCCTTAGGGAGAGTCTGTCAGTACGGAAGTATTTCGTTTTCCGGAGTTTATCCAATGGGAGAGGCTATGAAAAGGCTGGAAGTGGGAGCTCCTTTATCCATTGGGGAATTAATTGATGTATCCAAGTTGCTTAAGGTGGCTGACAATGCACGAAAATATGGAGAAAAGGTGCAGGACAAGGAAAGTAGTGGATTAGAAACCAGACAGGATTCTCTTACCAATTATTTTGAGAGTCTGATGCCATTAGAGCATTTAGCAAGGGAGATTAACCGTTGTATTGTTTCGGAAGATGAGATTGCAGATGATGCTTCTTCTGCATTAAAGGATATCCGAAGAGAAATGAAGGCTGTAAATAATAAGGTACATGGGGTTTTAAGCAGTATGGTTACAAACCAGAATAATCAGTCCATGTTACAGGATGCCATTGTAACTATGAGAAATGGCAGATATTGTATTCCCGTAAAGTCTGAATATAAGGGTCAGTTTCCGGGTATGGTACATGACCAGTCTTCTACCGGTTCTACTTTTTTTATTGAGCCTATGGAGGTTGTAAATCTTAACAATGAATTAAAAGAGTTAGCTGCAAAGGAAAGTATGGAAATAGAAAAAATTCTTTTTTCATTAAGTGAGCAGGTGGCAAATTCTTTAGAAAGCATTAAGGCGGATGTGGAGATTTTAACCGGTCTGGACTTTATTTTTGCAAAGGCGAAATATGCAAAGTCATATGACGGAACGGAACCTTTATTTAACGCAGAGGGGATAGTTGATATTAAACAGGGCAGACATCCCTTGCTGGAAAAACACCTGGTTGTGCCGGTTGATATACGGTTGGGAGAGGACTACAGTATGTTAATTATAACAGGTCCTAATACCGGTGGTAAAACCGTATCCCTTAAGACACTGGGACTTCTCACATTAATGGGTCAGTCAGGTCTTCATATTCCGGCGTTTCAGGGTTCAAAGCTGGCTATGTTTAAGGATATATTTGCGGATATTGGAGATGAACAAAGTATTGAACAAAGCTTAAGTACATTTTCATCCCATATGACGAATATTGTGTATATTATGAAGCATGCATCTAAGGATACCTTGATATTATTTGATGAACTGGGAGGGGGTACGGACCCGGTAGAAGGTTCGGCTCTTGCCATTGCCATATTAAATGAATTGCATAACCGGGATATCCGTTGTATGGCAACAACCCATTACAGTGAATTGAAAACCTTTGCCATGACAACACCGGGTATTGAAAATGGCTGCTGTGAGTTTGATGTAGAGACTTTAAGTCCTACCTATCATTTGTTAATCGGGATTCCGGGAAAATCTAATGCGTTTGCCATAGCAAAAAAATTAGGACTGTCGGACAAGGTTATTGATAGTGCAAAATCTCAGGTAGATAACCAGACCATAGATATGGAGACTTTGTTGGCGGATCTTGAAAACTCCAAGAAAATAATTGAGGCTGAGAGGGAGGAAATTACAGCCAATAAAGAAGAAATCCAGAAATTAAAGGATAGATTAGCTTCAAAAAATGAACACATAGAACAGCGTAAACAGGATATTTTGCGGAATGCCAGAGAGGAAGCCAGAGAGATTCTTGAAGAAGCCAAGGCATTTGCAGATGAATCCATAAGGAAATATAACAATTGGGACAAAAAACCTCAGACAGCCAATAATAAGGATATGGAGAAGGCGAGAGGAGAAATAAGGGATAAATTAAATGCAGTAAATGGAAAACTGGAATATAAGCCGGCTGCAAGAAAATCAAGAAGTAAAGCCGGTGATTTTAAGTTAGGAGACAGTGTTCACGTAATCAGTATGAATACAGATGGAATCGTAAGATCTTTGCCTAATGGAAAGGGTATGATTACGGTTCAAATGGGTATTTTACAAAGTACAATTCATATTTCCGATGTTGAAATAATAAAAGAAAAGGCACCGGAAACAAAATCCCAAATGAAACAGAGAGCAAACCAGTATGGTGCCTCTATGAACAAATCCCGGACAATTAAGCCGGAGATTAATTTACTTGGTATGACAGTGGATGAGGCCATTATGGAACTGGACAAGTATTTAGATGATGCCTGTTTGTCTCATTTGAATCAGGTTCGTGTTGTACATGGAAAAGGAACCGGTGCACTTCGTAAAGGGGTACATGAGTATTTGAAAAAACAAAAATATGTAAGGTCCTTCCGGCTTGGAGAGTTTGGAGAGGGTGATAGCGGTGTCACCATTGTAGAATTATAAGGAGGTCAGCATGGAAAAGAAAAGAATATTAATTGTAGATGATGATGAAAATATAGCAGAGTTGATTTCTCTTTATTTAATGAAAGAATGTTTTGAAACAAAAATTGCATTGGATGGTGAGGAGGCACTGAATATATTTAAGGAGTATAATCCTCATTTGATCATGTTGGATATTATGCTTCCGGGTATTGACGGATATGATGTGTGCCGGGAAATACGTAAAAAAAGTAATGTGCCTGTTATTATGCTGTCTGCAAAAGGTGAAGTGTTTGATAAGGTGCTGGGACTCAAAATTGGGGCGGATGATTATATGGTAAAACCCTTTGATTCTAATGAGCTGGTTGCAAGAGTCCAGGCTATACTAAGGCGGACCTCCCAGAATCAGGAAATACAGGATGAAATACAGGGAAGACAGGAAGATACGGTTGAATATAAGGGTCTTAAGGTAAGCTTGTCGGGTTATTCCGTATTCTATAATGATGAGCTTGTGGATATGCCTCCGAAAGAATTGGAATTGTTATATTTTCTTGCCAGCCAGCCCAATCAGGTGTTTACCAGAGAGCAACTGTTAGATAAAATCTGGGGATATGATTATATTGGAGATACAAGAACGGTAGATGTGCATATAAAGAGAATACGTGAGAAGATAAAGGATGGAAATAACTGGTCCTTATCTACCGTGTGGGGTATTGGCTATAAGTTTGAAGTGAAGTAGGAAAGAGGGGCTTTGGTTGAAACATACATTTTTTGATAAAATCATCCTGTTTATTGTGGCATTAATTATTATGATTTTTATTGCGGTTGCAGGATATATGACCTATGCTACTCAAAAAACTTTAGTTTCAGAGAAGCAGAATACTTTAAGGAGAGAGGCACTGTTGCTTACAAACCAAACCATATCTCCTTATTTTATGGGGCAGACGGATTTAGAGACCTTGCAGCTTCAGTTTGATGAGTTTGAACGTACCCTGCAAAGCAGTATCTGGTTTTATGATGAAAATTACAAGCTTATAGCAGCCTCGAATGTGTCAGATGAAACACCGAAAAAATCTGTTCCTGATGATTTGGTTAAAATAGATAAAGATTTTAATATCAAGAAGGGATTTACCAATGTAGGAACCTTTTATGATTTTTTTGACACCCAGATGATTAGTCTTGGTTTTCCGGTATATAATGGAGAGGAACTGGAAGGATATCTGGTGTTGCATACATCCATGTCGGAATTAGATGCATTACAGTCTGAAATGCAAAACATTATGTTTATTCCTTTGTTTGTGACTATACTGATAGTAGGTATTGTACTTGCGTATATGTCAGGAACCGTTTTACGGCCTATTGCCAAAATCAATGATGCGGCAAGGGAATTTGCAAAAGGTAATTTTGAAGCAAGAACGGGAGTAAATCGTAATGATGAGATTGGTGAATTGTCGGATTCACTGGAATATATGGCAAGCGAGCTTAGTAAACTGGATGAATATAGAAAAAATTTTATTGCCAATATCTCCCATGACTTCCGTTCTCCTTTGACTTCCATTAAGGGATATTTAGAGGCAATGATTGACGGAACCATACCGGTTGAAAAATATGACAGGTATTTAAATATTGTGTTAAATGAGTCGAAACGTTTAACGAAGCTTACAACAGGACTTCTGGAGTTAAATGATTTTGATACATATGGACCGATTCTTAAAAGAACTACCTTTGATGTGGTGGATGTAATCCGGGAAACCCGTAATACGGTTGAAGGAAAATGCGAAGAAAAAAGGCTGGATTTCAGAATACAATGTAAGGCAAAGGATACAACCGTATATGCGGATAAAATGAAGATAGGTCAGGTTGTTTTTAACTTAGTAGACAATGCCATTAAGTTTAGTCCCAAAAACAGCAGCATTGTTATTACTGTAACGGAGAAGAATGAAAAGGTATTTATATCCGTTAAGGACGAGGGACCGGGTATTGAAAAGGATAAGCAGAATAAAGTTTTTGACCGTTTTTACAAAACAGATTCTTCCAGAGGAAAGGATAAGCAGGGAACCGGATTGGGACTTTCGATTGTAAAAGAAATTGTAAAGGCCCATGGTGAGCAGATCGATTTAATCAGTACCGAGGGAGCCGGCAGTGAATTTACGTTTTCTCTTCCGAGAAAACCTGAGAAAGAAAATGGATAAATGATGGATAATGTGGAAAGGATGTAGCTATGAGATTTATTGCAGAATTAAGAGAAGGGGATATGATATCTTCCATATATTTGTGTAAGGATAAGAAAACCCTGCAGACAAAAGCAGGAAAGAATTATTATTCCATGCAGCTTCATGATAAAACCGGTAGTGTAGATGCAAAGGTCTGGGATTTGTCTAATGGAATTGATCATTTTGAATCTATGGATTATATCCATGTAGATGGACAGGTGACCAGCTTTCAGGGAACTTTGCAACTAAATGTAAGACGGGTCAGAAAAGCTTCTATAGGAGAGTATGACCCAACAGATTATATGCCCTGTTCAAAGAGAAATTTAGATGAGATGAGGGAAGAACTGGTTAACATGATAAACACAGTGAAGGAACCTCATTTGCAGGAGCTTTTGCAGATGTTTTTTGTAAAGGATACAGAGTTTGTAAAGGTCTTTCAAATGCATTCTGCGGCAAAAACCATGCATCATAATTTTGTGGGAGGATTGCTGGAACATAGTTTGTCGGTGGCAAAGCTATGTGACTTTATGGCGAAGCAATACAAGGTTATAAACAGAGATTTATTAATAACGGCTGCACTGTGTCATGATATTGGAAAGGTAAAGGAAATATCCGATTTTCCGGAAAACGACTATACTGACGAGGGACAGTTGATTGGTCACATTGTCACAGGAACCATTATGGTGGATGAGAAAATAAAAACTATTGATGGTTTTCCGAAGACATTAGCTGATGAATTAAAACATTGTATTTTGTCTCATCATGGGGAATTGGAGTATGGTTCTCCAAAGAAACCTTCTTTGATTGAAGCAGTAGCGTTATCTTTTGCGGATAATACGGATGCAAAGCTTGAAGGCTTTATTGAATTGCTTGACGGTAATACGGATAAAGGAACTACGTGGCTTGGATTTAACCGTATGTTTGAGGTAAATGTAAGGGCAACTTCAAAGTAATATTTTTTGAGGAATGTGTATGGAAGTATTAAGTGCGCCTTTTCGGCTTTCAGGATTACATGATAAGTGTGAGGAGGCAAAAAAACAACATAAACTGCCAATTGAAATAAGCGGGACAGATGGATTTGCCAGATACTATACCATGGATAATCTATCCCTTGACAGAGTAAAACTGATTGTAACCTACAGTGAGGACCGTGCCAAGGCTATATTGGATGACTATAGTTTTTTTGACAGAAATATACTATATTACCCTGCTAAGGATGCACTTTTTTATAGTGCAGACATTCATGGACACACAATACTGCGTCAGCGCATGGAGGTTATTAAAAATATTGTTGAGGGAAATATAACAACTGTTGTTGTATCCATTGATGGTCTTCTGAATAAGGTAATTCCCTTAGATGAAATTAAGAAAAATATTTTATCATTTCAAGTGGGAAGTCAGATTGATTTTAATGAGACAAAAAGAATATTGGTGTCCTTAGGCTATGAAAGAAATGACTGGGTTGACGGAGTAGGACAGTTTGCAATAAGGGGAGGTATCTTAGATATCTTCCCTATGAGTAGTGAGTGTCCTTACCGAATTGAATTATGGGGAGATGAAATAGACAGTATCCGAAGCTTTGATGTGGAAAGCCAGAGGAGTATTGAAAATGTAGAAGAGCTTTTTGTGTATCCTGCTGCGGAAATGGTATTGGATGATTCCCGTATAAAGAAGGGAATCGAAAAAATTGACAAGGAGTATAAGATATACTCAAAAAAATTAAAGGATGAATTTAAAACAGAAGCCTATGGAAGGATTCATCGGGAAATTGATGGTTTAAAGGATGAACTTGAGAATTTTAACAGTGCCATGGGTGTGGACGGATATATTGGATTTTTTTATGATGAATTAGTAAGCTTTATGGATTATATGCCGAAGGATTCCCTTATATTTGTAGATGACCCGGCTCGTGTTGAAACCAGGGCAGAGGCCTGCCAGATAGAATTTAAGGAGAGTATGATTAACCGTATAGAAGGCGGATATATACTTCCAAGTCAGGCGGATGTTTTGTATGATTACAAGAAAATAATAGGAAGAATGGCAGGCAGGGAAACCATTCTGTTTAGTATTTTAGGTAAAAGTGAATCTTTATTTGAGCCCGCTGTAAGAATAAAATTTGATACCAAAATGATTTCCAGCTATCATCATAATTTTGAAATGCTGTTAAAGGATATTCGCAGATGGAAAGAGGATAATTATAGAATCCTTTTGTTTTCTCCTTCTGAAACCAGGGCACAGCGTCTTGCAAAGAATCTCATGGATCAGGATGTAACTTGTTTTTATCAGTCGGATAAGGATAGAATCTTAGCATCCGGAGAAATGATGATTACTACAGGACGGTTAAAAACCGGATTTTGTGTACCTGAGATTGGTCTGGTGGTTTTAACAGAAGGTGATATATTCGGCCAGAAAAAAATAAGGAAACGGGGTAAGAGAAAACCTCTGTATTCCGGTGAAAAAATAAGTAGCTTTGATGACCTTAATATTGGTGATTATGTGGTACATGAAAATCATGGTATCGGCATATACCGTGGTATAGAAAAAATAGAGGTAGATCATATTACAAAGGATTATATTTCTATAGAATATGCAGGGGGTTCCAAGTTATTTATTCTGGCATCCCAGTTAGATTCCATTCAAAAGTACTCTTCAAAAGAAGGGGGAAAACCTAAAATAAATAAATTAGGGGGTACAGAATGGGAGAAGACAAAGACAAGAGTTAAGGGACAGGTAAAAGAGATTGCCAGGGATTTGGTGGAGCTTTATGCACAAAGGCAGGCAAAAGAAGGCTATGCATTTTCAAAGGACACCATATGGCAAAAAGAATTTGAAGAAATGTTTCCATATGAGGAAACAGATGACCAGTTAAAGGCTATAGAAGAAACAAAGGCAGATATGCAAAGCACCAAAATTATGGACCGCCTGATTTGCGGGGATGTGGGATACGGAAAAACAGAAATTGCCATTCGTGCGGCATTTAAAGCAGTACAGGACGGAAAACAGGTTGCATATCTGGTGCCTACAACAATTCTTGCACAACAACATTACAATACCTTTACAGAGAGAATGCAGGAATATCCTATACGAATCGGAATGATGTCAAGATTTCTCTCTGCTAAAGAACAGAAGAAGAACATAGAGGATTTGAAAAAGGGACAGCTGGATATTATTATTGGCACACATCGTCTTTTGTCAAAGGACATGGACTATCGGAATTTGGGCCTTTTGATTATTGATGAGGAACAACGTTTTGGTGTGTCCCATAAGGAAAAAATCAAACAAATGAAAAAGGATGTGGATGTGCTGACCCTTACTGCCACACCAATCCCAAGAACCCTTCATATGAGTTTAATAGGCATCCGGGATATGAGTCTTTTGGAGGAACCCCCTGTTGACAGGAAGGCGATTCAGACCTATGTATTAGAATATAATCCGGAGCTGGTGAAAGAAGCTGTTGCAAGGGAGCTTAGTCGTGGAGGACAGGTATATTATGTGTATAACCGGGTAAATACCATTGCAGATGTGGCAGCAGACCTGGCAAAAAGTATGCCGGATGTGCGGATTTCATATGCCCATGGGCAAATGAAGGAGCAGGAACTGGAAAATGTAATGATGTCCTTTATCAATAAAGAAATAGATGTATTGGTTACCACTACCATTATAGAAACAGGACTGGATATTGCCAATGTAAATACCATGATTATCCATGATGCGGATAATTTTGGCTTGTCCCAGTTATACCAGCTTCGGGGAAGAGTAGGACGGTCGGATAAAACCGCATATGCATTTTTAATGTATAAAAGAGACAAAATGTTAAAAGAAACTGCAGAAAAGCGTTTGAAAGCCATTCGGGAATTTACGGATTTAGGTTCAGGCTTCAAGATAGCCATGCGGGATTTGGAAATTCGTGGGGCAGGCAATCTGCTTGGTGCTGACCAGTCGGGACATATGGCATCTGTAGGTTATGATTTATATTGTAAAATGTTAAATGAAGAGGTGCTAAGGCAAAAGGGAGAGGATATTAAGGAGGATTTTGCCACCTCCATTGAACTTCCCATTGATGCTTATATTCCGTCATCCTATGTGAAAAATGAAATGACGAAGCTGGAATTATATAAGCGGATTTCCGGTATCTGGACAAAGGAAGATTATGAGGATATGCTGGATGAATTAACGGACCGTTTTGGTGAACCTACCTATGAGGTTATGAATCTCTTAAGGATTGCTGTCATTAAGGCAAGTGCCCATGAAGCGGGGATAACAGGTATCAGCTATAAAAACAAACAGGTTCACATAGAGATGAAGCAGGGGATTCGTGTGAACACAGATATGTTAGAGGCCTTTTTAACCAAATATATGAATAGCATCCGCTTGGTTGCAGGAGCAAAATCAGGTTTTGTAGTTGACTTGGAGCAAAAAAGTCTGAAAACCTTTATTGCAGAATTGGAAGATGTTATAGCAGATATCCATGAGTTGATAGAAAAATAGAAATGTAGTACAATATGCCTATGAAAAATCAGAATAAAGAAAAAACAAAAATGAATAAAAAGTTATCCATGGTTATTACCATAGTGGTGGGGATTTTGATCTTTTCCTTAATGGCCATGGGGTTGTGGATATTGTCCGGTGAAGGGAGAAAACCTAAGGACAAACCGGTGCTGTGTGTAGGGGAAGAAACGGTTTGTCTTGATGAAGTGAATCTGTACTGTCTGGAAAATGTTGCCCAGTTAGGTATTACTCAGGAACAGTTAAAAAACCAGAAGGCAGATGATGGAACTCCTGCTTCCGATTATTACAAGGAAGAAATCCTACAGCTTATTATGGATACAAAGGTTACCTATATTGAAGCGTGCAGGGAAGGTATTACTTTAACCGAAGGGGAAGAGGAGGAAGTTAAAAAGGATGCTATGGCATATATATCTTCTGTAAATGCTTCCATTCTTAATGAGTTTGGAATTACAAAGGAGACTGTCATAGAAAGCTATAAGCAACGTTTTATTGCCCAAAAATTAACAGATTCTGTCAGTGAAGGTGTAGAGGTTGAAGAACAGAAGTATGCCACGGTATACATTATGATGTTTCCTAAGGTGGAGATTGATGAAACCGGTGATTATGTCAGGGACAGTGACGGAGAAACTCCGGTTTTGCTGTCGGAAGAGGAGATAGAACAGAAAAAAGAAGATGCCAATGGGGCACTGGAGGAATTAAAGGCGGAAAAAGATCCGGATGAGGTTGCCGAAAAATATGGGGTTTCATTAGTATCAGGACAGGAAAGTAATTTGGTGGGAAGCTTTGGAGAACCCTTTGATGGATATATCAGCTCCTTAAAAGAAGGAGAATGTACTTCGGTTATCGATATAGAAAGCTGTTATTTTATTATTAAAATGTTAGATGAAAATAATGAGGATTTTGCCGAACAGATACTATCTTATTATCGAAAAGACAAGGAGAAGGAAGCGGTAGAAGAGGCTGTTAATAAGTGGTATGAGGAATGTGGTATAAGCCACGAGGCTGAATTTACCGGAACAGTTTGGGAAAACTTATCTTTGGATGATTTTGCCCGTTATGTAGAGGAGTAATATATGAAGTATATAAAATTAATTCTAATTACATGTAGTATACTGTGTTTTGGACTGCTTTTGGGATGTAATGATACAGATGAAGAGCAGGTAACTGTAGTATATGAGTTTGGTGATTCGGCCGTTACCTATGGAGAATTTTTTGTCTACGCAAAAACAATCCAGGAGGATTATCAAAAGACCTACGGTGAGGGAATCTGGAGTCTGGAGCTTACTACAGATGATGGAACCCAAAGCATGAGAGATGTAACCATCGAGGATATTATTTCGGATATTAACCGGGTCAAGGTAATGGTTGCACAGGCAGAGGAGTTGGGGGTTACCCTAAGTGATGAGGAGAAAGCCGAGGCAAAAAATCAGGCGGATACTTTTTATTCCGGTTTAACCAATAAGGATATTAAGCTTGCAGAACTGTCTGAAGATATTGTTGTTCAGATTATAGAAGAAAATATGATTGCCCAGAAGGTTTATGAGGAAATTATTGCAGATTGCGATTTTGAAATATCGGAAGAGGAAGCAAGAATGACCACCTTTTATGATGTGGTGTTTGAATGCTATGAGGCGAAAAAAGATGGCACCGTTGAAGAATTTACGGATGAAAAGAAAGATTTGCAGTTACAAAAGGCAAACGAAGCATTGTCTTCCCTTGCCCAGGAAGAAGATGTAACCTATGAGTCTATTGTGGATAAATATAATCTTCAGTATTCCGGCTCTTATACCATGTCAAAAACAGAGATTGTGGAAGAGTATGGAGATTCGGTTGCCAATAAAATATTGAATTTATCAGATGGAGAGGTAAGTGAGGTGGTCCGTAGCGAATATGGATATCATATCTTTAAAATGATAGATTCAAAAAATGAGGAGTTAACCAAAAAAAATAAGGAAGAGATTGTATCAAGAATGCAGCGGGAATACTTTGATGAGACCTATGCGAAATGGGAGAAAAAATACGACTCACATTTTTCTATAGAGACAGATGTTAATAAGGATTTGTTATCGCAGTTTCCTTTTGCAGATTAAACATTGGAGGGATTACATGGATATAAAACATGCAGAAATTTGTGAATGTAATGCTATTCATCAGGATGTTGTAAATAAAGTAAAAGGGTTAATGCCGGATGAGGAAACCCTGTATGATTTGGCAGAATTGTTTAAAGTGTTTGGGGATACCACAAGGGTAAGAATATTATGTGCTTTGTTTGAAAGTGAAATGTGTGTCTGTGACATATCCAATCTGTTAGGCATGACCCAGTCCTCAATTTCTCATCAGCTTCGTGTACTGAAATCCGCAAAACTGGTAAAGAACCGTAAAGAAGGCAAGGTTGTATATTATTCCTTGGAGGATGAACATATTAAACATATTTTTGAACAGGGATTAGATCACATAAATGAATAACAGGTTGTATGCAGGGTGAGGCTATGAATGAAACAGTTGTTAAGAAATTAATAGATAAAAAATATCATATATCCTTTGCGGAATCCTGTACCGGCGGGTTGGCGGCAGCAAGCCTTGTAAGTGTTGCCGATGCATCCAAGGTGCTTGATATTAGTTTTGTGACTTACGCCAATGAAGCAAAAGTAAAGTATCTTGGTGTGGATGAGGCTGCAATTACCCGGTATGGTGTTGTAAGCGAAACGGTGGCCGGTCAAATGGCGGAAGGCGTTGCGAAAGAGGCAGATTCCCAGGTAGGTGTGGGGATAACCGGTGTTGCAGGGCCGGGAGGCGGAACCCTTGAGAAACCGGTAGGAATGGTTTGTTTTGGTTTTTACATAAATGGAACTGTAAAAACATATACAAAATATTTTGGAGATATTGGAAGAAATCAGGTTAGAAATGCAAGCGTTGATTTTGTGTATGAGATGTTGTCGAAGTTGCTATAATAAAAAATCCCCGAAAGGGGATTTTTTATTATAGCAATTATTTTGTTCTCCAGGTGGAAGGGGATAGGAGAACTAATAAAGGAAACAGCTCCAGACGTCCTGCCAGCATGTCAAACATTAAAACATACTTTGAAAAAGTGGAATATAAATCAAAATTTCTTGAAGGTCCAACCAGAGAAAGACCGGGACCTATGTTGCCAAGAGCAGAGGCGACTGCTGTTGCATTTGTGATTCCGTCAAAGTTATCTATACAGATTAGGAACAATGATATTACAAAAATTAATATATAAGTAATTAAGAATACGTTTGTAGAACGTAAAACGGAATGAGGAAGAGGTTTTCCATCAAAATTAATTACTTTAATGTTTCTTGGATGACATAACTGTTTTAATTCTTTTTTGACGGTTTTTAAATATATTAAAACTCTGGATACTTTAAGTCCGCCACAGGTACTTCCGGCACATCCCCCGACAAACATAAGCATGATAATAATACCCTTAGAAAGGGCTGGCCATGTATCAAAGTCAACAGATGAAAAGCCTGCAGTAGTTATAATGGAACCCACCTGTACAAAGGCATGGCGGAAACCTTCTTCCGGAAGGTAACCGGCACAATGAATCAGGTTTGCGGTAATAATTACCGTTGATACCAAAAAGATTAAGCAGTAAAATTTGATTTCTTCCATGTGAATGGCTTCTTTTAACCGTTTAATCCATATAAAGAAAAAGAAATTGTAATTAAAACCGGAAAGGAACAAAAAGATGCCTGCAACATATTGAATTGTTGGGGAAAACGCTCCCAATGAGGCATTTTTGGTTCCAAAACCACCGGTACTGGTTGTGGTAAAGGAAGTACAGACTGCATCAAACAGAGGCATTTTCGCAATAACTAAACATATGATTTCTGCTACTGTAAGAAGCAGGTAAATGGTATATAAATAGTATGCGGTTTTCTGAACCTTTGGTGCTAATTTTCCTACACTGGGACCGGGACTTTCTGCTTTCATGAGATATAGATCCTGTCCTCCGGTTAAGGGAATCAGGGCAAGAAGGAAAACCAATACACCCATACCACCAATCCATTGAATAAGGCTCCGCCAAAATAACATACAATGGGACATGGATTCTACTTCGTGTAAAATAGATGCTCCGGTAGTGGTAAAACCTGATATGGTTTCAAATAATGCATTTGTAAAGGTTGGAATCTCTCCGCTATAGTAAAAGGGAAGGCAGCCTGTTATGGATAACAAGATCCAGCTAAGGGCGGTAGTGACAAAGCCCTCCTTTGCATAGAATTTTGTGTTTTTTGGTTTTTTTCTTGTTAACAGGATACCTACAAACAGCATGATTGCAGCACATATGATAAAGTATTTTCCGTTTTCTTCTTTGTAATACAGGGAGACAAAAAACGGGACAATCATAAGACCTGCAATTGTATTTAGTATCCATCCCAACATATAAATAATCATTGTAATATTCATGTTACTATTATCTCCCTATGCCAGTATATCCGTTATATCCTTTAATCCCCTGTTAGTTGTAACGATGATAACCGTATCCCCGTTGTTAATGGTATCTTTACCACTTGGAGTAATGATTTTTCCGTTACGAACAATGGCACAGACTAAAAGATTTTTCTTTGTTTTTAAATTCATTAATGGTATTCCTGTAACCTTTGATTCCTGTTTAATGGAGAATTCAAGGGCTTCCACTTTATCATCCAAAATACGGTAAAGGGTCTCTACATTACTTCCTAAAGAATTTTGCATTGCCCGTACATGCTGGAGAATGGACTTGGCAGTAATGTTTTTCGGACAGGCAATGGTACCGATTGGTAGTTCATCAATTACCTCCTCAAAATCCACCTTGTCTACCTTGGTAATTATTTTTGCGTTGCTCACCTTATTTGCAAACAGGGACAAAACAAGATTTTCTTCGTCCATATTAGTTAGGGAAACAAAAGCTTCTGTCTCGTCAATGCCTTCTTCCAATAAGAGCTCTCTGTTGGTAGCATCCCCGTTAATAATCATTGCCTTTGGTAACAGGCTGCTTAATTTTTCGCAGCGTTTCAAATCCTTATCTACGATTTTTACCTGAAGTCTGGTGTTTTCAAGGTGTTTTGCCAAATAGTAGGCAATGGTTCCCCCGCCGATAATCATCACGGATTTAATTGGCTTAACCTTAATTCCGATTTTGGACAGTAAAGAATGTATATCCCGGGGTGGAACAATAACAAACATATTATCCCCTCTTTGAAGAACTGTATTACCATCGGGAATAATGACCTCGTGACCTCTTTCCACGGCACAAATCAAAGTGCTTTCACTGATTCTGTTGGAAAAATCATATACAGACATGGAGTGAAGCACCGAATTATCGGGAACTGGCAGCTTAATTAAATTAATGCGGGTTTTTGCAAAGGAAAAGATATCCAAAGCACTGGGAACCTCTAATAACTGTGCAATGTTCATGGCACATGCATATTCCGGGTTAATGGCCATGGACAGTCCCAGCTCTCTTCGTAAATATTTGATTTCGGAGTTGTATTCGGGATTTCTGACTCTGGCAATTGTATTACAGTTACCAAATTTTTTTGCGATAAGACAGGTTAATAAATTAATTTCATCCTGTCCGGTTACGGCAATGAGTAAATCACTTTCTTTGATGCCTGCTTCGGATTGTGTACGGAAAATGGTTGCATTACCCTGTACGCCTTGTACATCCAGTACGGAAAGTAACTGGTTTAATTTTTCTTCTCTGGGGTCGATAATGGTAATTTCGTGTCCCTCTTCACTTAATTGTTCTGCTAAGGTATAACCGACTTTACCACAACCGGCGATAATTATTTTCATGGAAACCTCCTGATTATTAACATACATTTATATATAGTATGTTAAATTGTATATGATTTATTAAATAATAGGTAATTGCCTTATATGTATATCCCTCTCGTATGAATTCGCAATTAGCTATATTATAATAATATTGGTAAGAAATAACAATGTTTTATACATATCTTTTTATATGGACGTATATTTTCCCTTTTTTGGTATTGCCTCCGGCTCCTTCAAAAATAAATTTTCCGTATCCTCTTACTGAAAAAACATCCCCTTCTTTGAGGGTGATACTGTTGCGGCCGGTAATTTTTCCATTTAAGGTTACTTTTTTGTCGGTGAAAAAACTAAGGGTTTCTTTTCTGGAGCATTTTGTAAGTTGGGCAATTATACCGTCCAGCCTAAGGGAGGCAACAGGAAAATTCTCCTCCCGGAAGGTTGGTTTTAATTCGGGTATATCAGAAGATGTGATCTCGCATTTCACATTTGTATGTTTGATTTTTGTGAGATTTTCCATAATATATTCGGCTATGGAATTTAAGCATATCAGGTATGCGGTTTTGTCTTTTATAAGAATATCTCCCAATGTATCTCTTTCGATTCCTAAATTCATGATAGAACCAAGATAGTCTCTGTGAGAAAGGGTATCGCTGAATTTCTCCATAAGGGGGGTGATTTTGATAACAGAGATTGGAAATTCTCCCGGATATCCAAAAATTTCCTCGCTGCCAAAACCGATTATTTGTCGTTGGGCTGATTCGTACCCTCCATTTGCCTCCATTGGAATATAAGAAAGCTCTTCTGCCATTTCATAAACTATAACTAGTTCTTCTAAGCTTAAGAAGTTACTGTAAGTATATATGTTTTGCGTATAAGCCCGTTTTGCCAAATCCTTAAGTCTGCCTTTTAAAATCTGTTCATTATTCATAGGTGTTTCCTTATTATATAAATTCTATTTTGGATGTATATGGAAGCTTTTTAACCTAAGCTTCCATATAATCAGCTATGTATGAATCTATTATATCAACTTTAAAAAAATTGTGAAGATACGAAATGATTGTGTTATACTGTATTCGTCCGGAGGATAAGAACAATTATGATACAGGAAATGGAGATAATATATGAGGTTTCTGATACAAAGAGTGAAAAGTGCAAGTGTAACCGTTGATCATAAGGTGATTGGGAAAATATCGGAGGGATTTCTGGTTTTCATTGGAATAAATGAAACTGATACGAAAGAAATTGCAGACAAAATGATAAAGAAAATGACGGGTCTTAGAATCTTTTCTGATGAGAATGATAAAATTAATTTAAGCATTAAAGATGTAGGCGGAGAGTTATTGTTAGTTTCACAATTTACATTATATGCAAACTGTAAAAAGGGAAACAGGCCCTCCTTTACAAAGGCGGGAAACCCGGATATGGCTAATGAATTGTATCAATATATTATTAAAAAGTGTAAAGAGGTGATTCCTGCTGTAGAGTGTGGGGAGTTTGGAGCGGATATGAAGGTGGAGCTTTTAAATGACGGACCCTTTACCATTTTGTTAGACAGCATGGAAATATGTGGATAAATTATGAAGGCAACGGGATAAGTAAAGTAGGAGAAAACATTTGACATAGCATATAATAGTTGCTAAAATGTCAATAGTTATGTGAAAAAGTATCATGCATGTGGAATGAACACAATTTGCATGGAAAGGTGGAATGACAATTGAGAAAAATAGTATTATCATTGCTGGTTGATAACACTTCAGGTGTACTTGGAAGAGTAGCGGGAATGTTTAGTAGAAGAGGATATAATATCGATAGTTTGTCAGTAGGTGTGACAGAGAATCCAAAGTATTCCCGTATGACAGTAGCTGCAAGTGGTGATGAGCTTACATTGGCACAGATTGCAAAGCAGCTTAATAAATTAGAAGATGTAGTAGAGATTATAGAGTTAAAGGACGGGGAGTCTGTATGTCGTGAGCTTGTTTTGGTAAAGGTTAAAACAAACCGTGATGAGAAGCAACAGATTATTGCACTTACAGATGTATTCCGTGCTAAGATTGTAGATGTTTCTGTTGAGTCTCTTATGATAGAATTAACAGGTAATTCAAATAAAATTGAAGCATTTATTGGCCTGTTGGATGGATTTGAGATTGAGTCCATTGTAAGAACCGGTCTTACAGGCCTTACAAGAGGAAGTGCCGGCAACTAGTACATAATGTGTGTTTTCAATACTGTTTTACTACAAACAGATTGTTATATATGACACTTACTTACACTTGCAGTAAGCAGGTGATTATTCAAATTATTTTATATTTAGGAGGAACTGGAAAATGGCAGATGCTAAGATTTTTTACCAGGAAGATTGTAACTTATCATTATTAGATGGCAAGACTATCGCTGTTATCGGTTACGGTAGCCAGGGTCATGCCCATGCGTTAAATGCAAAGGAGTCAGGATGCAACGTAATCATTGGTTTATATGAGGGAAGTAAGTCTTGGGCTAAGGCTGAGAAGCAGGGCTTTGAGGTATATACAGCTGCAGAGGCTGCTAAGAAGGCTGATATCATTATGATTTTGATTAATGATGAATTACAGGCTAAGTTATACAAAGAGGACATTGAACCAAACTTAGAGCCGGGTAACATGTTAATGTTTGCTCATGGTTTCAACATTCATTTTGGATGTATCGTACCTCCTGCAGATGTAGATGTAACTATGATTGCACCTAAGGGACCTGGACATACAGTACGTTCAGAGTATCAGGCAGGTAAGGGTGTTCCTTGTTTGATTGCTGTTGAGCAGGATGCAACAGGTAAGGCTCAGGATATTGCATTGGCATATGCATTGGCAATCGGTGGAGCAAGAGCCGGTGTATTAGAGACAACATTCAGAACAGAGACAGAAACAGACTTGTTTGGTGAGCAGGCAGTGCTTTGTGGTGGTGTTTGTGCATTAATGCAGGCAGGTTTTGAGACATTAACAGAAGCAGGATATGATCCGCGTAATGCATATTTTGAATGTATCCATGAGATGAAGTTAATTGTAGACTTAATTTACCAGTCAGGTTTTGCAGGAATGCGTTACTCAATCTCAAATACTGCTGAGTATGGTGATTATATTACAGGACCTAAGATTATTACAGATGAGACAAAGAAGGCTATGAAGCAGGTACTTGCAGATATCCAAAGCGGTGCTTTTGCTAAAGAGTTCTTATTAGATATGTCTGATGCAGGTAAGCAGGTTCACTTCAAGGCTATGAGAAAGCTTGCTTCTGAACATCCATCAGAGAAGATTGGCGAGGAGATTCGTCAGTTATATAGCTGGAATAACGAAGAGGATAAGTTTATTAACAACTAAGTCCTATAAGACATTATACTTTGTCGATATTTAGAAAAGAATCCCATGTTGTACATATTTTCTATGTTATACATGGGATTTTTTAAGTGATACATATGTATATTTTTGGAGGAAATAATATGTGGAAACCGAATAATAGGGTAATGGCTTTTCTTTGCATTTTGTTAGTAATTTCCCTAAGTGGCTGTGGTTCAAAAAAGGATATGGTATTTCATGTCTCCGGCCGGGATTTAACCTATGAGGAAACTTTGGTTTTTGGGTTTATTTATACAAAAGAGTATAATATAAATGATGCAGATTCTTTAAATGATGTATATGAAGGCGGGATTTCCTATGGGGAATATTATAAGCAGCAGTTAAAGGATGAGATTGTAAATACCATGCTGCTTGCCAGTGAAGCAAAAAGTAAGGGGATAAAGCTTTCCTCGGATGAAAAGGATGACATTGAAACAGATGTAAAGGGGCTGGTGTCTTACTATGGTAAAGACTATCTGGATTCCTATAATATAGAAGAAAAGGACATGGAAGCTGTTTTTGAAATGAAAAAAATGGCAGACAAATATAAGGAAAACCTCGTGGAGACAGAATCTGACAAAGAAGAGCCGGAGAGATATGTCAGGGTTTATCAGGTGACATTTCCCACTGCAAAATTGGATGAAGCCGGAGGTTATGTGATGGATGAAGAAGGAAATGTTGAAATGCTGGATGAATCCCTGGCTGCGGCAAAAAAAGGTGAGGCGGAAGAATTCCTTAAGCAGGCAAAAAACGGGGAAGATATGGAGAAGCTTTTGAAAGAATATGATTCCTCTGTAACCGGGGCAGAGAAGTATTTGAAATATAAGGATTTGTCTGAAGAATATAAAAGAGTGGTTGACGGATTGTCTGTTAACCAGATTGGTGGACCTGTTTCTTTTAATTATGGATATTATGTAGTGAAAATGTTGGAGCAAAATGGAGAAGAGTATGCAAAAGCATTGTCTGACCATGAACAGGCAACAAATGATAATGCTACCGTATCGGAAGAAATTAAACGGTTAAATGACAGTAAAATCGGTAATTCTACGGAATATGTAGAAGAAGTGTGGGAAACAATAGAGATAAAGAATTTTATGAAGTAAGAAATACAGATGCCGGACAATGTGATGATAAAACAATGCCCGGCATCTTTTTTCTACCGGTTCATTATTTGAGAGTTTGTGCAATTGGATCATACAGATCAAGAACACAGTGCTCATCAGGTGCAAAATGCTCGCAGTTTAAGCAGCTTGTACAATCACAGTCTACGCAATTTGATAATTCGCTTGTTTCTGTTCTGCGATAAGAACTGCATTTTTTTGCAACTTCTTCGTATTCTTTCTTAGAACTTCTCATTTCTTGCTCCTTTGCTAAATACATATTACAACGTGTTACATATATAGTATGACTTGACAACATATATTTCATTCAGTAAAATTACAAATCAATATCATTAAAATTTAGGAGGATTAATCATTTGGACCCTGACTCGTATATTATGGAAATTGTTGCACTTGTATTATTGATTTTATTATCTGCATTTTTTTCTTCTGCAGAAACGGCACTGACAACGGTAAATAAACATCGTTTGCGTGCATTGTCTGAAGAGGGAAATAAAACAGCTGACAAGGTGCTGCGGCTTGTGGATAATCCGTCAAAAATGTTGAGTGCTATTTTAATTGGAAATAATATTGTAAATATTTCATCTTCTGCATTGGCAACCACCTTAACCACAAAATTATTTGGAAATGCATATATTGGGTTGTCCACCGGAATATTGACCCTGGTAGTTTTGCTTTTTGGAGAAATCACTCCTAAAACTTTAGCCACCTTGTATAGTGAAAGGATGTCTATGATATATATTCACATTATATATCCTTTAACATTAATATTAACTCCGGTCATCTGGATTGTAGACAGATTAAGTGGTGTAATATTTTTTGTACTTAGAATAGATAAGGATAAAGCACAAAATACAATGACCGAGGGAGAGCTTCGGACTATTGTGGATGTAAGTGTAGAGGACGGTGTAATTGAAAAAGAAGAAAAATCCATGATTAACAATGTTGTGGATTTCGGAGATTCCAAGGCTAAGGATGTTATGATTCCAAGAGCGGACATGGCGCTTATCTCGGTAGATGCCGATTATGATGAAGTGTTTGAGGCGTTTAAGGGAGACCATTATTCCAGACTTCCGGTTTATGATGACAATAAAGATACGGTTATCGGTATTTTGTATTTGAAGGATTTATTCTTTTACAAGGATGGTAAAAATCAGGAGGGATTTACCGTCCGAAGTGTAATGAGGGAGCCTTTCTTTGTTTACGAATATCAAAAAACATCTTCCATAATGGCAGAGATGCGGAATCGTTTTGTGTCTTTGGCTATTGTACTGGATGAATATGCAACAGCGGTAGGTCTTATTACGTTGGAAGATTTGCTGGAGGAAATTGTTGGTGAAATTCGTGATGAATTTGATATGGATGAGTTAGAGAATATTACTCAGGTAAACGAGAACTGCTTTGAGGTAGATGCATCCATGAAGCTAAGCGATATGGAAGACCAGATAGGAATTACACTTGAGTCTGAGGATTATGATTCTTTGGGTGGATATGTAATTGAGTTATTAGACCATCTTCCTTCAGAGGGAGAAACCGTTATGAAGGATGGTATTACATTTAAAGTAATATCAATGGATAAAAATCGTATAGACCGGGTAGCAATTGTCATTGACCCGGAGATTATGTGACGATATAATGAGAATGTCGTTTCAAAAGCGATGTAATGATTTTGAATAAATGTATATTGTTGGAATATTTGTTTTTGGACAGGCATATATAGAAAGAATGAGGTATGGTATATGATAAGTGCAAATAATGTAACACTTCGATTTGGAAAGAAAGCTTTGTTTGAGGATGTAAACATTAAGTTTACGGAAGGAAACTGTTATGGATTAATTGGTGCAAACGGTGCCGGTAAATCAACCTTTTTAAAGATATTATCCGGTGAATTGGAAACTACAAAGGGTGATATTACCATGAATGCAGGAGAGCGTTTGTCTATCCTTCGTCAGGATCATTTCAAGTATAATGACTATACGGTTCTTGATACTGTAATTATGGGAAATGAGCATTTATATGAAGTGATGAAGGAGAAGGATGCCATTTATGCCAAAGAGGATTTTACCGATGCAGATGGTGAACGGGCTGCAGTTTTAGAGGGTGAATTTGCAGAAATGAATGGCTGGGAAGCTGAATCGGATGCGGCCACACTGTTAAATGGTTTAGGTGTAGACACAGAATATCATTATAAAATGATGTCAGAGTTAGAGGATACCCTTAAGGTTAAGGTGTTACTTGCCCAGGCTCTTTTTGGTAATCCTGATGTTTTGCTTTTGGACGAGCCTACAAACCATTTGGATTTGGATGCCATTGCATGGTTAGAGGAGTTTCTGATTAATTTTGACAACACGGTAATTGTAGTATCCCATGACCGTTATTTCTTAAATAAAGTGTGTACACATATTGCGGATATCGACTATGGTAAGATACAGTTATACGCCGGTAACTATGATTTCTGGTATGAATCCAGCCAGCTTATGATTAAGCAGATGAAAGAGGCAAATAAAAAGAAAGAGGAAAAGATTAAGGAATTACAGGAATTTATCCAGCGGTTCTCTGCCAATGCATCTAAGTCTAAACAGGCAACCTCGAGAAAGAGAGCATTGGAGAAGATTGAGCTTGATGAGATGAGACCTTCAAGCCGTAAATACCCATATATTGATTTCAGACCAAATCGTGAGATTGGTAATGAGGTTTTAACGGTAGAGGGAATTTCCAAAACAGTAGACGGAGAAAAGCTTCTTGATAATATATCCTTCACAATCGGAAGAGAGGATAAGGTTGCATTTGTTGGACCTAATACTTTGGCAACCACAATGCTCTTTAAGATACTAACAGGGGAAGAGGAACCTGATGAAGGTACATTTAAGTGGGGAATTACAACCTCCCAGGGTTATTTCCCAAAGGATAATACGAAGGAATTTGATAATGACATGACTATTGTTGAGTGGCTGACCCAGTTTTCTGAGGAGAAGGATGCCACCTATGTACGAGGCTTTCTTGGAAGAATGTTGTTTGCAGGGGATGATGGCGTAAAGAAGGTTAAAGTGTTATCCGGAGGAGAGAAGGTACGTTGTCTCCTTTCCAAGATGATGATTATGGGTTCTAATGTACTTGTACTTGATGAACCTACAAACCATTTGGATATGGAATCCATTACCGCACTGAATAATGGATTGATTAAGTTCCCGGGAGTTGTGCTTTTCTCATCTCAGGATCATCAGTTTATCCAGACTACAGCCAACCGTATTATGGAAATTACAGCTACCGGATTAATTGACAAGATGACAACCTATGATGAGTATTTAGAAAGTGATGAGCTTGCCAGAAAACGTCAGGTTATGAATATTAATAGTTCTGACAAGTAATATATAGTGGAATTATTTGGAAATGGATACAGTATATGCCAATTTGCAATAAAGAATTGAGGATTTGTAATGCAATATGCATAACGGAAGGGTAAGGTTTATGCCCTATATGGAATAATTCACAATAAAAATAGAAAAAAAGACTTGCAAAATTGGTTAAAATGATATATATTATAGGAACAGACGTGAAGTCTGTGCAAATATTTCTTATCATGGCATTATTATTATGAGATTTCATAATAATGAAATAAATGCAAATCTATTATTATTAATTAACTCAAAAGGGAGGAAAAAAGTCTATGAGAAAGAAATTAGTAAGTGGACTTCTTGCAGCTACTATGGTTGCAAGCTTAATGGTAGGTTGTGGTTCAGAGGGAACAACAGACACTACAGAAGCTACTGAAGCTACAGAAGCTACAGAGGCTACAGAGGCTACAGAGGCTCCAATCACAGAGGCAGCTACTATGGAAGCTCCTTCAGCAGAAGGCCGTAGCGACATCAACATTTATCTTTGGGATGATGACGGACAGGGTAAATGTGAGTACGTATTAAGCAAGATGGATAAGGAACTTGCAGATCACATCAAGATCGTTAACTTAGGTGTTGGTGGTACTGATCAGGCATATGCTGATGCTGTTAACGCTGGTTATGAAAGCGCAGACGATTACCCATCAATTATCTTATCTGATGCTGGTTTCGTTAAGATGTTCGCAGCTAGCGAGAATGTAATGTCAATTGCTGATGCTGGTATTACAGATGCTATGTATGCTAATGCATACGAGTATACAAAAGAGTTAGGTTCTGCAAATGGTGAGTTAAAGGCTCTTTCATGGCAGGCAACTCCAGGATGTTTAGTATACAATGCTGACATGGCTGAGGAAGTTCTTGGAACATCTGATCCTGATGAAGTAGCTGCTAAGGTTGCTGGTTGGGACAACTTCTTTGCTGTAGCTGATCAGATGAAAGAAGCTGGTTACAAGATGACATCTGGTCCAGACGAGATCAAGTATGCTTGCTTGAATCAGAGAACAGAGCCATGGGTAGATGCTGATAGCAAGTTAGTTGTTGGTGATGAGTTAACAACATACTTCGAGAACGCTAAGAAGTTATATGATGGTGATTACACAAACAAGGCTAACACATGGGCTGAGACATGGACAGCTGGTTTCGCTGAGGGTGACGTATTCTGTTACTTCGGTTGTACATGGTTCTTAGGTGTTATGGAAGCTGCTTGTACAGAAGATACAGCAAACTTCGGTAACTGGAGAATCTGTGCTGCACCAGTTGGTTATAACTGGGGTGGTACATTCCTTATGATTGGTAAGGATTCACCAGACG
>JBJENX010000060.1:0-16724 GCA_051880415.1 Lachnospiraceae bacterium | reverse complement strand
AAAAGATATCGAAAGAGGTTAAGCGTTCTATTGAATTATATGGGAATAATCCCTCTTTTCTGGTTGGGATTATCAGGCTTGCAATAAAAGCATTGGAACTGCTTATATCCAAGGTATTACTTGCGGCAGCTAAAGTGGCGGAAAGAGTTGTGGACAATGTTCATGAGAAGGTTGTGGAGAAAGTTGTTTTGATGCCAAAGGACGAACCTAAGTTAGCTGCAGAAGTGCAAGAAAAGGTGCAGCTTCCTAAGAAGCCGATAGAACCCTTGCTGTTGTCAAAATATCCAGCTATTACGAAACTGGATGTAGAATTGAAGCGTAGAAATGAGGAAATCTTTGTAATTCAACAGGAACGTAGCAATCTGAAAATTGAGCTGTCTGAATGTACAGGAGTATTTAAGAAAAAGCAGAGAAAGGAATTGCAGGAGAGAATTTCGCTTTTGGATAAAAAGGCGGAGAAGATGAAAACAGAACTTTCAAGGGTGCTTAGGGACGCCGGGTATGCTAATGCTGCGGAATTCTTTACGGAACTTTTTGCGGTGCGTGAGGAGAAGCGGAAGTATGAGGAGGCTTGTAAAGTATGGCAGGAAGAGTGTGTTAAGGCGGAGATTGAAACGACGAAGGACAGTCAGTATTTTGGAGATGTAAGGTCACTTGAAAGAGGTAGAAGTAGGTAATGTTAAGGAGCATATCAGGTTTTGGTATGCTCCGTTTTCTGTGCGCCTTGCGGCGCACGTTTCTAACGGGTGAAAGTCCCCAATCCGCCCTAGTAGTGGGAAGGATACAGCCAAGACCAAGGGTGTCCTATTCATAGCAACGATTATGATTAACGCGAGGGGAATCTGAAGGAAGGTGGCGGCAAATCTCTGGTCTGACGAACAGAAATCACATCAGGCTACAGTTAAGGATAAGGTTGCAGAACAAGCTAAAGTCCAATAACTACTCGGAATTAACTGTAGTAAATGTGGCAGATATATGGAGAGAAAGAAACGTGTGGTACCAAGGGAGGTCTCGTCAGCGGATGGAAACAGAGTATGAAATCCGTGAGTAACAACGAATGGCGAGAAGTCAGCAGAGGTCATAGTACCAAGGCGGTTGCAAACGTCAAGGGAAGGACCGAACTTTAGGAGACACAAGCAATGAATGTAACTGAAAGTGGATTTAAGAACAGACAACTTCATATGGAAGACTATCTGCAAATGGTATCTGCGGAACAGAAAGAGTATGCAGAAGTGTTCGACTACTCTAAGATTACTGAAAAGAGCGGTGTCATCACAGACTATTGGACGAACAATCTTTTGGAATTGATTTTGCGAAAAGAAAACCTCAACAAGGCATACAAACAAGTAAAATCAAACAAGGGAAGTGGAGGAATTGATGGAATGCAGGTGGATGAACTTCTGCCCTACCTGAGAGAAAACCAGGAAACCCTAATCCAGGAGATAAGGGATGGCAAATATAAACCAACCCCCGTTCGAAGAGTAGAAATACCCAAGGAAACAAGAGGCGAGTTTAGAAAGCTTGGAGTTCCTACAGTGGTTGACCGAGTCATTCAACAGGCAATTACACAGGAACTTACACCAATCTATGAGGAGCAATTCTCAGATAATAGTTTTGGTTTTCGCCCGAAACGAGGAGCACATGATGCCCTCAGACAATGCCAAAAGAACGTAAATGATGGCTATGTATATGTGGTGGATATGGACTTGGAAAAGTTCTTTGACACTGTATGCCAAAGTAAACTGATAGAGGTGTTGTCACGAACCATCAAGGATGGCAGAGTTATTTCACTGATACACAAATACCTAAATGCGGGAGTTATAGCAAATGGGATGTTTGAACGCACAGAAATAGGAATGCCCCAAGGTGGTCCACTTAGTCCGTTGCTTAGCAACATCATGCTAAATGAGTTGGACAAGGAATTAGAACGCAGAGGACATAGATTTGTCCGCTATGCAGATGACTGTATGATTTTCTGTAAAAGCAGGAAAAGTGCAGAAAGAACCTTGAACAACATAATTCCGTTTATCGAAGGAAAACTTTTTCTTAAAGTCAATCGGAAGAAAACAGAGGTGGCTCATATCAATAAGGTCAAATACCTTGGCTATACCTTTTATATATACAAAGGGAAATGTAGATTTAGAGTACACCCGAAGTCGGTCACAAAAATGAAGAACAAAATCAGAGAACTGACAGACAGAAATAATGGCATGAGCAATGCAAAAAGAGAAGAGAAATATCAACAATTCGTGCGAGGATGGGTAAACTATTTCAAACTTGCAGACATGAAGAGACTACTCAAAGAAACGGATGAATGGGCAAGGCGCAGAATTAGAGCGGTCTATTGGAAACAATGGAAGAAAGTCAAGACAAGATACCGAATGCTTAAAGCATTGAAATTGGAACATTGGAAAGCAATGGAGCTTGCCATGAGCCGCAAGAAGTATTGGAGAATGTCGAAGATACTAGGAACGGTATTTACTAACAAAATAATAGCCAAGCTAGGTTATACATCCATGCTTGACTATTATCTGGTAGTCTATGAAAACTAAGGAACCGCCGTGTACGGAACCGTATGCACGGTGGTGTGGGAGGACGGTAAATAAATTAATTATTTACCTCCTACCCGATTGTATAATGCGGATGAAAAACAGAAGGTAATATGATATAATTTCTAACAAGAGTTATGGGATAACCAGCAAAGATTATATTGATTATGTATATGGAGGCTGTGATATGGATAAATGGAGAAAGGTATTTTATGATGATGAAGGAACGAAACTGAATTATAAATTTCCGAAAAAACTCCGCAAAGATAGTGAGTATTTTGCAGCAGTTCTTCAGTTTATGGATACATTAATTAAAGATTTGAGCGATAACGGTATTGAGAAAGCATTTATAGAGATTGCTATGGAATATAGAGAGTTGATTAAGGATGTGTTAACAAATTACTACTCGGGAGATATCGTTTTGGCGTATACGATGATTGAACGGCTAATTAAGGAATATAAAAGGAATGGCATTATTTTTTCAAAACTTTCAAAGAGCTATTCTTTTAACTATTATGTGATAGAAAATAGAAAGTGGGACCATTTCTTGTTTTATCGTGCGCGGGTTGGTGATATATCAAATGAAAACAAAGAGGATGTCTTAAAACATACACCTTTTGACAAGATTTCAAAGATTGGGAGTAATAGATTTAGTATTCCTGGTCAGCCATGTTTATACTTAGGAAGTACTTCTTATGATTGTTGGATAGAAATGGGAAGACCTGATGATAGAGAATTTAACGTGGGGTGTATATTACTGAAAAAAGATTATGAAATAATTAATCTTTCAACAGATATTTGGGTCTTTTTAGAAGCAATGAAACGTTTAAAAGAGCAGGCAGATAAGGAGATGATTTTTAAGTCTTATTTGCTTTCGCAAATTACATCCTTTTGCATTGATGAAGATAATAGAAACTTTAAGTCGGAGTATGTGATTTCGCAATTAATATCTCTTGCATGTAAGTCAAATACTATTAATGGTATCTCATATATCAGTAAAAGAGTTTCAACAAATGAGTTTGGACATAATATATGCATGAATTTAGCATTGTTTATTCCATACGAGCAAGGCGTGAAGTATTCCAAAAGTATGATTTCGGAAATGAAAATAGGAACACCGATTAATTATGCTTACTTTAATAAACTCAAAAGAGCTTCATTGAATCTTTCATTTGAGCCCTTGCCATATGAGTTAAAGCAAGGAGCAATTGCTATCGGAGATTTTGAGAATCAGATACCGTACAGAGAAACTGATTTTTATGATTACGACAAGTATTTGCGGCAAATAACATTAAAAAAATACGGAATAGAGGATTTATAATGATAGAAAATAATAAAAATACTACCATAGCAATGGAGAGAATATATTTTGAAGATCCAACGGATTGGGAAGATTATTTGTTCGATAGTACGGAATATGCTATGGAACTAGATGGTCGTAACCCTGTTTTGGAAGGTATTGTAGAAAGATTAATTCAATTGGGGATTCAAATTACTTGTGAGGATAAAAAAGTAATCACAAAGGAACTGAATAAGCGTTACATTGCTATGGGGATTGAAGAAGGTGTGCCTAGAGTAGTTAAGAATTGGATTTCCGGAACTCCGGTAAATCCTGCATATAGAGAAAATTTATATAATTTGTGTATTGCATTAGGAATGAATACGGAACAAGTTAGAGTATTCTTTTTAAAAAATTATATGACGATTCCATTCAATTATAAAGATCGAACCGATGCAATATATTTTTATGGTATATCTCACGGATTACCATATTTGGAAATATTGAAATTACTCAATGAGAATGAGATTGATGAAGATAGTAATTCGGATTTTTTTGAGAGTACAAAAATGATTGGTAACTATATTGCGGAAATAGATGATATTGAAATTTTTCGTGAGTATCTTCAAAGTAATTCTTACGGGAAAAGAAAACAGTACGAAACAGCTTCAAGAGCTATACTGGAGCTGTCTGTTGAAAATGCAGGATATGCTGAAATTGAAAGAACTTTAAAAATTGGCCTCATGCGAGAAAGAGAAAACAAGAAGGGCGACTTGTTAAGTGAGTCAACCATATTGAAGGATGATAAAACTGTGAATTTTAAAGCTCTTTTGTTTGTTGTATATGGATATGATAATCAGGAAAGATATGCAAATAAGAAAACTAAGATATCAAAGTGCGAATATTTACCGAAGGCGTTTCGGGAAAATTTTCCTAATGATCAAGAATTTTCGAGAATTGCAAATAAGGAAGCATCGCCAGACGTATATAGAAAAGCTCTTGTGATAATGAAATTTTATAATTTCTTTTGCTCAAGCATGCTTACATATATGTACGGAACAGATAAGCCCATAGTAAATCAAAAACCTAAAAATACATGGGAAGATTATCGAGATAGAGATATAGATGAAATAGAGGCTGATTTGAACGATTTTTACTATGAAACAGGATTGCTTCTTTCACAATGTGGTTTTGAACAAATGTATGCAAGGAATCCGTTTGATTGGCTTATGTTATATTGTGCTAAGAGTAATGATCCGATGGATACTTTTAGGGAGCTGTTATCATCGCGCTTTACAGAAATGGAGCCGATGGAAGAGATATAATTTTGGAATTCATTTTTATAAAAAAAGTTTGTGAGAGGTTATATTCTTGAAAAGGAGGTAGAATTTATGCGTAATCATTTATCTGATGGCTTTATTATAACGAATAAAGAGAATAGAACCTACTCAGTTACAAAGAAAATGGGAGAAGGTGCAACATGTATTGCTTATTATGGTGTTGATGAACAGACGAAAGCAAAATGTGTTATTAAAGAGTATTATCCTATTAACGTTTCGGTTGAAAGAAATGAGGATGGATGGTTAACTTGTTCTGTGGCAGAAAAAAGCAAATTTAACAAGGGGAAAGAACGATTTAATTCATCAATAAAAAGACAAGTAGAATTAAGAAATGTTGGAGAGGCTACCAATCAAATATTTTATGTTTTAGATTGCTTCGAGGCTAATGGCACTTCATATATAGTTGTACCACAGTACAGTGGAAGCACATATTCAGAAAATACTGAAATTGATTTATATAATAGAATAAAAATATGCAAATCGGTTGCTGAATATATTAAGAACTGCCATACAGAAGGTTATCTATGTTTAGATATTAAACCAGATAATATTTTTGTAATTCCGGAAACTTCTGAATTAGCAATGTTTTTTGATTTTGATAGTGTTTGCCGTATGGATGAGGTAATGTATGGAGAAAATTTATCATACACCAGTTCATGGGCGGCACCAGAACAAATTGTTCCGGGAAGCTATGCTAAAATATCAAAAGCTTCGGATATTTTTGTGTTAGGGGAATTATTGTATTGGTCAATTTTTGATTGCCATTCATCGCCTCGTGATTATAGGAGTCATTCGTGTTTCGACTATTCAAAATCAAAATTTGAAAGTGAATTAACCGATGATGCTGAAGACATTTTATCGGACATTTTCCATCATACATTACGATCCTCAGTTAATAATAGATATGCTTCAGTTGTAGAATTTATTGATAGAATTAATGATTTATTAAAAGAGATATATCCAGATAAAGAATCTTTGATTAACGTGTTACCAGTAACCACAACTTGTTTTATTGGACGAGAATATGAAATAGAACAAATCAATAAGAAATTAGAAGAAGATAAGCTAGTGATATTGACTGGAGTAGGTGGAATCGGGAAAAGTGAAATTGCCAAAAAATATGTAAATTCGTACAAATCAAAGTATAAAACAATTATCTATTTAACATATACATTTGATTTAGTAGCGACTATTAATAGAGCTTATTTTTTAGATAACTTTGAGCAAAAAGAAAAGGAAAGCGATATTCATTATTGCAATCGTAAGATTAGTAAATTGGCTGAACTTCTTTCTGGTAAAAGCATAATCATCATTGACAATTTAAATCTTGAAATTGAAGAAATAGAGCATAAGGATATTTGGGAAAGGTTATGTGCTTTACCTTGTGATTTGCTGATAACATCAAGATGCAATCAAGAATCATATTATGGTCAACAGATTTATATTGATGGAATGAGTGAAGAAAATCTACAAGCTGTTTTTCGGAGTCACTGTCCATATGATGAAGCACAAGAAGCAAGTGTTTTAGAAATTATTCAATCAGTCCAAGGACATACACTTGTTGTAGAACTGATTTCTAAGCAGGCTCATACATGCTTAATGACGCCTTCCGAGATGCAGATTCTTTTAAAAGAAAAAGGAATTTTAGGACTTGATGAAGAAAATGTAAAATGGAGCTTAAAGAAGAAATCTGTTGCAGAGCATGTACGAGGATTGTTTTCTGTATGTTCAATCTCTGAATGTCAAAAAGAATTATTGTTTATGATGGCATTTATGCCAGTGTCTGGCGTTGAAGAAAGAATATTCTTTGAATTTTTTAAGTTAGAAAATCACAATGACCTAAGATACTTAATTGATAATGGTTGGATATCTGAGCAGGATGGAGCTGTTAGGAAAATTTCTGTACATCCAGTGATTGCAAGTGTTGTTATGGATGTTATTAAAGGAAACGAAGATATTGCAAAGACCGTTTATGGTAATGCTGTTGAATCAATGCTTTTGTGGTCAAACAAGGAAGATATAAAACAAGATGATTTTTTTCAAGTGTGTAATTCCTTAGCACTACAGACAAGAGAATATAGTATAAATCATATTTCTGCGGCAGATTACATAATCAGGTATAATGGTTGTTTTGCAAAATATGGAAATAGGGATGAAAGAAGAAATCTTCTTAAATATGCAATAGTTGTTTATAATCAAGTATATCCTGAAAACGAATATGCAGCTGTAAGAGAGAATGCATATGAAAGTTATATTGCCTCTATAAACGATATAGAGCATACAGATGAGGTAAGAGAAACCTGTAAAAGTCATTTAAAACTTGCAAAAAAGAATAAGGATTTATATATGACTTCAAGATGGTATCTTATGTTGTATTATGCATCTCATGTGAGGAACAATATGGCTTCAGAGTTCTCATTAATGTTTATTATATACTATTTAAGAATTGTTTACTTGGTGGGACGATTGAGAAAGGCAGTAAAAAGAAATTCAAGATTAGTATCAGAGGAATATTTAAGTAAACTCCATTATGGATATATGGTTAAGTGGGGGGCTCGTCTTCCGGAAATAGTATATCTTAGTTTGGCGGGATGTCTTGAGCAGTTTAGTGAGAATAATGTATTTTTTGCGAAAGATGCATGGGGCGAGGTCTATAATCTTAAAGAGGCTATTTCTGTAAGAAATAGATATAAAAATGCTCATTCTATAAATGCAACAAGTAATAGCATTATAAAGAATATTGATGTGGCAAAGATAGCAATATTATCAAGGAATTATCAGGAAGCGACTGATACATTAATTCCGATAATAGATTATTTTAAAGAACATGATTTACCTTCTAACTCAAATTTGTATTCAGTTCATGTGGTGCTTGGTACGATAGCATTAACAGTTGAAAATTATGAAAAGGCAATTGAACACTATGAAGAATGTCTTGAAATCGCAGAAGGACTGAATTATAAAGAGAACTATGGCGTTAGAATTGGTTTGGCACGTGCGTATCTATATCATGGTGATGTAGAGAAATCAAAATCCATCAATTACCGTTTATATGTGGATTTAAAAGAAGTTGATAGGGATAACAGAGGAACCTATTTTGCTGAAATGTACTATAATACTGCGTGTAGGTATCTAGTTCAGGGAAATATGGAACAAGCTGAAAAATTTTTCTTGCATTCGATTAAGCAATTTAAGTCTTGTAGTATATATGGAAATAGGAGAGAGGTTGGAATTGCTAGATGTCAATATCAGTTGGGTATTATGTTGTGTGAGGAAAAAATAGAAGAGACGACAAATTATTTTTCTGAGGCATATAAAGCGTTTCGAGAGTGTCTGGGTGACAAGCATATTGAAACTATACGTTGTAAAGAAAAGCTCAATAAGTGCAAGACAATTTAATATAATTGCTGTTTAAGGATAGGCGCAACTGCAAATTGCAGTTGTGCTTATTTTTTTGGAATCCATTTTTATAAGAAATGAAATTGCTTTGATAGAATCAAATCAGAAAACAACAAAACAAATCAATTTTGAAAGGAGAGATTGTTATGTGTAAGTATGCAGTAGTAGACCTGGAAATGTGCAAAGTCCCTCACGGAGTTAGAAAGGACAAGTTTCGCTGGGCAAGAGAAACCATTCAAATTGGAGCGGTGTTATTAAACGAATCATTAGAAATCATCGACGAGTTTGTTACATATGTAGCTCCGCAGTACGGATTCATTGATACATTCATCAATAATCTTACCGGTATCAGCAGAGGAGATGTTGCTAAGGCTCCAGAAATGAAAGAAGCGTTACAGGCTTTTGTAGAGTGGTTGCCGGAAGATACTAAGGTGGTTTCGTGGAGCAATAATGATGAGGTTCAGATTCGACATGAAATCGAAGCTAAGGGAATCTTCATTGACGGGCTTGAAGGATTGTTAGAGAACTGGATTGATTGCCAGAAGACATTTGCGGAGAAGATGAACAATCAAAGATGCTACAAATTGTCTGAGGCATTGGTTGCAGCAGATATCATCTATGAGGACGGAGCACATGATGGTCTTGTAGATGCGTATAATACAGCTCTCCTTTTTGCAAAGATGGAGAGGGAACCGGAGTTAGTATTAAATCCTTATTACAAACGAGCTATTACAGGTGATGATGATTGTGGATTTTCCCTTGGAAGTTTGTTTGCAGGAATAGATTTATCAGGATTTGCAATGGCATAGGAAACGGAGGTAATGATTATGAACAAAAACAGAGTAAACAGTATCAAAAAGGCATTTGAAGGAGTAGGACCGGACAGTACAACATTATACACCAATCAGGAAATTGTAGATTTGTTAATGGAGCTTCAGAAGACCATGATTACCGATGTCTACGAAAAGACTCACGCAGAGTATATGAGAGATAAGGATTTGATGTTTCATTTTTCTACATTAGCTGCGGAGTATGGATTGAGGGAAACCGAAACCTATAAGCGCTTTGAAATCAACATGAATGATTTGGGTTATACAATCGGTTCCTTTATCAAGGGCATGAAGGGGGAACGAATTGCAAGAAGAGCATTAAAGCTGATTTCTTTCGATAGGAATGTGAAAATCCTTTATAACATAGCCCTTGAGGACGAGGATGCACAGGCTGAATATGATGCGATTGTAATTACTCCATATGGACTGTTTGTAGTGGAGGTCAAGAACTGGGGAGCTGAAATGCACATTAATGAAAATGGCATTTTACGAAGAAATGACCAGGATATCAAGTATGATTTGCCGGGACGAATGAGCGTGAAGGAGGGGTTGCTAAGAGAATTTCTGGGTGACATTTTCCCGGACAAGTATCAGGGAATTGTCCTGTTCTCCAATGAGAATGCTAAGGTACAGGATGACTACAAGCAGATGCCGGTATGTTATGGCGGTGGCATTGTATACAGTATCAGATCCTTTAACAAAGGGAAAGAAATACTAACAGCTAGTCAGATTAATGAGATTGCGGAAAGAATCACCAGCAATCACAAGGAACAGAGAGCACTTTGCAAAGTGAACTGTGAGGAAATTGTTGAAGATTATGCAACGTTAATGGCAGCTATCGAGGAAGCGGCAGAAGGTACTTATTCTTCTGTTGAAGAACTTAAAAACATTGAGCAGGAGGTTGATGAGGAGGTGCGGGAAGTTATGGACAAGGATATTATGATTCCTGAGTTTTTGACCAAAGAAGGTGCTGCCAAAGACCAGAAGATTTTAAATATGGTCGGTGGTGTAGCAGGATTGTTGGTAGCATTTGGACTTGGTATTGCAGCAAAAACCATTATTTCACGCAGATAGGAGGCGTTTGTCATGAATGATTTGATGAAAGGTTTAGTTATTATGGCAATTTTGATGTATATAGTTTCACCAATTGATTTGGCTCCGGGACCGATAGATGACATTATTGTGTTGCTATTAGGTTTGGCATCCCGTAAACAGTTAGCAGATAACGATTGATTGGAGGTTTGGTTATGAAGATTAAAGTAATGAGCAAGGGCGATAAGGTCCTTAATGTAACCTCTGAATTGGTAGCAATTCAGAGGAAGAATGGGGAAGTAGATATTATTCCCCTTATCTCGGATGATTCTGGGGTTCGAATTGATACGGAAAACATTGTAACGATTGGATATGGAAATAACGCTGTGGAAACAGAAATTATTGATGGCGTTGTAATAACAAATTTTTAGGAGGCGGTACATATGGCAGGTAAAAAGGATAATGCAGTTGTGGCAGTAATATCAGATTTAACACAGATACAGGCGGCTCAGATGTCCAAGGAAATTATGAAGGCTAAGGCAAAATATGCTCCCCATGGCAGAGGTACTATTGCAACTGGAGTGAAGAGTAGCGTGGGAACACTAATTCAGAGTGGCAGGAAAAGGATTGGAGGTTGATTTTATGGCAAAGAGGTCATCTGCCCACAAAAGGGCACAAAAGGAAGGCAAAATTCGAGACAATTATACTTGTCAGATATGTGGTTCCAAGAAGGATGTGGAAGGACATCACATACTGGATCATCAGTTTTTCGGAGCGGCAACTGTTGATAATATTGTTTCACTGTGTCATAACTGCCACAAGGAAGTGCACAGAGGCAATATAGATATAGCAAAATTCTAAACACATAAGGGAGGACAATTATTATGGCAAAGTACAAAGTTTTATTCAATGATGAGCTGGAAGATGAGGTATTTGATACGGAGGAAGAAGCGGAAGAGCATGCACTGTATTTAGTAAGTTGCACGAAGCTTGGAGCTGAAATACTGCATATGTCTAATCCGGGGGATTACGACGAAGATGATTATGAAGCTGACTACGAGATAATTGAAATCGACGAGGATTAGGAGGAAATGCAAGCTCTTTTTGTAAGATGTGAATTTGTTGCCTTAAAAAAAGTCTTTGACTGCCCGTAACGTGCAGTCTTAGGCTAAAGGAGGTAATGTATGAGCGAATATAAAACGCTACAGGAAATTTATAACACGCTGGGAATAACCAGACGTGCGATACAAGGATACGAGGAGATTGGTTTGGTGCGGGCATCTGATAAAAATAAGTATGGATATTTGCTTTATGGGGAAAGTGAAGTGAAGCGAATAGAAAAAATTAAGATGTATCAGGAGTTTGGCTTCAAACTGAAAGAAATCAAGGAGCTTATAGATGCACCCAATCCTATCGTAAAGGCAGCTCTGGAAAGGCGGATTGAGGAATTGAAAGAAGAGCGGGAAAGGCTTAATACATTAATTTTACAGGCAGAAGCACTTATTAAGGAGCTTAGCAAAGAACAAACAGGAGGCACAATATGAAAAAGATTATTATGATGCTAGTTACAATGTCTATGATTTTATCTTTTGTGGCATGTGGTAACAGTAAAGAAACAGGAAATAGCGAAACGGTGGCAACGGACAGTTCAGCAGTTTCGGAAGAAACAATAGCAAAAGAGTCAGAAGAATTTGGAAAAGAGTTCACTTGCTTGTATGACAAGTGGGATTTATACATAGCAACACAGCTTTCAGAAACTACTTTTAAAATAGAAAATTGGGGTAGATTTGATGCAGGGGAAGATGGAGATCCTTTTAAGCTTGACTATGATGTGTGTGTCATTTCCTCAACCGATGCATCGACAGAGTTTAAATGGTTAGATGATACGCATACAGCTTTTTCTATTTCTATGAGTGATGAGAATAATAACTATATGGAAGGAATTGTAAGCGTATGCTTCGCAATTGAAACCAGTGATTCTGTTGCAAATTTTACTTATCTGCATGACAAATGGGATTTATACAAAGCAACACAGCTTTCGGAAACTACTTTTAAAATAGAAAATTGGGGTAGGTTTGATGCAGGAGAAGGTGGCGATCCTTTTAAGCATGACTATGATGTGTGTGTCATTTCCATAGCCGATACAACGACGGATTTTAAATGGTTAGATGATACGCATACAGCTTTTTCAATTACTCTACATGACAAGGAAAATAGTTATTGGACAGAGGAATGTTTGGTAACCTTTGTAGTTTCATCTACTGAATAAGAAACAGACAAGAAATTGAAATTAATATACAGATACTGACATCTTAAATTAATTTTGCAAGGTATACATCAGGATTTGGCAGAAGTATCTTAAAAGGCATAAAATGTGAGAAGTCACTCAGTTTACCATGGTGTAAATTGGGTGATTTTTATTATAACAACAAAATATACATTAAAGTGAGAATAAATCTCGTATGAAGGTTGATTTTTGCGAAAAACTGTATATAATAGAAAGTAGAAAAGAAGGTGAGGTAGCAATCATGTTAATTCAATTTAATTTTAAGAATTTTAAATCATTTAGAGAAGAGGCTACTTTGGACTTGTCTGCGGCTAAGATGACCGAGTTTTCAGACCGAGTAGTGACAGTTGGTAGCGAGAAGATTTTACCGGTTGCTGCCATTTATGGTGCAAACGCAAGCGGAAAGTCCAATATATACAATGCTTTTGAATATATGTCTGAGTATGTTGCAGAGTCTTTCAAGTATGGAGACGAAGAGGAGAAGTTTGAGGAGTTCAGACCAACTCCGTTCTTGTTTGATTCCACATCCGCTGATGCGGAATCAAGCTTTGAGGTGTATTTCACATTGCCCGGCGACAAGTCTGAGAGAAGTTATAATTACGGTTTTTGTATCAATAAGGAAGGTGTAACCGAAGAGTGGCTCAATTCTAAGGCAAAGACTGCCAGAAAATACAGCACAGTATTTTATCGTGGAACTACTGACGAGGAGCTTGACTTGTCGGGCTTCCCTAAGAGCAGTAGGGATAATATTCAGGTTGCATTGGAAAAGCAGGTGCTTATTATTTCCTTGGGAGCAAAGCTGAAGATTGGTAAGTGTAAGGCAATCAGGGATTGGTTCCTTGCAAATGAATTTGCTGATTTTGGTGATCCTTTTACCAACTTCTTTATGTCACGAAGATTGCCGAAGGGATTTGTGGAAGATAAGAATGTACAGCAGAAGGTTGTGGAATATTTTGCATCTTTTGATGAGCATATCAAGGATTTCAGAATTGAAAAGGTTCCTCAGGAGGCTGAAAGCAAGGAAGAGAGATATAAGATTAACGCACTCCACAAGATGATTGATTCTGATGAAATGGCGGAAATTCCGTTGGGATTGGAGTCAGCCGGAACCTTAAAGATGTTTGCATTATATCCGGAATTGCAGGAAGTATTGGAAAAGGGAAGCGTATTCTTCATTGATGAATTAAATGCTCGTTTGCATCCGTTACTTGTAAGGAATTTCCTGCTCACATTCTTAAATCCGAAAATCAACACCAACCACGCACAGCTTGTATTTACAACCCACGATACATGGCAGTTGTCTAACCAGTTATTGCGTCGTGACGAAATCTGGTTTGTGGAAAAGGATGAAAGAGGCGTATCCACACTTTACTCATTGGCTGACTTTGTGGATGAGGATGGTTCTCGTATTCGTAAGGATGAAAGCTATGAGAAGAATTACCTAATTGGAAAGTACGGTGCGATTCCTACCTTAAAGAGTATTGACATATTTAAGGAGGATTAGGATGGCGAAAAAGGACAGAACAGGTAACAGAAAAACTCGTGAGCAGAGAAAACAATATAAGATACCGGAATTAGGCTACTACTTGATTGTTACGGATACAGAAGCTACGGAGCATTGTTTCTTCACGGGACTTCATCAGGCATTGCCGGAAGATGTGAGAAACAAGCTTGTAATAAAGGTGGTAGAGACAAAGACTCGTACCATGATTGATAAATGTCTGGAACTCACTGCTTACGATGCGCAATATCGTATTCCTTGGATTGTGTATGACAGAGACCAAGTGCAAGGGTTTGATGAGATTATAAAAGAGGCAGAGAATAAAGGAATACAAGTGGGCTGGTCCAATCCATGCTTTGAGATATGGATGTATGCCTACTTTGGTTCCATGCCGGCAATTCAAGACTCTTGGACTTGTTGCTCCGAATTTGGACGAGTATATGAAGCTAAGACAGGGCAGAAGTATTCCAAGGCTGATGAGCAGATGTATGGAAAACTCTGTAAAGCCGGTGATGAAGAAAAGGCAATTCAGATAGCAAAGCAGAAGCTAGAGCAATGTAAAAGAGAAGGTAAAACCAAACCATCGGAGATGTGCCCGTGTACGACGGTGCATGATCTGGTGGGGGAGATTAAAAGTAAATGTTTATGATGTTTGTTTGAAGGGAGGGGTGATGATGAGATTAACGTATAGCAAGGTATTTGATAGATATGCTATATCATTTTCAGATAAACTTGCTGAAATATCATATTCTTTATACAAAATGTTGAGATTGCGATTTGAAAGAATATTTCCTCTTTCAGAGAACGAGAAATATGGGTTTGAAGACGATTTGTTTTCGAAAGAAGAATCTGCAGATATGCCACAAGGGTTTAATTACATAGAAAAAAAGACGGTTGATGGATTTGTGAAGTTGGATTATATAGATTTATATGATTATCTTCCGAAAGAAGATTTAGCAACATTTATTAAAGAGCTTAAAAAATGTGTTCGTCGAAATAAAATAACACCATTTGGTGCATTTCGTTCTCGAGAGGACATTGATAAAATTGATAATCTGGGTCGATATTATGATGGTAAAGCTTTTACAAACATTTTATCTGTTCGATTTCGTAAAAATAAAATAATTCAGCAATCTTGTTCGGATATTTCCATATCGCTTCGAAATCTTTCAGCTACTTTTCTTGTAGTAAAGTATCGTATATATATTACGAAAGACTTTAATGATAGATTAGACAAGGTATGTAAGGAAAAATATGTAGGATATACGTCAGTTTATAGACAATTCAATACACCTTGGTATGCTGTGAGAAAATTTGGTAGAGCATCTCATACAGGGAATAATGTTCGCCAAGAAAAAATGTATGAAATGATTTCTCGATTAAAATGGGAAATACTTAAAGAAATCCGCAAAACTTTTTCGGTTCGCTTTTGGAAGGATCAAATATTTGTACCTACCTTTGAAACATATTCGACAAATATCCGCCCAAGCAAGGAACGAGATAATTTAGAATTTTGGGACAGTATATCATTTGACAGGGCAGCTGATTATGCACCAATATATAATGCATGTGTATGTTGGGATTATAAGCACGGTAATAACGAAGGGATGCGTTTAGCTGCATTTTGTGGTGGAAACTATACTAAAGGTGAACATTTGCCAGAAATTGCTCGTCACGATCTTTCTGATATATATGGAGTTTTTTTAACAGCATCTACACTGGGAGATGTTTCGGAACGAGATATTGCAATTTGTAATAAAAAAATAAGTAAGGTAATCAGAAAAGCTAAAACTTCAGCAGTATTGAAAGTCAGAGTAGAGGTTGAACGAAAACTATACTATGGTTATCGCTTTATTTCAGAATTTTCAGGCAAATCTATAGATTATGATGATGTAGAGGTTTTTGGTCATCAATTTTATAAGAAGGGTTCTGTATCATCGAGATGTCTTGAAAACATTGCAAATAGAACAAAAGAAACTCAAGACCAAATTGATAATATACTAAAGTTGTTGAATGATGCGGCTGAATATAGAAGCAGCGAAGAAAATATAAAGTTGCAATGGTTCATGATGGTTATAACTGTTTTATCGTTAATAGTTGCATTGTGTAGTATTAATGCTGATGCACTTATAAGTGAAATTAAAAATTTGATTGAGTGGATAAAAACACTTAATCAAGGGTAAGTTATATTTCACTTTAATGTCATATATGTAAATGAGGTTTGCCCCACAATTTAGGGCAAACCTCCACTTTTACTGAAATCCTATATAAAAGTGGAGTTCACGCATGAATCTCCACCGGCCACGGGCATCGCAAGTTTCCGTAGCGCACCATCTGAATTATAAGTCATGCAAGATAAAAATGCAAGAATTTTCTTGCGGGCAACGGTTGCAAAAAATGCAACCGTTGGGATTGTTAGGTTCTGGAAATCCCGCGATTTACCTCAAGAAACTTATCCCTGTACTCAATCGCCTTTTCCGGCTTCTTCCACCGTGCATACAGATTAT
>JBJENX010000059.1:0-3122 GCA_051880415.1 Lachnospiraceae bacterium | reverse complement strand
TCATGGCAGTTATTTGAAGCCATTTATGCAACAGAAGAAGATACTAGTAGTATTCCTGGTGTTCCGGCAAAAGAACAGGATGATAATACGGCACCTTCTGGAATACCAGCAGAAGTTCAAAATGGACCCACGATTGAACAAAGTAATGGTAAAAAAACATCACCTAATCAATTACAAAGACAGGTTGAGCGAGGACAAGCACCTAGAGAAGTTAAACGTGTTGATAACAGTGATGAGAAATATGCGAAACCACATGTTCATTTTAAAGATGGAACAGCTATAGATATTGATGGGAATGTACATGATAAGCATCATGGAACACCTAAATTATCAAGAGAAGTATTAAATTGGCTACATGATAATGGCTGGTGTGAAAACTTAAAATGATTTTTTCGGGAGGCTTTAATGGATGATAAAATAATAATAAGAACACAATTGCATCACTTACATGATCAGATAATTAGTGTTATTAATTTTTCTGAAAAAGGATTAGTGTTTGAATATAATAATCTTAAACAGTTTAATAATCATGAAAATAATAATTACTGTAAGATTGAGTTGTTTGATTCTGATTACTTTTGTATGAATATATTATCACATAAAAAAGTAAAAAGGGTTTACGATGAAGAAATATGTGAATATTTAAAGAAACTTCAATTGAAAATTGAAACACAGTTTTGGTATATGGGTTTTGAGAGTATTTTAGTGAAAGGGACATTAGTTGATAAAAAAGGAAGATATAAGGATTCTATATTACTTGAAATCGCTTGCAAGTATATAAGGTATACTTGGGGATAACGATAAAGAATTTTGATGTGTTGAAAGAACTTAACATCATGACATAGATTGTTATTTTGAACAGCCATACGGACACATCTGAGGGTGCAACAAAGACATATCTCTATGATGCCAACGGTAACTTAATCAAACAGACCGGAGACAGAACAGTTGATTATAGTTATGATAAGGAAAACCATCTGGTAAAGGTAACCATCCAGAAGGGTAACAGTGTAACCATAGAGTCCTATACCTATGATTATGCAGGCAACCGTACCTCTAAGACGGTTAATGAATCCGATACCACTTATTATGTGAATGATACAAGCAGTGATTTATCGCAGGTTGTTGCCGAAACTGGTGAGGATGGCAAAGAGAAAGCAGCTTATATAAGAGGAGATCATGCAGAGCTTCTTTCCATGGAGAAAAACGGTGAAACATGGTATTATCTATGTGATGGACATGGAAGTGTCCGAATCTTAACCAACAAGGCAGGCCGGATTACAGACCGCTACAGTTATGATGCTTATGGAAACATATTAGAAAAAGTGTGGTTGTCCATGATGGGCCTGCTACCGTATATACCTATGATGCCAATGGTGACCGGGAAACTGCAACCTTTGCAAATGGAGAGGAATTAACAGATGAAGATATATAAAATGGAAGCTGATTTAGATAATAAATATATTTCTTTTTTGTATTATATTGAAGGAAACAGTTTTTGCGAGGAGTTTAATGTAGACATTTGTAAAGGGATACTTATGTCTAATAAATTTAATTCTATAGACCTTGGTCGACCTGTAGAAGAACAAATGGAAAAAGGAAAGGTTGCAGATTGTTCGAAATTATGGAATACAACGGGGGTATATGTATTTAGTCAAAAAGCAAGAGATTGCCTGGAAAAAGTATTTGGTAACCATGTGGAGTTTATACCAGCAAAGTTTCAAGATAGAATCTACTATATTTTGAATGTGCTAAATGTAATAGATGCTATTGATTATGATAATTCGGAGTTCAGAGTACTTAAATCAGGAGCAATTTTAGGTGTTGAAAAATTTTCATTTGATATTGATAAGATTAGAAGCAATACCATATTTAAAATATTATTGGAAGGACGAATACATAGCACAGAAGTTTTTGTTTCTCAGGAAGTTAAAAATATAGTAGAGGAAAAGGGTTTGATAGGATTTTCTTTCAAAGAGGTATGGAGGGAAAATTAATCAAAAATCATACATTGAAACAATTTTTGCCATCTATAATTATCTGAAAAACAATATTGGTGACGAGTATTATTCTGACGAAGTAGCAGCCTTAAAGGACAGTGTAACAGAGGAGAATGTCTACAGTGAGGAATACCTTGGAGAGCTATTAAACCTTGTAGGTAAGTTATACTTTGCCCAGGTGGATATAGCGGATATGATTGCTTCTGATATGTATGATGTGGCAGTAACCAGAAGCTTAAGTGAGGTTGATGAAGGTGTGGAAGGTACGATATATTTATTTACAGAAAGGAAACCATGCCCTAGTTTTGAAGGCGTTATAGAAAAATTTAAGGAAATGTTTCCAAATATAAAGTTATATGTTATTTATCAGTATAATTAAATGGAGGAAAGTGTTATGTATCAATATGAAATAAGTATAGTAGACGAATATTGTGAGTTGTTATTATCAGATTTGGCACTGGAATTGGGAGTTTTTTTTGATAAATCACTTTATATGAAAGCGGTGCACGAAAAAAATTCTAAGAGTTTAGATAATTTATTTATTCTTTCAAACCAGGAATGTACAGTTTATGCTAATTGTAATATTCGTGACTGGTTGTATAGTGTTGTAGTAGTTGGACAAGGTCAGGAAAATAGACAGATTGCGGATATATTAATTAAATGGAATACAATGTGTAGAATGGAATATGGACAAAAAATATATGGATATCTTGAAAATCGATATGGAAAAAACGAGACATCATTAAGAGCTATGTGTGAATTTTATAATTATGATATAACACAATTAGGTAAAACAAATAAATAATCTATTCTTCCTATGGAGAAAAAGCAACCGTAACCAATGCGGTAACAACCGGTTCCATGTATGCAGTAACCTTAGACAGCCAGAGCATTACTGCATCAGAATTACAAAGTGTCTATGACGAAGTAGCAGCCTTAAAGGACAGTGTAACAGGGGAGAATGTCTACAGTGAGGAATCCTTAGGAAAGCTATTAAATCTTGCAGGCAAGTTATACTTTGCCCAGGTGGATATAGCGGATAACATAGCCACAGATATTCAGGATGTGTCACATATTTATGAAATCGATGTCATATATGCGTCAAAAAGATGTCATAAAGGT
>JBJENX010000058.1:0-3142 GCA_051880415.1 Lachnospiraceae bacterium | reverse complement strand
TTGCATATCTCTTTATGTCCGCAAAGTGATTTCTTATGTAGTCCTCGCTCATTACAAGACAATAGTATCTAATGTTATCAAGATATTCTTTTTCAAAGTCCTCAGTCCAATCAAAAGGAATATAACAACCCTCAATAATATAATTCTGCTTGTTCTCTATTGCAGTTTTAATCATTTCACAAACAATTGGCCATAAATAATCTGTAAGGTCTGCATCATCACTCATTGGAGTAAGTTTGGTATTTCCACTTCGAATTAAACCCATTTTCAAATGGTCCATTGACAGATAGGGAAATTTGTATTTTTCAAGTAATTTCTGAGTAAGAGCAGTTTTTCCTGTATGGGATGCCCCTGTAATTATAATAATCATTGTTTCCTTCCCTTTCCATAAGTTAAATTTTTTGTTTCTCCATGACATAGTTCGTCAAAGAAATCCCATTCCTAATAACTTGTTGTCTTTTAATTACTCTATATCCCCTTTGTTCAAAGAACGTTTTAGCAGTAATAGAAGCGTGTGTTATTATTTTATTTGCATGGACCCGTTGTTCCAATTCATCGCAAATAGCAGAAGCAATACCTTGTCCTTGATAATCTTTATGGACAAATAATCTGTCAAGATATCCTGTTTTGTCAATATCTCCAAAACCTACAATGATCTCATTTTTGATAGCAACTATCGTAAAATGTTCCAAAAAAGATTTATCCCATTCATTCAAATTCACATTGCCAGTTGCCCATACATCTAATTGTTCTTTTGTATAGTCTTTGCCATTTACATTATGAACTGTTTGATAAAATAATTCTGCTAAAGACTCACAATCAGAAGTATTATACATTTTAAGAAACATAATACATTACCTCAACAAATCCCGATTTCACTTTTCCCTTTTCACAGAAAACATAAATGAAGAATATGATTCATTGCTCCTTACATAACAATATCTGATATCCATAATAAATTGTCTTCATAATCATATATTCTCAAATTGTCTGAAACAGGGCTTAAACAAACTTCTTGTTCTCAAAGCGAGTTCTTTTCCTCTTCGCTCAATGAATGATTGTAATAAAACAGAAATTTTTTCTCTAAACATTTATCAAGCTAACCGTATTAGGTTCATGCCCAGTCATTTCATATCTAATAAGTTCTATTATATTATCAAATATAAGCACTTCTTCATCATATTCATGAGTACATAATATTTTTCCACTTTCTCCAATCCATACCCTTGCAGGATAGTAATATCCTATTTCTCCAATCATACATACATTTGTATCATATTTCTTAACTGCTGCATACTCTTCAGATTCTAATTCACCATTTACATCATCATACATATAGTCATATACATCTGTTCGAAACCTTTTAGGATAAGGAAAAAACATAAACTCAAAATCCGGACCTCTATTTGTTTTATCTGTATCAAAATACCAATATTCCTTTATTTTATAATACTCTGAAATAAACTTTCTTGCTTTCTCAGTTAAAGTAATATCATATTGGTTATAGTATTGTATTACTTCATCAATATTCTCTCTTCTCCCTGGATACCAACCAGCCTTGTCAAGAATCATCAATATTTTTTCTTCAATCGTTCCATTTACATTAAACAATTTATCTCATCCTTTCAATAACAGTTAGTATCTCCAAGTCCTACCGTTTACGGCAAAATAGAAAGTTAGTGCTCCATACACTCCCATTTTACAGAATATTCACAATGAAAACGCAACTTTTGAATAGCATTTAATGCTGTTATTGTACCATTATATTTGAATGTAACAATATTCTTGCAATCATTATCAATATGTTCAATTTCAAAATCCCACGCCCCATTATAATTTAGTATTTTTACATAGGTAAGAGTTATTTCATAAAGATCGCTTTCATCGTGTGCATATATGATTATTCTTGCATATTTGTAATCATTTGGATTCTTAACATGAGCTTTATCCCAATATTTGTTCCACGCTTCATCCCAATACAGAGTTCTTGTCATCTTTTTCCTCCATAAATTTCATATTATTACATCTAATAACAATAAAACCACACGAAAAATTCGAAACAATAATTAATTCATACATATGTGGAATTTTCCTTCCTAAATTGATTATATCAAATTTTCAGCCATCCTTCAGCAGTTATCCCACTAAAATGCAAAGATAAAAATATATTTATAACGCCATTGAACAAACGTTCGATACATGTTATAATATTATTGTATAATTGAAAAAAGTTCGGGTGTGATTTTCCGATTGTAAGATGCCCTCTAGTACTGCTAAGGAGGGTGATGCCCTATGAACACAATAGAAGTGCTTACTTTGTTGCTAGTAATATTCGAGGCTCTGTCATACATAGACAATCATAACAAAAAGAAATAAGTGCCCGATACCGTCCAAAGTTAAGGCACTTATCTCTTTTGACATTCATATTAACTGAGGGCAGATCGGATTCACATCCGATTCCCTTTGAGTAGATTATACACTGGAGTGGTTGAGAAATCAACCGCTCTTTTTATTCGGATTATCTGTTCAAGAATTCTCACTGTCTTAATTCTTTTAATTGTAATTCAACCAAATCTACAAATCCCTATTTGCAAATCTCTTTAGAACGATTTTCTTACATATCGGCACAAAATTCCCTCCGTTATCATATCTCCACCACTACATTCGTAAGATATCTCTGTCTCATTAATGAACCCAAGCTTGTGCAACACATTTGCCGAGCTTGTATTTACCTTGGCATAGGCTGTAATACATTCCTCCATTCCCAGTTCGTGCTCTGCAAACCCCATAACCGATTTCATTGCCTCTGTAATATATCCATTTCCCCAGTATTGCTTTCCCAGATTATAGGATATATCCCAATGACTCTCATCATCTTCTTCGTTATAAAAAACTAAACAGGTACCTATGATTTGCCCCGTTTCTTTTAAAACAATAATCCAACGATTCCATTTTTCATTTTCAATCTGCTCCAGTTCAAACCGGACAAAGCTCCTCGTTTCCGCAATGTCACTACTGGCTTTCCAACACATATACCTAGATACATCTTCATCCTGCATCCAACAGGTAAAAATGTCGTTTATATCTGTTTCCTGTATCTCCCTAAGTAATAATCTGTTCGTTTCTATTCTTGGTGTTTTCA
>JBJENX010000057.1:0-3149 GCA_051880415.1 Lachnospiraceae bacterium | reverse complement strand
CCATGACTCGGAACCTGTCCCTTTTTATGGTGCTGTCTTAAGTTTCTTGAGAGTGTCATACATGATTTCCAGACATTTATCAAAATCACTCTTGGTTACTGTATAAAAATCATCACCAGGATATCTGGCATCAAAATAAAAGTCTGTCAGATACGCCAGACCGATCGTGTCCAGATTTAGATCCGGATAAATTTCATTGAGCCGGGAAGCAATTTTCTTCATATTATGCTTACGAAGTAAATCGGAAACATCTTCTTCAAAATAGTGTGTATCCAGATACCCTTTCAGGTATTTTTCGGTGACCTGCTGGCACTGGACGGCAAGCTGATTATAAAAAGTACTTCCTGTTGCCAGCACAGATTCCAGATAATCAAGATCATTTTTAGCAATATCCAGATAATTGTTTTTAATCATTATAATACCTCCAGAATCATTACTTTTTCAGAATTAATGATGCGGTGAAAGGCAGAACTTTGTTGAATCGTATCTTCGGTCATATATACTACATCTGTTTTGATACCGCATAAATCCTCATCCAATGTCCATCTGATTTGAGCAGCCAGTGTGCGGTTGGTCAAAGGTTTTTCTGTGACGATTAACAAATCAACATCGCTGCTGTTTCGTACATCCCCTCTTGCACAACTGCCAAATAAGTAAATTTTTTTGAGGAAAGGTATATTTTCATGAATTATAAAATTGATATCAGAATCAATTTTATTTACAAAACGCTTTGGTAAATGTTTGTAATTTTCTTTATAAATTCTTATCATAGAGGATTCTCCTCAACACAGATTGAAAATATCCAGATAGATATTATATTCTATCAGAGCAAAAGATATGCGTCAACACGAAAATATCAGTTGCTGTTTACAATCAATGTCATGATCCCGACATCTTGACATTAATTCACAACTAAATGGATTGACTATCTGAAGATATAATGCTAAAATTTACGTAATTACGATGAATTAAGTAAATAATTAATACGTAAATACGTGAACTGTATGGAGGAATGTAATGATTATAAGTGAAAGGATTTTTCAAATATTAAAAGATAAGAATATGTCACAGAATGCGTTTGCGAAAAAGGTTGGATTAGCAAGTAGCACTATAAGTGACTGGAAGACTAAGAAGACAAATCCTTCAGCTGATAAGATTATGGATATTTGCAAAGTGTTAGAAGTGACACCAGAGCAGTTACTAACAGGAAAAGGGATTGATGAAGACTATGTCGAGAATAAGTATAAGGAAGTCAAAGAAGAACAGGAGATTTCAAAGGAGGATATTCGTATTATAGAGGATATTCATGGTATGAAAGAGGCACAGAGAAAAAGACTCATGAAATATATAGAGGCTTTGAAGCAGATAGAAAAGTTGGAAGAGTTGTATTAAAGATTTTCATAATCAAAATTTATGCTTTTGAACAGGGATTTTCGTGAAGTTACAATTTATTATTTCTCGAAAAAGAGAAGAATGGAGGCATACTATGGGAGAAAAGACGGAGTTAATCACTGTGGATAATATATGTAATCGAGTTTATATCATAAGAGGACAACAAGTTATGTTGGATTATGATTTGGCAGAAATTTACGGATATGAAGTAAAGCGTTTGAATGAACAGGTAAAACGTAATATTGCACGATTTCCGGAAGATTTTATGTTTCAATTGTCAATTGAAGAAAACGAAATCTTGAAGTCGCAAATTGCGACTTCAAGTTGGGGCGGGAAAAGAAAACTGCCATACGCTTTTACAGAACAAGGTATTTACATGTTAGCAACGGTTCTTCGAGGGGAACTTGCAGAACAACAAAGCATATTCATTATGCGAGCATTTCGCGAGATGCGCCATTACATAAAACAGAATCAGCAGTTTGTTACACAATCAGAAATGAGATTTATAACAGCAAAAGTATCAGAGATATCTGCACAAATGTCGAGTATGTCAGATAGACAGAAAAAAACAGAGCAGAATGTTCAAGATATTCAGAAGTGTATAGACACTCTTAACGACAATTTTGTGTCTGATAAAGATCTCAAAAATTTTGTTATATACAAAGGTCAGAAGTTTGAAGCTGATGCGGCATATGTTGACATATATCAGCAAGCAACTGTTAGTATTTATGTAGTAGATGATTATGTGAATACAAAGACTTTACAGCTTTTATCACAGAAGAGACCAGGAGTAGAAGTTATTCTTTTTACTGAAAATGGGCATGGTAGAAAAGGATTTTTGACAACGACGGTGGTAAGTGATTTTGTCAATCAATATCCACCTCTTCGTATTAAGGCAAATCCAGATTGCCATGATAGATTAATTGTGATTGATTATGGTTTACCAACAGAGCAGGCATATCATTGTGGTGCATCCAGTAAAGATGCAGGTAAAAAATTGTGTGCAATTAATAAAATCGAAAATGCTGCGATAATTCATCCTGTAATTGATGGTTTGTTGTCAGGAACAGATAAGACAATTTGAATTATTAGGCTGCAATGTCAATGTTTACTGAATGATTATGTTTGTAAGATAGTTTTGACATTTTTATTATCTGATATTTATGAGATAAAGCAGAGAAATGTGATAGATTCATCTGCTGCAGGGTGTTACAGTTAAGAAAATTGAAATGGGAGGTAGTACTGATGATACAAAATCCAATTCTTCCGGGTTTTAATCCGGATCCGTGTATTTGCAGGAAAGGTGAAGATTATTTTCTGGCAGTTTCTACTTTTGAGTGGTTTCCGGGAATTCCTGTATATCATTCCAGAGATTTAAAGAACTGGGAATTGTATACCCATGTGCTGACAGATGATGAACAGGTAGATTTGAAAAAATTACCGTCCGCCAAGGGTATCTGGGCACCCTGCCTGACTTACTGTGAACAGGAAGATTTGTTTTATGTGGTGTATGGAGTGATGAATTCCATGAATGCCCGGTATTTTGATGTGGACAATTATCTGGTTACGGCAAAAGATATCAGAGGACCATGGAGCAAACCGGTGTATCTGCATTCTGCCGGATTTGACGCTTCCATTCTTCATGACGATGACGGGCGCAAATACATCGTTTCGCTGGAGTGGGAGACACGGGAAGGTTATGAAAAACCCGGAGCCATCTGTATGGCAGAATATTCTCCGGAGAAAAAAGAAATCAT
>JBJENX010000056.1:0-3185 GCA_051880415.1 Lachnospiraceae bacterium | reverse complement strand
CCTTAGATACCGTACCATCTGTCACAACACTGCCATCCTGCTCCGTCGTGGTTTTCTCGCTGCCACATCCAACAAGTCCTGTCAGCATGACTGCCATCACTGCTACATATACTATCCTTTTCATAATTGGAATCCTCCCTGTTCATACATTAGTTTTATATAATCGCATTATATCACACAGAAACACGCGTTTATGTTACTTCCGACAGAAGGCTGGTAAAATCCGACGAACGGTCACGGATGTCTCTTAGCTTTACCGATTTACTTCAGTGTTTTGAATTCCTTTCATAAAAACTCTTGCTTTTTTTTCATATTCGATATATGATAATAGAGTTGTATCGGGGCGTGGCTCAGTTTGGTAGAGCGCTTGGTTCGGGACTAAGAGGTCGTGGGTTCGAATCCCGTCGCCCCGATTATATATTAAGAGTTCAAAAAGACCCATATCCTTTGTGATATGGGTCTTTCGAATATAAAAGTATATACTAATCCATTTATGAATAAGACGACAGGAATTGTTTTGTACGTTCCATTGTTGGATTCTCAAACAACTGCTGCGGTGTTCCCTGTTCCAAAATATGACCTTCATCCATGAAAATAACCTGGCTTGCCACATCTTTAGCAAATGCCATCTCATGGGTTACAATAATCATTGTGGTCTTCTGGTCTGCAAGATCCCTCAAAACCCTCAACACCTCACCTGTAAGTTCCGGATCAAGTGCAGAGGTGGGTTCATCAAAGCATAAAATATCCGGTTGTAATGCCAATGCTCTTGCAATAGCTACACGCTGACACTGTCCGCCGGAAAGCTGATGAGGATAATTATTCATACGATCAGAAAGTCCCATCTGCCGAAGCAGTTCCTCTGCCTGTGCACGAATTTCATCCTGAAGTTCCTTACGTTTCACCTTATAGTCAGGCAATTCCTTGGCAAGAAGCTCTCTTGCAAGCATAACATTTTGTAAGGCTGTATACTGCGGAAAAAGATTAAATGACTGAAAAACAAGTCCAAAATGCAGCCTCTTTTTACGAACCTCTGATTCTTTTAAAGTTTCCGGATTATCTGTATCCAAAAGTATCTCATCATTAACACGGATGATTCCTTTATCAGGCATTTCCAGAAAATTCAAGCAACGAAGCAATGTTGTCTTACCACTTCCTGATGACCCAATGATAGAAAGAACCTCACCTTTTTCCAAAGAAAAACTAATATCCTTCAAAACCTCGGTTTTACCAAAGCCTTTTTTAATATATTCAACCTCTAATATTGCCATATTGCTCCTCCTATCGAAAGAAATCCAGTTTCTTTTCTAATTTCCCAAGTAAAACAGTAAGAACTCCATTCCAAATCAGATAATAAAAGGCACAAAAGAACAGTGGCCAGATTGCCCCTGAAATTCCCTGAGAGCCTTTCATAAACGCCTGACCTGCCCAGATAATCTCCTGCAGTGCAATAATTCGGGCAAGTGAAGTATCCTTAACCAGGGTTATAATCTCATTAGACATAGCCGGTACTATCTTTTTTATCATCTGCAAAAGCTTTACCTTAAAGAAAATCTGGCTTTTGGTCATTCCAAGAACAAGTCCTGCCTCTTCCTGTCCAATGGGAATCCCCTGAATTCCTCCACGATATATCTCAGAAAAATAACAGGCATAGTTAATAATAAATGAAACAGAAGCGGCAACAAATCTTCCGCCTTCTCCACCACCCCAGATTGGATTATGAAATACCAGACCCGGGAAATAGTAGATAATTAAAAGCTGGATCATAAGGGGAGTTCCCCTTACAATCCATACAATAAACTTTGTAAGATAGCTTAAAGGCTTAAAACCTGACATAGACCCGAAGGCGATTATAAGGCCTAAGGGAAAAGCACCAAGCAACGTCACAAAGAACAATTTTAAAGTTTGAATAAATCCTATATTTAATGCTTCCAAAACAACAGGAAGCTGTTCAAAAAATAAATCCATAATCCTTATCTTTCCGTGTAAATACTTAAAATGTTATAGGTATTAATTCCATAAATAAAATATTCCGTACCAAATTACTGCTCACAAAGCGCTGCTTGTACTTTGTACTTCTCTGCACAAGCCTTCATTGATCCATCATTATAACTGTCAACAAAGAACTGGTTTAAAGCTTCCACAAGGTCAGAACCTTGTCTAAATCCTACGCCGTATTCTTCACTGTTAAGTCCTATTGTATATGTAAGATTTTCATATCCGGTTCCTTCTCCAACCATAGCTGCTGCCATTAAGGAATCAATAACTGCTGCATCTGAGGTTCCCGCTGCAACTTCCATTAACGCATCTGCCTGTGTCTTTACCGATGTGTAATTAAGGCTAAGAGCACTAACCTCAGCTTCGCCTGCACTACCTGCTTCTACTGCAAATGTAAGATCCTTTAAGCTGTCTGTAGTCTGGTACTGATCTGCCTTATCCTTTGGTACAATGACTACCTGTGCATTGTTGCAATATGCATTGGAACAAGCCATTGCACTGGTAACCTCTTCCGTAAGTGTCATACCATTCCATACACAGTCAACAGTCTTTCCATCTAACTCCATGATTTTGTTATCCCAGTCAATCTCAACAAATTCAACATCTACGCCAATACTCTCTGCAAATGCGGTTGCCATATCTGCATCAAAACCAATCCAGTTTCCATTCTCATCCTTGTAATCCATTGGTGCAAAATCAGTGACACCGACTACAAGTGTTCCCTTATCCTTCACATAAGACATATCACTATCCGGCTCGCTGTTTCCACAACCTACCATAGATAATCCCATTACTGCTACCAGAATCATAGCTATTAATTTTTTCATAAAAATCCTCCTCGTAAATATGCCCATACATACCTTGGGCGTTAAAATTAAAATACTAAAACCATGCGTAATGCCTAAAAAACACAAAACACGCTAACATAGTAACAGTTTAGCACAGTAAAGTCAATTTCTTTCATTTTCTTTTTTATAAAAATTCTTGCTTTTTTTTCGTATTCGATATATGATAGTATAGTCGTATCGGGGCGTGGCTCAGCTTGGTAGAGCGCTTGGTTAGGGACTAAGAGGTCGCAGGTTCAAATCCTGTCGCCCCGATCATAAAAATCAGGGATATATACAATCCCTGATTCAGACTGTAGACAAAGTGGCATTGGAGTCAACACTCCAACGCCACTTTTCTCT
>JBJENX010000055.1:1350-3234 GCA_051880415.1 Lachnospiraceae bacterium | reverse complement strand
AAAACCACGACGGAGCAGGATGGCAGTGTTGTGACAGATGGTACGGTATCTAAGGAAGATGCAGAGAAGGCTTCAGATAACTTTTCAGGAGACTGGTCAAAGCCGGAGGAGGCAGGGTATCCGCCGTTTTGGTTAAAATACGGACCAAAGGATCTAGAGAAAAAGGACTTGTCGAATCTTGAATTGTTCGGATGCTTTACGGATGGTACGAGCTTAAAGGACATTCTTTACAATCCAAAGTTCACATATTATGAGGTAACACTCGGGTATGCTTCCGGCATAGAAACAGAGGATTTGCCGGGCACACTTGAGGCAAATACTGAGACCTATGGATATGGTAGGGCTGGTGAAATCTGTCTTTATGAAGAAAAGGATGGAAATTATATTTATGTGGAAATATATAACCTGAGTGAGGAACAGTTGTCCGTTATGGATATTATTGAGCGCAATGAATTTAATGTCGGGGAACTAGGCCAGCTTAAGGAGTGTAATACCGGTAGAACAGCGCTTGGAATGAGCTATGAAGTGTTTGATATCTCAAAGTGTGTGGAGCTAGGAGAACTTCTTGGCCGACCGGATAAAATTTATCACGGATTTAAAACAATCATGCTTACAGATAGGGATGGCTCTGAGGAAAGCTTTGAGGAGACGGTTTCCCTTGGTGGTGGAACCATCATGTATGATATGCTGTATCAGATGCCAAAGGGAAAACTGTTTGTGGGTTTGACAGAGTCCCATGTAGATGAAGACTATGCATCCTATGCAGAAGAGCAGGCCGGAGTTTTAGTTGAGTATTGCAGCTGTGAGGAGCTCTACACATACTTGCGTGACGAGACAAATTCCGGTGCAATCGTACAGGAAGACTGGGAATACAATTTTGAATAAAGAAGTTATTTCGCTGCCATCAGTAATTGAAAAATATATTCCCCATCTTCTGTAAAGTAATTACACTCTCCATCATATTTTTCAATAATGGCTTTTACATTAAGAAGACCGATGCCACAAGGGTTATCGGTCTTTTTGCTGGAAAGAACCCGGTTATTTTCTATCTGTAATTCTTCGGGAGATGGATTTTTGATTTCCATATAGAAGAGTTTTTCAGTATAGTGGCTTATTACGGTAATGTATCGAGTTTGATTTGTTTTTGCATTGGCTTCAATGGCGTTATCCAGCAGATTGGATAGTAGAACACAGCAATCCACCTGTTCTAACCGATTTAATTCCTTTAGATTGCCATTGAAATGAAAGGTAATATTTAATTGTTCCATTTGTTCGCTTTTAATGGCAATCATCATATCTGCTAATTCACAGCCACTGGTAATAAAGGTATTCCCTTCAGGAGTATTTCCGCTTAAATTGGAAAAATAAGTTTCCGCTTCGTTATATTCACCTTCAGCAAGCATTTGACGGATTAAAAGCATATGATTTTGCCAGTCATGACGAAATCGTATGGTATCTTCCTGAGAAGCTTTATAATTTTTGAAAAATTGGTATTCTGACTCAAATTGTTTCCGATATTCAGCAGAAAGCATACGATAATAGCCGGAACGCTTACGATGGTAAATGCCGTAAAGGAGAAGAATTTCGAAAGCAAAAAGAATGAGAGCCGAAATTACAAAGTTGTACATATTTTCTTCTTTTTGGGCTTCGATAACACCGGAAGCATAGTAACCTACCGCTGTGAACAGGGTAAGAATGATAATTTCAATAGCGTTAAGAGCAGTATTTTGGATACGTGAATCGGTTTTGCGAATTAAAATAAGCAAAATTACAAAAAGGAGGGGATCACATAAAACAAGTATAGGTGTAATGATTTCCCCATTGGCTGTAACGGTTTTAAAATTGTCCAGACCGGTAAATTTTTCAAGGGTTGTCAGGATAGAG
>JBJENX010000055.1:0-1250 GCA_051880415.1 Lachnospiraceae bacterium | reverse complement strand
ACATTTGTCATAATTAAAATTATTTCTTGAATAAATTCTGTCATAGTGAAACTACCTCATACTAAATTTTTATGCATCATTGCAAAAACATGAGCCTGATAAGCAGATATTTTTGATTTGCTGATGGGAAGAAGGGTACCGTCGCTCATTTCTACCTTGTTACCGCTTATTCCCTGATGATGAAATATATTTACAAGACATTTTCTGTGGATACGGTAGAAGCCGTAATCCTTCAGTTGTTCTTCATATTTGTTTAAACTCATGTCACTGATAAAATGCCCCCTTTTGGTATACACAATGGCATATTTATCCTCTGCACAAATGTATAGAATATCTTGAAGAGATACAAATGCACTGTTTTTCCGTCCCTTGATAAATATTTTTTTGGTTTTGTGTTCGTCTGCTTTGATATCTGTAAAAAGATCCTGAAGTGTTTCCGTGTTGACAGGCTTTAACAAATAACGAAATGCAGCCGCCTCATAGCCTTTTATGGCGTAATCAGCATAAGCTGTAGTAAATACCAGATAAGTATCCGGACAAAACTCCTTTATGATTTTACCAAGGGTGATACCGTCCTTTTCCGGCATTCGTATATCCATAAAAATAATATCCGGTGTATTTTCTCCTCTTGCCCCTTGAAGATAGGACAATAGTTCCTCTGAATTGAAACTCATGGTTATGGAAGAAGGAAACTCATCATGGAGTTTTCGTATGTGTTCTTTTAATTCCAATGCATGTTGTTGTATATCATCACAAATATGTATGTTGTATTCATTCGTATTTTGTTTCATTGTAACATCCTTTTCGCTGTTTATTATCTGATTGTAGTATAACAAAGGGGAGTAGGTTTTTCTATATTTTTCGATGGAGAAGAGTTACTTTCTTATCATTTATTATGCCATAAAAAACATCCCATTGTTACAATTGTCTGCAACAGTGGGATGCTTCGTTATAGAATAAAAAAAATATATTTATTGAACAAAAGGATTGTTATATAAACCAATGTATGTAATAACATGATCTGCCTTGCCATATTCCTCTCCTATGGATTCATATAAGGAATAGTCATCACTTCTTTTTTTACTTGCCATTGTAATAAATGGTCCGTCAGTTAATATTCCGTTTGCTCCATATCTCTGCTCTTCCGGCCAGTCCCACAAACCATTATTTTCAGAGAAAGAACCTCCCCAGGCATTATAGACATTTTGCATACTTCTTCCAAGTCCTATTTCCGGTGTTAAGTAAAATTC
>JBJENX010000054.1:0-3303 GCA_051880415.1 Lachnospiraceae bacterium | reverse complement strand
ACATACCAATCTCAAGTTTATATATTTCATTGTAATCCATTTTACTCCTCCATACATTCAAAGTAAGCCTCTTTGGGAACACCCCATTTACTATGAAACCATTGTGCTGCATCTTCTTTCATTTCCGGTTTTTCCCTCAGTGTAACGATTCTGTATCGTTCCATAAATATCATCCTTCTTATCGACCAATCTCTAACAAACTCTTTGACACATCATTTACATGATGGAAGGAATCCTCTACCTCCTTCGTTACATCCTTTTGTATCTCCGATTCCTGTACAATCTGATTTGCCTGATTTAATGTATTTTCCAAAATTGCCTGCATCTGATTCACCATCTGTAATACCTGTTTGCTATGCTCTACCGTATCTTCACTGGAAGCTGCAACCATCTTTGCCTTCTCACCGGATTCTGTCTGAAGCTTACCTAAATTACCGGCCTCCTCACATACAGAATGAAGTTTTTCAATTCGGTTCTTTATGTTATCCAGATTCTCCTGATTGGAAACTCTCACTTCCTGCAACAAAGAACCAATATTATGAAGAATTCCGGAAATAGAATCACTGGCTGCTTTTGAATTCTCTGCAAGAACCTTTACCTCTTCCGCAACAACACTAAAGCCTCTTCCCATTTCTCCTGCTCTGGCCGCCTCAATAGAAGCATTTAACGCAAGTAGATTTGTCTGGCTGGTAATTTGTGCAATGGTAGATGCAAAGCTTGAAATGTCTTCAATCCCTGATTCTAAACTGGTAATGGACTGTTCTGTTTGATATGCGGATTGCTCAATTACCTGCATATCATCTGTGGTTTTTTCCATAAGTTCAATATATCCCTGCATCTTATCTGTAGTTTCCTGTGATATAGCAAGCATTTGCTCCGTATTGTCTACAATCACATCAACCGTTTGATTTAGCTCACCCATAGACGCACAAACAGAATCTGCAAATTGAAAACTACTGTTACAGTCTTCTAAAGTCACTTTCGCCGAATCGGTAATCACATCATTTGTATTTCCAAATTCATGAATACAATTTTCTAATTTTTCTACTACATTACTTAATTCTTCAGATGCATTCTGACACTGTTCTACTAAGTCCGCCGTCTGCTGTGTATTTGCAAATTTAACAAGCATATTATGTGATACATCTGCAATCTTTACACAAATAATCCCCATTACAACTGCCTCTAACAAAAAGCCCAGGGAACGACTGAAAAACCATGTAAAGCTATTCTCAAACTCAATCTGAGGAACCGATAAAGAACGAAAATACAGGGAAATAACCAGTAACACATAACTGATAATGGCAATTCTTAATGTAAACTTCTTATCATAGTAAAAGATACTGAATACCATAGCCAGTGCATAGGTCATATAAATACCGATTGTATAATCTGTTGCCATTAGGGCAACTAAGCTGCCTAAAGCAATAGTTGTTACATATTTCATAATTTCAATGGGCACATTCATTTTATACGCAATGGACGGTCCCATGGTAACCACCAATGCCACCGAAGTCAGAATGAGCAGACTTTTCATTTCTGATTGAAATATACCCACAACTGATAGGATGATTAAAACAGGAAACACTATGATTAACCACCTAAGCACTTTCACCGCTGATTCTGTTACCCTTACATCATTTTCATAAAAAAATTTTTTCTCCATGTAAATTTCCTCCTCATTATATAATTTATGATTCTGTCATCATTTGAAGCTACTAAACCATAATATAAACATTAAATCCCCACACATTTTCTTAATGTACTTGCCGTTCTGATTGTAAGCTTTTCTGCGATGCCAACCTGGGCTGTTTTCCTCCACCAATTACATTTTTGATAAGATTTTCTGTCAAACGTCCAGAAGATAATATTCTTATAAACCTGTATTGTTTCCAACCCATCTGATGTTTTTCCTATTATATCACAGATTTTATCCGACGTATCCGATGTAATTATAAATATCAAATTATCATATTTATTTTTATCCTCTGTTCCCCACCACACAGGTGCATTTGCAAGTATATCCGCAAGGTCTTCCCGGCTGATAATATATACAGGAATCTTAAGTCCAAACCGGCTATAAATCATTTCCTCAATTACATTCCGCATTTCTTTGATATTATCACTGTCGGATGTGAATAAAACATTCCCACTGTTTAAGTAAGTCGAAACATCCAAAAACTTCATTCTCTCAAATTCAACCTTTAAATCCGACATAACAATTTTATTTCTTCCACTTATATTAATTCCTCTTAAAAATGCTATATATCTCTTCATTTGTCAAAATTCCTCCCATATCAAAAATTCATGGACGTCAATGGTAACTGAATACATAAAGATATATCGCATGTTTCAAAATATTTAACCAATTCCTGCATTTCTCTACCAGATTTAATAAATAAGGAAGATACATCCATTTTCATCTTATTTAACGGTAAGAAAAAATTATCCCAATGAATGGGAATCACAATTTCCGGATTAACCTTTTCTACCGTTTCTTTAAAAAACTGCTGTTTTATATCTTCTGTCGCATCCTCCATCCCACCAATTGCCAAAAATAATACATCCACTTTTATCCCATCAAGCTGGCCTTCTATATAATTAAAACTGGGACGAATCAAATATCTTTTTTCTTCATTTTCCACAAGAAAATCAAAGGAACCGCCCTCCTTATATTCTTTCTTACGTGCCGGCTGAGGTAATGGCGTATCAATAATCTCCCCAAGATCATTATTATACCAATGGGTCTTGGAATGGCAGGAATTTAAAACAGTTATTTTATAATCGCCAATTTCAATTGTCTCCGATGCATGAAACAGTTTCAATTTTTCTTCCTTTACATGACCTCCACGAGCTACATTTAACGCAGACTCTGAACCATATATATATGCATCACATTTATTTGCAAAATAAGAGGCATCCAAAACATGGTCATAATGAGAATGGGATACAAAAATTGCACGCAACCTGTCTATATGATGCTTCTCAATAATCTGGTCTGCTAACTTTTCATCGGTCTCCAGTTTGCCGAAAAACACTTTATGAATGGATGGTCTTGTTATATGGGCATCAAATAATATCTGATTTTTTCCATCATCAAACAACAATACCGTAGTACCAAAATAAGTAACTTTCATAATTACATCTCTTTCGCCATAAAAATAATATGTTCACACTGACAAAAACTATTTTTTTCATAGAATTTAGGTGCCGGTGCATACTTATTTGTAGATAAGGTAATTCCCGCCAGATGTTTCTCATTTATATATTTCTCAACTTCCTTTAACAACATGGTACCAATAC
>JBJENX010000053.1:0-17690 GCA_051880415.1 Lachnospiraceae bacterium | reverse complement strand
AAATTATTTATAATATGCAAGCATCATATGTGTAATATGAAACCCTACATAAACTCCCCTTCCGTCCAATCAAACAAATACTCTGAATCGCTCCAATACTTTTCTTCCCCATACCTTCGTTCGTATACACAGAATTTCGACCTTGCTTTGTTCAGTGTTTCCTCATACTCCATATGACTAAATGGTACATAAAGCTCTGCTTCATCTTCACAGCAACTAACGGTGTGCAGTCTAGGTTCTTTGCTCGAAAACATAGGGTCTACTTCATACACCCACTTCACAGGTTCGGTGCTGCGTCGGCTATGTTCGTAAACTGTCTCAAAATACTCTTCCCAAGAATACTTTTTCCCGTATTCATCATAAATCTCCAAATCGGTCTGATGTTCCCAATAAAATTCCTCCAGCTTTCGGAAACTATCAAAAGCTTTATGTTTCTGAAACAACGGTCACCATCCATAGCTTAGTTTATTCAGGTGGCACCGGTATCCAAGAAAAGGCTCATCTACAATGGAATACTCCTCTTCAAGTACACCGCATTCAGTTTTTCCGGCAAAACAAGTCTGCATCAACTCTTTATTCTTGCTCATAAAATAGTAATTAGTTCCCATGACCATTCTCCTCCGCTTCTTTTATCCGTAACATTATTCTCACCTCATTCTTCTGCATTATTGTCACTACCATTTTTTAAGCTGTATTCTTTCATTAGGTAATCATACAATTTCTCTGGTGTACTGAAATCAATATTACCGCTTTGGTCAGAAACGCAACCTTCCTGATACGTTTTTCCGTAATCTAATTCATAGATAAAATACGAGATGTTCCCGGCATTATCTCGCATCAATATTTCCAGAAGTTTTACTACAATTCCTTCATGAGATATCTGTAATCCGGCACCATTGCAAAAATCACATTCCAGATTATCCCTGCAACACCAGCAAATCTTCCATATGCACATTCAGCAGCTTGCTCAACGCACATAAACGTTCCACTGAAGGAAGCACCTTGCCCTTAAACCAGCGGTATATGGATTGTGGACAGGACAGATGGAGATACTCCTGAATGTACTTCACATCATAACCTGCTGCCTTCAGTAGCATTTTCAGTTTTATACCGGTTTTTACTTGGTCGATTGGTTTGTACATTCGCTTGACCCCCTTTATTATTAATCAATATATATCTATTATATCCCAACAAACTTCTTACCACAACCAAAGAAAAAAGAGCTCCAAGCAAAATGCTCGAAGCCCTTGAAAATACTAGATTTGTCTATAATTACTCAATGATGCTAGCAACACGGCCTGAACCTACTGTTCTACCACCCTCACGGTCTGATATAGCTGTGTTTAGAAACTTATTTGTTACGGTTTTTGCCGTTTTGTGACTCATTTTATGGGTATTTTACCTATTATTTTATCTTTTTCCGGGGGAATTGTTGCAGATTCGTATCACGGATTTCTGCCATTTTTCGTCCACCTAAGATTAATATAACATGAGCAAAGTCATAAGTAAATCAGGATTTTTACAAAATCGGGGTTTTGATACACATTTTTGGGGGCGTGATACACATTTTTGTGTATCATAGCGTGGTGGGATACGTTTTAGCATACGGCACCAGTGCCACGGCATACAGTGTGATACACATTTAAGTAAAAGTACGCACGAAATAGGATTGTGTGTATCTTTACTCAAATCATTCACACTTCTTGTACGCATGAACTTGCATGTAACTTGCACGTCAGCTTGCATGCGAACATGCAAGCCACATGTAAGTTGTTAAGCTATTCCCCGCTTGCGTCATCATTTTTATCTTCAATCATAACCTCACCAGATTTTAACTTTTGTCTTAATGACTCATTAATCAAATTTTGTATTAATTTATTCATCACATCAGATGACAGAATTGTATCAATCATGTTCTCCATTTCTGCCATAGATTCTACTTCAAATTTATTTTTATATTTACCAAAACATTCTGTGGCTAAATTATCATTCATAACCACTTTGGCAGGATATGAAATCGTTCCGTATTCCAAGAACATAATACGATATTTATAATGCGGTAATGCATCAACAGTTAAATATACCTCATATTTATGTTTTTCTGTCCCTTGCTCCCCCAAAGAATCCTGTATGCTGACCGTCATATCAGATGCTGTTACCAAAGAACCAAGTGCTTCAGCCCATCCATTCTTTTTTAAATAATCTTGCATCGGTCCATCATAATCTTGGATATTACCTTTAACAAATCCTCTCGTAGCCTCTTCCACTTGCTTTAATGCCATTTCTAACACTTCATTAGGTTTATATTTATCAACTAAATCAAAAGAAAAATTCATATTATCCATAGTTTGTCTCCTTTTCTAATCAGTTTCTATTTCACATATTATAGGAAAATGATCGCTAATTTTTTCATTTGGTCTTCCTTTTTTATCTGCTAGATTTGAAAAGCCACATGATGTAATAATCTTTAGACTTTCTTTCTTGAAAAAAGGAATTACATCTTTACTTATTATCACTTGATCAAACATATACCACATTGGCGAGCATATTTTTGCAGCGTTTAAGTAATATGTTCCCGGTGGATAATTAAAATCTCCTAATAAATTCCACATAGGATTGTAAAACTTTCTGTACTCAATATTTTTTACTATCCTTGTATTTTTATCATTCTCTGTCAAAACCGGGAGCCCATGCACTCCACTCGCATACAGGCACGTCCTTTCATATGGCATTTCATTGAAATCACCAATAATAATACTTTTTTCTGAGCCTATCTCTTTTTCCAATTCTCCTATATTATATACCATCATTCGTGCTATCTCGTGCCTTTCATCTTGATTTCCACCATGTAAATCGGACGGCATATGCACACAACAAATTACATATTCTCCTTTTATAACTTGTAAAGAATAATATGGTTCTTGCTTCCCTGGTGAAATATCATCATATGCACTCCAAACATCAATTCTCTCACAACCAAATTTACCATGGGCATGCAACTTAATATTTTCACGTTGAAACAAATCACTTAATTTCTCTTTTGAGTCAGCATATTCTGCCAAAATCAAAACATCCACTGCATTATCTTTTACAAGACTGACAAGATAGCTATTTACATTTGTATTTCTATGAACATTCCAAAATAAAATCTTCATTTTTCTTACGCATCTTACCTCATCGTTTTTTATACTTTCGTCCTTTAATAGCTCCATTATCTACAAGCAATCCTTTTTCAACAAGTGCTCTGAGCAATGCTTTGGTTCTGGTTTCTCTTACACCCAAAACATCAACCAATTCACTTGCCTTATACCATACATCATCTTCCATAAACATAAGAATCATTTCATAATGGGCTTGTGTTTTTTCTGTCACTTTTTTACCGTCACTTTTTACTGGCACTTCTTTACTGGCACTTTTTTCCGACACTTTTTTCAAAAACGAAAGCGACAGTATCGTTCTGTCCGGATCAAATCTCTCTTCAATCACCGGCTCTTCCCAACCTTCATCTGCCCAGACATTAAAGATATTCGGCACACCGCTTCCGGCACGTTCACCGATATTAATAAGATTAAACATTTTCATAAGAGCCTTGTTTCGCGGATCGGATTCGCCACCAAGACGCATCTGCTTTTTACCCGTTCTGACATAACCGGGATTTGCCAAAATAAGCTTGTCCGGTTCTTTACGGATAACAACACCACGCAAACCATGATAATCTGCATTAATCAAACAGTTTGCCAAGGCTTCACGAAGTGCCTTGTGTACCGGAGTGTCGTCAATGCGTTCACCACCGACCATTTTGAAAGGTACCTTAATGTCTTTAATAATCTTGTTATAAACTCTAAAATAAAAATCACACACATTTCCGGACCATTCACCGGAACTTGACTGCAATCTATCGCTCCAGCGAGTTGTAGGATCCAGCTCTTCTCTGTAATCCAAGAAATACTCTGGGAAGTGACGTACAATGTTATACTCATCACCAAACATTAACATACCTGCTGCCGTAGGATGCAACTTTCCGTCTTCCTCTGAAATAGCAGCCGCACCAATGCTTCTTAAATACTCGTGGTCACTCAGACGCTCAAAAGGATGTCCCTCTTTTAAAGAACGATGGCTGTTACGATATCCGTGAATAGTATCATAATTCAAATCTTCCATCGGAACCTTATCAAGCACTTCCATATCCATAGTGCGCTCGGTCTGATCACGAAGCATGGTCTTTACCTGCAATCTGGTGCAATGATAATCGCCCTCATAGTTCCGACGGAAAGTACCATTGAAAATGTCATTGTTGATGTACACTGGCTTCTGCTCGCGCTTCGCCATAGGCACATAAATAACCATAATGACATCTTTATTGTCACCAACTTCATACATCTCTACGTCATCTTCCGACAGGAGATTGATATTCACTTTCTTAGAATTATTGATGGTATCCCAGAAGTCTTTTCGGAGCTTGGACGCATTCTGAAGACCGGTAGTTTTCCAACTGCCGTCTTTTTCTTCTTTGACACCGAGGATAATGACACCGCCATAGCAATTTGCAAAAGCAGAATACGTGTCCCACAATGAAATTGGCAAACCACCATTTGCTTTCTTTACCTCTCTTCTGTTGTCTTCTCTGTATTCATCAAATTGTGAAAGATCAAAAGTATTTTCCAAATTGCTCATCTCACTTTCTATATATACCATACTAAATTTAGTATAGTATTATTCATAAATATAATTATCTTAGTAATTTCTTTTCTGTAGTAAGTTCTTCAAAAAATTTGGCATTCACAAGCTCTTTTTTATACATTTCTCTATCACTCACGCTTCCAGTAATTAGTATTTGCCCCTTGCAACACTTACCAATAATACCAAGAAATTTTTCAAAGCGATAATCATCCAAGTCCTTATCTTTAGGGGAATCCAGTAATATAAATCCAACATGCGAACCATCTTCTCCGCAATTCGAATTAAGCAACGCCAAAATATAAGTAATTCGAATAGCCACCTTTAAACTCGCAGATGAAACCATAGTCATCTTATTATCATCAATAAGAGGCATATAATTTTCATCCAAAGAACATTTATCAATTTCTGTAAACAATATTTTTAAATACTCAGAAAACGTTATCTTGAATGAATCATAATGAAGCATTGCGGTAGTTGCTTTGTTATCAGCAGTTAACAACAGCTCTCTGTTTTCTTTCAAGCTTTCAGATATAGCTTTTTTCCTTTCTTTTGCCATTTCTAAATCAATCTTAGATTTTCTATATTGTTTTAATACGCTCTCTTTTTCTATAAGATATTCCAAGCGTTGCTTTATATCCTTTATAGATTCCTGTATCAAATTGCGTTCAACCTGACTCTCTGAAAACAGTCGTTTTCTCTCTTTTTGTATTTCTTTTTCCAGCCTATCAATTTCAGCTTTGTTCTGATGTAACATATTTCTTTTCACAACAAGCAATTCTTGTGCTTCTGTAATAGAATCATTCAATGTTTTCTTTAATGTTGCATTGTTTAATATTTTCTCCTCTGTGGTTTTTTTATGGCAATTTTCACACAAACCACGAGCAACTGTATCCTCTGATAATTCCGACAAACAATTTGGACAATATAGAATTGGCAATTCTTCTAATATATTCTTGGCAGCAATTTTAAAATTTAGCGCAACTACATCTTCATTCAGAGATTTAAGTATATTTTCTAAATCAGAAATCTCTAATTTTAAAATCTGATCATTTTCGATTTTCTCTTTCAATACTTTTTGCTTTAAAATAAGTTCTGAAGAACTCTGACTATTATTAATAGTTCTTACCTTCGACAACTGTTCATATTCAGCATCCGCTAACAGTTCTTTTTCCTCTGAAATTTTTAATAGTTCTGCATCTAACTTTTTCCACTCATAATTGTATGCATTTTCCAGCTTTTGCCTTTGCTCTTTTAAAAAGCTCACTTCCGCAGTTAATGTTGTATTCTCTTTATTTAACTCTTGAATGGCAATTCGTATTCTCTGTAGTTCACTATTATCTTTTCCAAGCATTTTTTCAACTATTGATTTCTTTATAATCGGTTGGCTTGTAAAATACTCTTGTCCCATATTCAAATCAGATAAAATACTGTGTGCAGATGTATCCTGGTCAACATATAATGCACGAAGCAGAAAATAAAATCTAAAACTTGCCATTTTATCTTTTGCATACGCAATTTTCTCTGTACTATATCCCTCACTTTCAAGTAAAAAATCTGAAAATTCTTCCGCATTATATACTGTAATTTCATCATTTACAATCTCTTCTTCACTTTTTACCGGAGTTACCAAAAATGCCTCCGAAGTAGGCAACTTTCTAATAATTCTGATGCTTCTACCATTTTTAAGTGTCACTTCCAAAGTGACATTATTACACAACTTTTTTTGACTTATCTCGTCAATAAACGAATTAATCGGTGCCCCCAACGAAAACAATATTAATTTCATTAGAGTAGATTTGCCTGAGTTATTATCGCCGAGAAGAACATTAACATCCCCAAACTCGTATTCACAGCCAATATCACCCGACACAATAATTCTATTTAATCTCATTTTGTTTCTCCTCTATTTTCCGTAAAGCTTCAAGACCTAAATCTGTAATAAATAAATCAGTTCTGAAATCAGATACCTTTCTCTTTTCTATCAATCCTCTTGAAACCATATAAATTACTGATTTATCTATTGTTTGCATCATTTCCTTACTTCTATTCGGTGTTACTATACCGATAAGAGATAACTTATCATAAACAACTCCTCGAATTCTGTTTCTACTTAATTTTTCTAACAACTTCGCACAAACATAATATACATCCAACTCTGGATAATCCGTATCAAACCATTCATTTATTCTACTAATTATCAATTTCATCTACTTCACTCCCATACTTCCAAAGCATTGCACAATTAGATGTAGCAATGTATAACAGTCCCATCAAGAATTGCAAATCAACACACGGCTTATCTTTATACTTATCCAGTATTTTGTTCATTTCATCATTTATTAGCGACATATCTTCCTTCAACAAATCCCCATATGTTTTTTTCATATAAATATTGTTCATTACCGTTGTCTTTACATCAGAATAAATTTGATTTAACACAATTTTTCCAGCTTGAGTTGTCTTAAGCACCTTAACAACACTTAACGCGTGCATTTTTGCTTGCTTGGCATTTAGAATTGAAATTGTATCAAATTCTCCGTCTTTCATTTTACGCGTCAATACAGTAGACTCTGCATCTTTATTTATTTCCAATTCATCAACTAACTTATCCTCTACCGCTATTGAAAAAATAGAGTCCATATTAAAAGTACCATCGCTTTCAATTGCTCTTTGTGATGTTTGTTCCGCAATTCTTTTCCACTCTTGTAATAAATCAATTGTGTATTTGTTTGGATCTGCATCAATAAGTTTAGAGCATGACTGACACAACCAAATACCGTTACTAATATCACTTCTCTCTTCCGAAGTCATATTAGCATCATATCTTGGTCCCCCCGGTGCTGCGGCTTTTATATGTGCAGCCACACCTATACTAGTGGTTTTATTTTTATTAGCATTCGGTCCTATAGTCGCCTTTCTACACTCCGGATTAGAACAACAATATGTAACTCTCTTTGCCAATGTTTCTACTGTCTGTTTACTGAAATCATCTCTTCGTTTGTTTGCCATAATTCATTCGCATCTCCATAAAAAATACATTCTCTCTACGATTAACTTGTGTGTTTTCTACATCTTCAGCAAGGCAATTATACTTACAATGCAACTTACCAACGCTATAATACTTGCTGAATAAGCATATATTTTATTACTATCCGTCTCTTTTTCAAATTCTCCTCCGGCTAGTATAACTATACTTCCCAATGGCAACAAGACAAGCGAAATTGAACCAGTTCCCCAAAAATCATTAGCAACTCTACGAATAATTAAGCTATATATATCAGTCCCCAAACCAATCAAACCAACTAACCACATAAATCCGCCAACACAGCGCAAAATAACAGAAACAAACAGAACTGGTATACTATCATAAATTCGATTGCTAATGCTAAATCTCTTGTTTATTTTCCAAGGCCATAAAAATATATTGAAGAAAAATAGAACTTCTTCATACCATTTATACTTTCGTTTTTCCAACTTTTGTTCATTTATTTTAGCTTTTTCGTCTTCAATTCTTTTTAGTGCCCTGTAATATGCTTCTGTCTGAATCTCTATCATTTGCTCTTGTGACAGATTGTTACTTTCGTACTTAATAATCTGTTGCTGTTGCTTCTGTTTTTTTATTTTTTTTCTGCTCATACTGCCTACTTTCTACTTCATGTACCTCCAATCAAATTACACCACTTTATATCTCACCAATCACATATTCCGAAATATCTATTTCCCGTAATACCGGTTTTGAAAGAAGCATTGTCATTTTTCCGTCTGGATTTTTGAAAATGACAATATGATAATGAGATATTTCGCCTGTTTCACTATCCACGGAAGAATTTAGCATACTCAGGTTCTGCTCAATAAATGCTCTTGGGAATCTAACAACCGAAAGTGTTTTGTTTCTACATCCCAAAATCATATACTGTTCATCACAAGATTCAATATCCTCAAATCGTTTATCACGATATCCAAACCAATATTTTTCCTTATCCCCTTGAGGATACATTTTGGAAGACACTATGGTATATCCTTTTTTATTATCCTCCGTTTTGAAAGTTCTTCTTTTTCTAATACAGGTTATCGGTTGTTCATCAATGGCCATTTCAACACACAAATCAAGTGCTGTCATTTCATCAACAACGCTGTCATCTATTTTCTGAGTAACACTCACCTCCGGATACGGATAAATAACACATATTTTTTCAATCAGTTCCTTGGTTCTGCTATCAATTCTTGCCATATCCCATTTATCAATTTCCATTAGTTGAAGATTCAATTTTAAATGAGCAGTTTCTTTTAACACTTCATTCTTGTAATCCCACATAAGATTTCCCATTTTACTATTGTCCTTCTTTGCAGCAAGAGTAAGATTTCCTATTCTATGTAGGTTTTCCAAATATGTTTCCATATCCGTATCCAATTCTTCCAACCATTCTTCCGTAGGTGTCTGTGGCATCAGATGTTCTATACTTAAATGACTCAAATCAACCGGAGCTGGATTATTGTGCAACTCCAATCTATCCAATACAATTCTAAGTGCCGGTCTCTTGTAAACATTAGCATTAAACAACATTTCCATCATCTGTTTATCTGTTGGCATATAACTACCACTTGTAGAAGCCATATTTCCGACCATTTCCTGGTTCAAATGTCGTAGTACATCTGTATAATCATCATTACACTTCTCCAACACCTTCTTTAACACCGTAGGAAATAGTTTGGAAATATTTTGTGAATTCATATCACATAAACTTCTACGAATCATATATGTATTGATAGCGCATATTAGCATAGCTAAAACATCAATAGTAATACAACCTTTACGATATATTCTATAGAACTCCATAACAATTGCCATCGGTAAATCTGAATTCACTTTTCTAAAATCTACGATTGCATCTTTGAGTTCTTTATCAATCTTATTTATATCTTCATTCATAAGCAGATTAAATATTTTTGCATATTCCAATAGATCTTCAAACAAAACCTTTATATTTGTATCATGTTCTTCAATCCATTTTACGAATTCTCTATATACATTGTTTTTAGGAACCAAATTATATGTTTTTATAGCTAAATACATTCTGAAGAACAATTCTAAGGTCTTAGAATCTGCAGATACATTATCTTCAAGCTTCTTCCAATAATCTGCATAATATTTTTCCTGTACATCACTTTGCAAATCCATCAGAAGATAATTTCTAATCAGGTCTGCTGATGTAAGTTTTACGCCTGTCGCATTTATGCTTTCGAATATTTTTTGAGCATTATCTTCCTCTGAAATAGGAACACATACTACATATAATTTGTCTAGTGCCATTAATATAGCATTCGCATCATAACCTTGTAATAACAGCTCGTTTAATCGATTGCCAATATATTGATAATTTTTCAATACATTTGATTCTTTATCAATGATATCACCCATCCTATCTTCTACAATACATCTGTACACATCATCATCTGACACCAAGGGTTTGAGCTTATATTTTATTTTATCATTGTGATATGGATTCGTCAGATATTGCCCCTCCAACTGCTTTACCTTTTCAGTGTCATTACAATTAACCAACATTTGTTTTATGGCATATATAATTAAAAATGTAGTCGTTAATCTTTGCTGACCATCGATGATAGAAAACTCCCTTGAACTAAAGTCAATGGCTTTTTCAAGATAAATTATAATTCCCATAAAATGGTTTTTATAATCACCTTTTAAAACACTCTGTAAATCATCAAAATATTGCTTAACTTCTCGCTCTGCCGCCCATGTGTAATTTCTTTGATACACCGGAATTACAAATTGACAACCTAAACTATTTCCTAATAATTGTAATAACCCTGTTCTCTTTGGTTCACTCATTCCTTATTCTCCGTTCATATATCTATATTTACATTCATTAATGATGTATATCCGACAACATAATCTGCCTATCCAATCCAAATATCTTACGCAACTCTGCATGAGAATATGGGTTCTCCATATGGTCTTCAATAAGCATAATTAGGTTTGAAACTGTTATACCAGAACCATGAACACCCGAAGCGTTTACTTCATCCATAATCTGTCTATCTATGTGTGGCACAAATCCTCCACTTATATATGTAAAATACCCTATCGGATGTTTGCATGAACTATAATTACTGATATTCTCTAAGTAATTATGTACCATTCTATTATGATGGTCTCCACTAATACTGTATTTGCTGTAAGCTTTATTATCTATAATTGCCTGATAGCCCTCTGCATCTGAAATCAGCAGAACATCCGGTGCTGATTTTGACCCAGTCTGTCCTAAATGAATTGCCTCATACCCAAATATATCTTGAAACAAACTGGTTGTTGCTTTTTCAAAATCTACAGCCTCATCTCTGCCCTGAAAAGCCATATCACGATAATGGCTCAAATATCCTCCTACTGCACCATGTGGATATGTTTCAATAAGAACGCTCTCTGTAAATCTCGGGTCTGTACCTGATATATTACAAATATAATCTACGACCGCTGAATCTATTTTGCTTACAGGTCTTAATGACGAATAATTAAAAAACGCTCGTAATATTCTATTTCTATCTATTACTTTGCTTGAAATAGCGGCGGTATTTAAAAGATTCCTTGTATCCTTCTGATGCCATGGGTCTACACCGTATTTTCTTTGATACACATCATTTTCTACAGGATACTGTATAAATGCTGGAATATTTGCTACTAATCCTTTAACCTCTTCTCGTTTTTCATCCGGTATTCCGATTATTCCTTTTTCACGATATACAAGTTGTGTATAATCAAGCCAATTCATCATCGTGTTAGCCACATCCATCAAATTACCTTCTGACGCATTATGCTTTTCTAAATAGTCGATTTCAAATATTTCATCCCCATACGAACGGTACTGTAATATTCTTTCAACAACTTCGTTATAGCATTTATCAGATTCATTTTCGGCTTGAATTGCAACAATCAGAGCAATTTCTCGTTGTGACAATATTAATAATCTTTCATCTAAAAGTAATTTCAACAAGAAATAAAATGGTCGGATTTTAAAACGGGGAGCCACTTTCACAGAGGCTGAATATGCGGAGGGATACTGAAACCTCAACACCTGTTTTTTCAAAACTGGAACAGGTGATTTTCCTTCCATAATTGCCTCGCCTGCAAGTGTTAAAAACACAGTGTCATTCTTTTCAAACCATAACCCCAAACTATATAACATAGCCGCATGGGTTCTTCCACCAGAACCAGAGGCATCCCGACGTTCTCCAACACGTTTTGTTCCCGTCTGTTCCAGTTCCACTTCAAACTCAATGTGAGAATCTCTATTTCTCGTCCATCTTTTCCCAAGAGCTGTACTGCAAAAGGCCGCCAACTCCTCTGGGATAGGATTAAGTTTTCTTTTCGGACGTGTAACCCACCAATAATCTTGCATTCAATCACCTCTAATCATCATTCCCTGTATATGCTTCAATACTCTCATATGGAATTCCTGCAAATGTTTTCAGAATTGCTTCAAAAATTACTCTAGCTCCTTTTTGAGGAACAGCCATACCTATTTGCTTTCTTACAGATTCCTTGCTACCTTCAAAAACATAATCATCTGGGAAAGTCTGTAATCTGGCTCTTTCCCTGTTTGTTAAAGCTCTTGGTTCCGCATAGTGATAAATATGTGTTCCTCCACCACCAGAGCCAGTGACTGTGTATGCAGGTTTTGTTGGATCCAATCGTTTATATATCTGACTAATTTTGGCTCCCTTAACCTTCAACTGCAATTCTTCAGGAATATCAGCCGTAAATGCATTCTGGCCCGGCTTAATATATTTTAACCTTTCTACAACCTGTTGTGATTGTTTTGTTAATTCATTATTTGTTGCATTTTTAGGTATCTTGGGTACTTCCAATGCCGTTTTACAAGTTACATCTACATTTTTATATGGTTCAGGACTCGGTATTTTAAATTCATATGGTAAATCTGCCCTGATTCCCACAATAATCATTCTATGCCGTGCCTGTGGTACACCATATTGCTCAAATTTATATAAGTTAGGATATATTCTATATCCTGCTTCAATCATATCCTCTTTGATTTTTTCAAACGCCTTACCTTCATTTGCACTTTTTAATCCACCTACATTTTCCGCCAAAAACCATAATGGTTTATATCGCTTTAATACCTTTATCCCATATGAATACAACGGTCCAAATGTTCCATTAAATCCTTTTTGCTCGCCTACAACCGAAAAATCATTACATGGAAATCCAAATGCCAGTGCATCAATGTCTCCAAGAGGCTCTATATCTAATTTACAAACATCACCACAAATAACAGAATCCGGTTCATTTGGACAAATATTTCTTGTATATGTTTTACATGTATCCAAATCATAATCATTTGCCCACTTGTGTATTATTTTATACTCTGAATCTTCTATCTGGGAATTAATTGCTGCATAAGCAAGTCCCCCCGGACCACAAAACAATTCTCCTAGTCTAAATTCCTTGATCACTTTCGACTTCATTATATTTCTTCTCCATTCGTTAATATAAAATTTCGTTTAAACTCTACCCCAACTGCGTCTGCAATTTCGTTCAAATCTTCAATGGTAAAGCTCTCTCTTTTCATCTTTGCATTAAAACTTTGTGGAGATTTACCTAATCTACGTGCCAGTTCAGCCTCACTCATATTACATCTAACACACAAGATTTTTATTTGTTCAGATATCGTCATATTGCAATCCTCCTAATGCTAATATTATAAATGGATTCATTGATAAAATCAACACAAACATTAAGCATATACTTTTTTTTAATCATCATTGAGACGTTATCCAACATACATAGCTCCAACATACATAATATTACAAACTACGAAGGAGTGCACTCGCACTCCTTCCAGCCCTCATTTTTACCTACTCATCCCAGCCACCTTCTGCTGTACCCACTTACCGATACTTCGCAGGAAGTGTTCCAGCATATTCATTCCGTTAATAGTAAACTGCTGCATGAAATCATATGCTTTTTCCAGCTTCGCTTTCAACGTCCGGTTCTCAGCTTTCAGCTCCTGATTCTCTTGCTTCAAGCACTCATTCTCGTATTTAAGATCCAGCATCTTTTCAAAGTATGCTTTCTCCCGTTCACCGGAATTAGTATTCCTGAAGTAATCAATAAGTTCTTCTGCAAACTTCGCCTTCTGAATCGTCTCGTCCGCATCTTCCTTGATAAGTGTCAGTTTCTGCTCCTGCTCCCGAACCTCACTCTTTTTATCTGTCAGGTCCTGCTTCACTTCATCTAGCTCGTTACTTTTATCTGCTAAGTTCCGCAGCACATCATCCAGCTCAGCGTTCTTATCCGTGATTCTGACTGACAGCTGCCTCTCTGCCTCTGCTCCCTTCCCCAGCGACTCCAGCATTGCCTCCATCTGTTCAGCCTGTGTTTGAATGGTAACCTGCCCAGTTGCAACCTTATCCTTAATATCCTCAAGTTTCCGCTCCTCTTCCTTTGCCATCTCTGCCGCTTTCTCCCTGCGGTAGTCCGACAAGAGAAGATTTCCTCTCGGATTGGAGCCTTTATAAAAACGCTCCCAACCAAACTCTCTCAGCATCATGTCCTGAAGCACTGCCTTCTGAGTTTCCACCCAATCGGCACCGCCATAACGGTCACGTTTCATCTGTGGTTTCAGATTTCCGTCCTCATCTTTCTGCCAGACTAAATCACCGCTCTCGGCAACCGCCTGCTTCATGGTAGTCGGAAATCCCAAATCTTTGAAAGTCTGTGCAAATGCATTCTGGATTGGCGCTCCCTTTGATGAATTGGTTGTGTATGGGATATAGGTCATATGAATATGAGGAGAATTTTCATCCCCGTGATAAACCATATGGTGAACAATCAGACCAGCATCAAAGGGTGGCTTCCAATTTGGATCATCCAGTTCTTTCTGCGTCACCACACATACCTCCGGCAATTCCAACAGATACTTTGCAAATTCATCCAGTAAATCCTGCGCACGATTCGCATCATCCGGCGTATATATGAAACCTGTGTCCCGCATATCCCCTATCTGCCAGATAATCTCATAACAAAGATGCTTCTGCTTATCCTGTTCAATCTTCTCATAATAGGTCGGTGGAAATCTTTTACCGCGTCCTTTCTTAATCTCCCTATCCCGCCACTCTTTATATGGCTTAGCAAATAACTTCTCATATACTTGTTGCAGAGTAATCTCTGTATCCTCGGTATATACCCAGTTTAAATGCCGCCGCTCCTCTACGGAGTTGGGTGGAATATGGGTTCTAAGATTGTGCTCCAGATTCGGTGCGCTGAACATTGCACCACTTATAGTCTTTTCTTTCTTGCCTGTCATCAAATCCCTCTCTTCTTATCTGTATTCAGTTTAATCAGTAACTTCCTTAAGAAATCTCTGCTCATGTCGATGTCCTCCTTTCTTTGGGTTTCCACGTCTCTTTCTCGTCCCCTAAAGTAATGTCCCCTTATCGGTTTGGGGGTACCCCAAACACAAACGGGGCAAGCGTTCCGTCGCTTGACCACGGATACATCTGCTCCTATCGGCATTTGGTGAAATCTACTGTCAGCAGCCGGTATTCACAGCTGTATATTGGTGCCCCCTCTAGGTAGTATTTTTTATGCTGCACCAACCGGAAATCCTTTAACAGCAGGTGTGTCACTTTCGTCTCCCTTTTTGAAAAATGACGCCACTTTTTGACACACTTTTTGGAAAAGTGCTCCACTTTGTGGCACACCTTTTTTGTCCAAGAATTTTCCGTTTGGGAAGGTGCGTCACTTTTTGACCCACCTTTTTGAAAATGACGCCACTTTTTGACGCACCTTTTGGAAAAGTGCTCCACTTTGTGACTCACCATACAGAACAATCATCCAACGCATCCAGCCACACCTGCATCTCCTCGCTAAGCATTAACCTCACATACTCCACCGGGTCATCTATAGCCAGTGCATCCATCCGTCCTTGGGAATTTGGGGTGGTCCGAAGACCACTCTCCCATTTTCCGCAATCAAGACTTACGATACAGTTGGTATCGTAGTAAATCACATTCACCGTATTATTCTGCTCGTTGTAAAATCCTCTTACTATTCTCATGACCAGCCACCTGCCTTTCGGAACCGCATCTCTGTTGCCATATCCACCAGATTGCTTTCCAATTCCCCGGTAGCCTCCGCATTCAGCAAATCCGCCACCTGCTTCTGCTTATTGGGATAAAGGTGTCCGTAGATATTCATGGTGGTATTCACGGAATCATGTCCCACCCGCTGGGCAATTACCAGCGGCTGCATCCCCTTCTCTATTAGCAATGCAATGTGAGTTTCACGTTCTAAAGGATAATTCTAGGACACACAACAATTTATCAATACAACCGGCTTATCTGTAAAAACGATGAAAGGACAAAAATGCTATGAAACTTATATATGCTACATATAACCAATACTGCAATAGTATTGATATAACCACCTTTGATAATATGATTTTGCGCATTGACTGTAATAAGGCAGAGGATGGTTTAAAGACCACACCAAATTCACAATGTGCATTGAATGCTCTTGCGATTGATGAACCTATGGAGTATGCACGCTTAGTGTTGGATGGAGAAATGCAAGCTTGGGTTGATGCAGAAGATAGTTTAGAAGTGTGGTAAATCAATCGTGAAAATTTTAGATGAATTAAGGATGAATATGTGGTAGAATAACCCATATGGTAGCCTTGTTCAAGAGATTATCAAATCGGGATTTGACGGACTGTAAAACTAATTTAATTAATGGAAACAACTTATCACTTTGGAATTTATGAGGAAAATAGAAATGGCTTATGAAGTTCATTGTAAATATTGTGGGAAAAGATTATTAAAATATGAAATATGGGAGAAAAAATATAAAAGTCCTATTGCAACCTGTAAAAAGTGTGGAAAGGATTATATAGATCCAAGATGTCATGAAATCGCATTTGAAGGAATCCCTAAAGCGGAGTTAAAAGTAACGAAAGATTTTGTTTTATTATTTATAGGGGCTCTGATAATTTGGAGAGGATATTATTTATTTGGAATGCATATGCTTGGAACCCCAGATGGTATGCAATGGTTACTGCCTTCTGTAGTTTTATTGCTTGGCATTGTAATTGTTATTGCTTCGGTTGTTGATGCGGTTGCCATACTTACAGGAGTAAAAAAACGTAAATTTGAAAAACTTCTTGAAGAATCACATACTCGTATTAAGGATGAGAGTTATCTTCAAAAGTTAGAAGAATTAGGATACAGGAGGTAGGAGATTATGAACAACAAATTTTTGAAAACTATTCTTATTATTATAGTCACTGCATCATTTATTGGCGTATTTTTTGTTATGAGTATTATGGATTTGCTTAATACCAAGGATGTATATGAAGTAAATATTGACGTGGCAGGGGAACTTCTTACTGTCGAAAACAGTATTAATGGAATTATTCCGACTGGCAAGGATTACTATTATGTTGGACTTAATAGTGAAGGGAATATCTATACTATACATGCAGGTAAAAAGTGGCTTTCAGACAACTTTGACGAAAATGGTATCGCTAATGCCGATAGTATCACAATAAAGGGTCTGGCGAAACGAGCAAGTGATTATGAAGTAGAGAAAGAGATTGCAAATAGAGTTTATCAGGTTGCAGATGAAAGTGGTTATGTTTTGGCACTAGAACCTGGAAATGTACTTGAATTAAACTATGTGTCAGATGCAATAATAAAACTAATTGCTGGAATTTTAATTCTTGTGTTAGGAATAATTATTGCTATATTCAAAAAAAGCGCGGAAAAATTCCCAACATGGGCACGAAAAGCAATTCTAATATTCTTTATTTTGACGCTTGCCTTTGCGCTTTGGGCAATATTGTAACTGATGCGGAAATTGAAATTTTATCTATGCAAAGAACCCGACAACTTCCAGTTTGTCAAAGCAACGAAACCCCTATTTTATTATACTCCCACAAGCAATTTTACATCTGCCTGTGGGAGTATTTTTA
>JBJENX010000052.1:0-17855 GCA_051880415.1 Lachnospiraceae bacterium | reverse complement strand
CAAAATCCCTTTTACCAAGATAAATATTTCCAATCATTTTATGATTTTCCTTCAGCTCCACTGCAATCATTTCGTCTGTCTCTATACGCCATTTCAAGTTTTCTTTTGTTTCTTCCAAAGTCATGGCTTTATAAGGCTCATGCTTTACCACCTCGTCATCTGATAAATACTCAAATAAATCATTCAAATCCTCTGCCTTATATCTGCGTAAAATTAATCGTTCTGTTTCAATTGGTGTTGTACTCATCTTATTCCTCCTCTTATCCTTTCAACTCAAATGCCAAATTTTCTACGGTACCAGCCATTCCTTTGCAGCTTCTAAATCATCAAAAAAATGAAACATAAATTCCGACGTCTTAAGTGCCTTCTTTAAGGATTTTTTAATTTCCCGGTTTGTTCCGATAAAAGCCACTCTCATATATCTTTTTTGACCACTACACAGCATATTTGTAATTTCATCTATTACCCTTTGGTCAATCACTGTTTCATCCATAACAAAGCCGATTAATCCGGGTTTTGAAGGCAGCAGAAATTTCTCTCCATCCCGCTTTAACTTCTGTAACACAAGCTCTGTATACTGATACATTCCATCTATATGTTCAAACCATATTTCGCCGCCACGAAAGGGCAGAACAAAGGATTTTTTCTTAACACCGGGTAAATCCTCCGGATTAGATACAATATCTTCCCGAATAAATCTTGTTTTATCCATATTCTAAGTCTCCTCATTCACCGTTCTTTTTCCGCCAGTTAATGAAATAATTAAACCAACTATTCCAATGGCTAAGGTCAACGGCTCCATTCCTGTGCTGCATAATTGTAATAAAATTTCAAATAATAAAATAGCAATTCCTATTCCCAGTCTTTTCATATTGCCTCCTAAACTCATTTATACATTATTTCATATCCTAATATCCAACCGTTCATTTCAACTCTTTTGAAATATCAACAATCAATGGGGGATGATACTAACGTAATTTGTCTTGGTTTACATCCTTCTGTTTGGCTTTTAGAAACATATTTCATACCAACCTCATTGATTTCAGACATAAAAGCTTGAAATTCTTCATCCGTTAACATTAAAGTACAACTGGTAAGAGAATACATATCTTTTTTAGGGTCTGCATTTCCCTTTGCAAAGTATTTCGCAAAAGAAGTGCATATACTCATTAATGCAGTCTGTACAGAAATACCATCCTCATCTTCTACTGCAATTCCCTTTGGATTCAGCTCATAAATGTTCTCTACCGTTCCCCGTACTCTGTTTTCTTCCGCTACAACGATAATATCATTCTCTGCCAGAATTTTCACATGACGATACAGACTAGGTGTCGGGATATCATCTAATATCTCTTTGATTTCCTTTACCGTTCCTCTTTCATGTACCATTAAATATTGTATAATTCTTTGTCTTACCGGGTTCATCACAACCTCTGAGATTTCCATTTACATACTCCTTAAGCTTTTATCATAATATTATTTATCAAATTTTATTATATTATCATTTTTGATAATGTCAATAAAAATAAAAACCCTTCATGAAAATGCTACTTTCATTAAAAGGTTTTTTATTTGAGAAATAATATTTAATATCATTTTTCTTTCTGTAATATAATGGAGCCAATAACAAGTGCCACTCCAATCATTTCATTTATTGTAATCATTTCATGATAGACAAAAAATCCTATTGTTCCCCAAAGAATACCTGCTAACAAAACCAGAAACGGTGCTATCTTTTTCATCTGTCTTTTTCCCAAAATACACTATCCAAACCTTTCATCTGTCATTTCCTCATAAACCGTACATCCCCTGCGGGTTGTCTCCTTTGTCCTATACAATGCCTTGTCAGCATTATGATATAAGGTCTCATCATATCCCTGCACAGAAAATGCAACACCTGCACTAACAGAAAATGACGGCAGATTATCCCTGCTTACTGCTAACATGTCATTAACTGAATTTATGATCTCTTTTACCTTATGTGCCTGGTCTTTCGTTATTCCATTCATAATTATGGCAAATTCATCTCCACCAATGCGAAATATTTTATCTGTAATTCTCATTTTCTCATTTAGTACCATAACCAAACGTTTCAATACTTCATCACCTACATCATGTCCATAGGTATCATTTATTCCTTTAAACTTATCAATATCCATCAACAAAAAACCAAAGGAAATCTGGGATGAATCCAGGAGCTTCGTCACCCTGTGAAATGCAGTACGATTCAAGGTTTTCGTTAGTTCATCATGCTCAATCTTATATTGCATCCATTCTTCTCTTTTTTTCTGCTCCGTAATATCCTGAACTGTAAACACAACTTTTTCTATGCTGGAATCAGCATCCCGGCACGGAATTAAAATAATGCGTCCCCATCCAATTTGTGTTCCCTGATATTCACAAGTCAGTATCTCTGTTTCCTGAAGCCGTTCCTGCATCGTATCCAAATCCAAAAACTCACGAACATTACCTACATAATCATCTTCTATCATCTTATTACAGAACAAATCCAGCATTTCCTCATGTGGTATGATATCATTTGGAATAAACTGACGAATAATCCCGGAAAGTTTTATTGGTTTTACCAACCTTTTTCCTAAATCAATCATTGCACTTGCTCTATATATGCTACTCAACGCCTTAATCATCTGTCGGTGTTCTTCTTCTTCCTGCTTCATTTTCGTTATATCTTTTACAAGCAGCAAAAAACGTTCCAAATTATTTTCCTCATCCAGGGAAACAGCTGAAAACTCCAGTCGAAACCAATTATTAATTCCATTTACCTCCCGCTCGATATCAATAGCATAATTATTTTGTTCCGTACGAAGAAATGTTTTAATATATTCCATTGTTGTACGTTTTAATATGTCTTCCTTATATTCCGGCTTGATAATTGAAGCATAAAACTGCCTGAGCCAATTCCAGTCCCCCTCTTCAGGAATTATATTTCGTAATACCTTGGTAATACGAAATGCTTCAAACCGGTTCGAACTACAATCTACAATAAACTCTGACAAATTACTGGAACGCATTCCATCCATAAAAAGTAAGTATTTATGATTAATTCTTTCCCGATGATAAAGTAAACCAATCTGTCTTCCAAGAAATAAAAATGCAGACTCTAAAATAGCAAACATACTAAAATCCGGATTAATTATACACATACAGGCTATCAGTCTGTCATCCACATAGGCCGGAATCAGCAACAACCCGTTTATACACCTATCTTCCATAATTTTATATTCTACAGGCATGGAATTACGGATAGAATACGAATCTTTAATAACTACCAGATGATTTTGCTTTAGTTCACCATACCAATTGATGATATCGTTTCTTTGAATCACCTGTTTTTCAACATCACTTACTGTGTCATCTCCGATATTCCACTCATATACCTTTTCCAAAAGAACTTTATCCATATCATGTTCATATACACATACTCTTTCTGCATGTGTAAATATTCCCATTTCCCTCATTATAAAGCCCATGATATCCCGAAAATGTCCCGCTGTATCCACTTGGGCCAATACATCTGTCACAAAGGATTTTGTCTGCAATTCCAATATTTCTTTATTATCCATATATTTCTCCATTCATACATTACCGGTATTATAAAATCTCTTAATCAATATATGAAACCAAATTGTCTTATCTTTTTAATTATACGAATCAATTTTGTAATAATTACTTATTTTATCATAAAATAATATTATATACCAATCATTTCTATATTAAAAAAAACGGTTCACGCAAATGCGGAACCGTTAAGTTGCAGTATAGGGAACATCATCTTTATTATATATTCCTGATTCCCAGTCTCAATTTGATACTTTCCATTATACTTTTCAATTATTTCATGAACATTTTGTAACCCGATTCCATGACTGTCTTTTTTCTCCTTTGTAGTCACAATCCGATTATTTACCTGTTGAAGTTCCCCCTCCATGGGGTTACGGATTTCCAGATAAAACAACTGTTCTGTAGTTCTTGCCTTTATTACAATGTATCGATTTCCTGCTATCTTTGCATTGGCCTCAATGGCATTATCCAAAAGATTGGACAGTAAAATACAACCATCCACCTGTTTGTCAAAATGTAAATTTGAAAATTCTCCCTTACATTGCAATGTAATATTGTGTTCCTTAAGAATATCCATTTTCGTACTTAAAATCAAATCCAGTAATTCATTTCCTGTTGCAATTTGATATACGGAACGTGGTGTAACCGCTGTTAAATCCTTAAAATAATCCTCTGCTTTCTCATATTCTTCCTTTTGCAGCATTTCTTGAATAAGCAACATATGATTATTCCAGTCATGGCGAAATTTAATGGTATCCTGCTGTTGTTCTTTGTAATCTTTAAAAAATGAATATTCTGTCTCAAACTCATTTTTATAATCCTCTGAAAGCTGCCGGTAATAAAAAGCTTTCTTTCTATGGACAATTGCGTAAATCACTGCAATATTTAAAACAAGCATAAATAGAACCCAGATTAAGTTATAGTAATAATCATTTGCCAGATTTTCAAACCATTCTAAACCGGCTACAATAAACGGACTAAACAGGCAGTACACAGAAAGAAAAATCCCCTCTCCAAGGGTTAACTGTATATACTTTGACTTTTCTATTTTAGACTTTGAAAGGGCTACTAGAATGATAAAAAGCAATATGTCAGAAACAAAGTCTACTACCGATAATTTTTCCACGCCTTGATTCATGACATAATATTGGTTTAATCCGGTTAATTTTTCTATTAGTTCCATAATCATACCAAATTGTACATAAACAAGAATTGCAGGAATCTCTAATAACAGGGTTTTTATCCGATGACGATTGGTCAAAAGTAAAGTAACCACCACATTATATACAACGATGATTAAAACTGTTATAAGACCTTCTCCCTCAAAGGCGTAGGAAATAATGATATCGATTACGATAAATACTGCCGCCGCGATTGCCAGATTCCGTGGGGTTGTTTTCATATCACATCCAAACAACAATCTCATTATCAGCCAGATATCCAACATAGCAAAGCAATTGATAAGGAGTACCACTATAAATAACAACTCGTCCATCATGCCAAATCCTCCCCAAGGAAATGAAATAACTGTTGCTGATACCGTGCCATCCGCTTACCGCTAACCGGCAGAGTGTATCCCTGTGTCAGCACCACCTTTCCTGCCCGAAAGGCTTTGTGATGATACATATTAACCAGGTATTTCCTGTGAATACGAAAAAAACCGAATTCTCCTAGCTGCTCCTCATATTTTGTTAAACTGTTATCACTTAAATAATGCTGTGTTCCGGTGTATAACACCGTGTACTTATCCTCCGCACTGATATAGATCAGGTCCTCCAGCAAAATCATACGTTCCCCATCATTTGTCTTTATCCACAGTTTCTTCCTTTTCCCATACTCTCTTTGTATATCTATCATCAAATCACGCATAACTTCAAGGGTTACCGGCTTTAATAAATAGCGAAATGCATTTGCTTCATATCCCTTTACGGCATATTCGACGAAAGCAGTAACAAAAACAAGAAATACATCCTTGCTCATATTTTTGATTTGTTTACCAAGGGTAATACCGTCCATCCCCGGCAGTTCAATATCCATTAAAATCAAGTTGGGAAATTCGGCATTTTCTTTATTCAACTCCGTCAAATGCTGTAACAATGCTTCTGCTGTGAAATAAACCTCTACACTTAAGGGATATTCTTCTGCCAGCAAAGTACAGATTTCTGATATATTTACACTGTGTTCTTCTATATCCTCACATATACAAATTCTCATTTGCTGTTTTTTCTTTGAATCGGTTTGTATCATCTAAATAACTCCTGGGTTTATAATTTTAGTTCAAGATAACTGCGTAGTGAAGTTATTTTACCAAATATGTCCGTTCTTTTCTACATTTTTATCAGAACAGACCAAACATGATATGGAAAAATCATGGCTATACAAGAAAAGAAAAAACTTTTTATTCAAAATCATAAACGTTGCTTTCATTTACCAAAGCCCCTGAATTCGTCTCATCACGCAAATAATCATATAAAACATCGGTACAATAACATGTATTTACATGATCCACCTCATATGTACTCATATAATTATGCTCGCCTACACCAATAAAAAGTTTACCATTATTAAGCTGATACATCATGTCATATATAATACTACCGCCACCTTTTTTTACAGTCTCTTCAAAGGTTTCTTCCTTTCCTTCCCTATCTGTGTTCATAAGCAAATTCAGAGAATAATAAATCTGATCAGGTTTACCCAGCAAATCACACAAACTGTCTAAATATTCCCAGCTATATTCTCCGTCAATATCAAATGCCATATGAGCAGAGTCTTCATAGGAGACCTGGCTGTTGTCTCCTACATAAAACTGGTTACCTTCGACACACTGGGCCAGAGTCTTACTCTCATCTGATAAATTATAAACAGACACAACAATATAGTCTCCCTCTTGTTCCTTATACATCCGGATTTCAAAACCTGATCCTGCACTTAATAAAAAAGAATCATCATAATTAATAATATCGTCAATATTATCCGATTCTGCCTGTGTACTATAAGAATAATGCAGTTCATAATATGTAAATTCAGAAGAATGTAATACATCATTTAATGACAATCCATCTGTCACACAGTCAAAAATCGTTAATGTGGACAAATCCTTTTTTTCCATACCTTCCAAACCATATTTTAACCAGAAGGGTGAATAACCCCATTCCTCAGGTTGCGTATAATCACCGGAAAATGTATTCTCTTCCTCTGAATCTGCTTGTTGTTCCACACTCTGTTCCGTTCCTTCATCCTTCACCAAATCCTGATTCTCCTCTTTTCCACAGCCAAACAAAGAAATACCTAAGACAAAGGTAAACGTTGTAAATAATAACTTCCCCTTCTTTCCTATATTCTGTCTGTTAAATTTGTCAGCTTTTCTCATGCTATATCCTCCTTATTTTGTAATTGGACAGGCGTTTGCAAAACCCATATATATCGTTTCACAAACGCCTGTTGTGATGGGATTATGATAGCATACATAAAAATTGAGTTGATTTTTTCCCGACAAAATGCAGGAATCAGCCGACGAAATTCATTTTTTATATACTTTAAATCAAGACGCAAAAACGGTTCACGCAAATGCGGAACCGTTAAATTGCACCTTTTTACCTATTAAGTTACAGTACAAAGTGATTTTTGGTATCAAATAAATATTGATATTTCTCCATCTGTAAATACAGAATCTTCTCTACCCTGTTCCGTATTCCTTCCGGATAAGCACCGGTAGCATCCAGCAATTTCTTTACATCTTTTTTTGTAAAACTAAATTTAATATTCTGATGATATAGTTTCTCCGAAATATCAAGCTGCTCATCAAAATCATCACATATTGTTTTGGCTTTAACACCATTCATCTGCTGATAAATATCCCCATCTAAGGGATAATCCATTGACAAATCAGATAAAAGACCTGCTCCATTATCAAATATCGGACAATAAGCAAACCTTCCATCCTCGTTCATCAATACCGCAATATTATGGGTATGTCTGTCCTCATTTAAAAACAATGCATCAATTGTAAATAGTTTATTCATATAAACACCGAAATATTTCAGACCCGTAATCCTTTCAGCCTGATGGGTTAAAAACAACATTCTATCTTCATAATTCCTCATTTTATATAATGACGAATACAAACTTTCATTAAAGAAATTTTGAAACAACCGCTCCAAAGTTATAATTTGCCAACCATCATTTAGGAAATCACTACTTTTGACACAATTATATATTACGTCTTTATATTGAATTTTTTCTAAATCATATAGCACATACTCATCTTTTGAAAGAGTTGACATTGTCAGCAAATGTGAAATTATATATTCTGACAATCCTTCATATCCGGTATAATCTGCTTTATACCAAATGTTATTGTTTTTCCACTTCAATTGATTTCCCTTAGAAGACTGTCGATCATTGGTCTTTATGTCTTGTTCAAATAACTGTATCAAAGCATCACCTCTCTATTCGAATCCAAAAATCATCCTCTGCCATTCTCCCCTGTGTTTTCTCAATAATCATAAAGGGATCATAAAACGGTAGGTCCAAATCCTTTAATATTAATTTCATCTTGTCCCTGCTTTTTGGAAAACATCTTGACTCTATAAATTCTTCAAACATCATATAATCCGGATTTTCTTCCTTTCCAAATGCCCGAAACATCACATTGTCTGTATAATTATAAATTTTAATATGCCGCCCAACTTCATCAACATCTATAATTGTACATACATTTTGGTTATGCATATACCATAATCTTAGAGGATGAATTTTTTCCGGTACACTAAGGGTATTTATTATCTCCGGCTGTCTCTCCAATAAATGCAATAATAAAACAATAGGCCCAGTAATTGGTTCGCTACTTGTTTCCCATCTTTCAACTGTAGACTTGGAACAACAAATTAAACCTGCAAACTCTTTCTGTGTTAATTTTAATTTTTTGCGAACTGTTTTTATTTCTATTGCCGTGATGCAATCGGGTATTACATATTTTTTCATAAAACCATCCCCCAAACCATTATTTTAAAGGTTTATATTGCTAAAAACCCACTAAATTAAGTGTTTGTGTTATTATACACCATAAACACAAAAAAAACACTACTTTTTTATACTCATAAAATAACATATGTAATTCTACATCTTCTATCCAGCATTGTACCTTTTAGTGTCCCTCCCCCCATGCAAGTAAAAAAAAAGAGGATGTCAAGCCTATCCTCCTAAGGTAACATCCTGCTTATCATACCATTTTAGTGCATTTACGAAATCTTCATCGGTATAATCCGGCCATAAATGCTCCTCTACATAAAAATCAGCATACACCGACTGAATCGGCAAAAATCCGGAAAGCCGTCGCATACCACCCCAACGGATAATTAAGTCTATTCTGGAAATATCACTGGAGTAAGGCTTTCCGTCTTCTGCCATATGGGATAAATCCCATTGCCAGCCATAATTCACTAAAAAATTTACACGAATTCCTCCGCCATGTACAGGTGTCCTTGTTGTATATGGCAATAATTCCTTAGGAAAGCATTTAGACTTACTGTCACCCATTACAAGCAGATCTGCACCTTCCTTTGTAAGCATTGAAACCGCCTCTACACAGGCCTTTTGAAATGCCTTAAATTGTTCCGGGGGACGCTTACAATTATCCACTGTAAAACCATAATATGTGATTTCCTCTATTCCATTTTCTTTTGCCAGTTGCAGAAGCTTAAGACCCGGTTCTAATCCATATTCATATCCATCCTTTTTTTCCATTCCCTTTCCTTCTGCCCAGCGTCTGTTTCCGTCAGGAATGATACCAATATGCTTTGGTTTATGTTTACCCATACTCATCACCTCATAGATGAGTATTGCCATTCATTTCTAATTTATTCTGTTTTCATGACAACTTTCGGAAGATTCCACTGATATTTTGCCGCAAGAATACGAAGTACCAATACCAATATCACACTAAAACATGTTGCAAATTCAACATATCCGGCATGAGCCAGCCACAAATATATTACTGCACCTAAAATAGAAGCAGTAGCATATACATGCTTTCTAAAAATATATGGCACATTTCCGGCAAATATATCCCGCATGACACCACCGCCAACACCGGTTACAACACCCACAAACATAAGAAGTACAACATTATGATAGCCTAATTGTTCCTGCACATAACGAATACCAAGTACAGTAAATGCACCAAGTCCAACCGCATCTGATACTAATAATGCACCATTCCATATCCGACTGTGGATTTCTTTTTTCTGTTTGGACAAAACGACACCAACCATAAACGAAGCAAAGGCCACAAATAAAGCAATAAACGCATTGCGGGAATTTTGAAATGCAGCAGGGGGAAACTGTCCCATTAACACATCCCGTAACACACCGCCACCTACTGCTGTTACCAAACCAAGCACCAGAACCCCAAGCAAATCCATTTCTTTTTTCATGGCTTCCATGGCACCGGAAACAGAAAATGCAATTGTCCCAAGTATTTCTAAAAAAATCATCCCATAACTCCTATTATTTATGTTCCTCTAACCAACGCACGGCTGTATAAGCATATACTGCACTACCACTACAAAGTGCAGACTCATCAAATTTTACCATTGGATGATGCTGGGGATACTGATATCCCTTTTCCGGCTGTCCTGCCGCTAATGCAAGCATAATAGAAGGAACCTCATGGCTTACGTAGGCAAAATCCTCTGAGCCTGCTGACTTTGAAGAACCGTTGTTTCCGCCAAGGGCATTTAGCTGGGCAACAGAAAATGCTTTGCCATTTCCTAACAGCTCCTTTACATACTTGTCTGCACACTGAGAAAGCTCCTTGTCATTCACTAATGTAGGACATCCGCTGCCAAAAGAAACCTCTGCCTCTGCCCGGAAGGACTTGGCAATTCCCTGGGCAATTTCCGTCATTCTCTGTTTTAAGAACTTACGGGTCTCCTCGTCATAGGTACGGATACTGCCTCCCATTACCACAACATCGGGAATCACATTGGCTGCCGTTCCGGCATTCATAGTTCCCATTGTCAAAACCGCCTGTTCACTCATAGGTAGTTCTCTGGCATGTAATTCCTGTAACCCGATTAAGATATATGCAGCAGCCGTCAATGGATCAATCCCTGTATTTGGCATAGAACCATGACAACCTTTTCCCTTTACTTTAATTTCAAAATAGTCTGCTGCCGGAGCACTGACACCGGGGGCAGATACCACAACTGTACCGGATTCAAATGGCATATTTGCCATTACATGAATCATTAATGCTGCATCCACATCCGGATTTTTCAAAAGTCCTGCCTCAAGCATGTCCTTTGAGCCTTCAAATATTTCCTCCGCAGGCTGGAACATTAATTTTACAGTACCCTCTATTTCCTCCTCGTGCTGCTTTAATATCCTTGCCGCGCCTAACATCATAGCCGTATGCATATCATGTCCACAGGCATGCATACAGCCATTTTCAGATGCAAATGCTTCACCGGATTCTTCTTTTATTGGCAGTGCATCCATATCTCCACGAATCATAAAAACTTTTCCCGGCTTTTTTCCTCCTGCTAAAGCAACAAGGCCCGCACGTCCACATTCTACCGGTTCATAACCCATATCCTGTAGCTCTTCTTTCACATATGCTACCGTTTCCTCAATGTCAAATCCCGTTCCCGGATGGGAATGAAGATATCTTCTGTCAGAAATAATTGTTTCCTTTAATTCTGCAGCTTCTTTCATAATCTGATTAGAATCCATTAATTGTCATCTCCTATTTCATTTTTTAGTTAGGCATTAACCTTTTTTATATTTTTTCCCAAAAATATACATTCATACTTAAGGAAATGATAAATACAAAGATAGAAATGATTCTTACTATATTTCCCATTTCTAAAATCATTTAATTCTCTCAAATATATAGTTCCGGTCAGTAGATATATTTTCCCGATATACATATCCCAAACGATCAAATTTTTTGATATCCTCAGGTTCTTCTATATTCATTTCCGCCATAAACCGTACCATTTCACCCCTTGCCATCTTTGCATAGGTCCCCTTTGTAACAAGCTTTTCGCCTGATTTCTCACAAAAAGTTACAGTGATATAACGGTCATCTTCCTTAAGATATTTTTCAATACATTTTGAATACTCCTTTGAAGCCAGATTAATGATAATACCACTTTCATCCCGTACCGCCTCATATAACCTGTTACCCCATAAATCATATAAATTCTTGGAATGACCAATCTCAGCCTTTGTCTGCATTTCCAATCTATACGGAGTGACACCGTCCATAGGCTTTAGCACCCCATAAAACCCTGACAAAATCCGTAAATGCTCCTGCACATAATCAAACTGATTATTTTCAAAAACCATAGGTGCCATATATTGATAGGCAATCCCCTCGTAGGATAATATGGCAGGTGTCAGACGGGAATAAAGATCCATATGCTTTATTCTTTCAACATTCTGCTTAGCAATTTTATCATTACAGTTCCAAAGTTTCTGCAGTTCATCCTTTGACTGACTTTTTAACCATAGTAAAATTTCTTCCGAATCACTAATGAATTGAGGAATCCCCTGGGGTGCAATGGAATCCAAATCCACATTCATCTTTTTTGCAGGGGATAAAATGATGCGCATTATGATAACTCCTTCAACATATTTTCAGGATCATCCGCTGCTTTTACCTTATCATTTGCTTTCACAATCATTCCATCTTCATCAATTAAATAAGTGGTACGCACAACGCCCATGGAAACCTTACCACACATCTTTTTTTCCTTCCACACATCATAAGCTTCTATTACGGTTCGTTCCGTGTCAGAAAGAATGGTAATCTTTAAATCCTGTTTTTCCTCAAAACGTTTGTGGGACGCAACAGAATCCTTACTGATTCCCAATACCACTGCCCCTTTTTCTAAAAATTCCGGATACCTTTCAGAATATCCGCATGCCTGTTTTGTACATCCGGCAGTATTATCCTTTGGATAAAAATATAAAATCACTTTCTTACCCTTATAATCAGATAATTTATGCATTTCTCCATTCTGGTCCGGCAACTCAAAATCCGGTGCTTTTGTTCCTACTTCTAACATTTAAATTTCTCCTTTTTTATATGTATGTATCAGGTAATTGCGAAACGTATCTTTACGAAATATAAGTTGTGTAAATTTAACAATATATGTTTGAAGGGGCTTTGTGAACGTCAGTACTTAGCGAGGAGTTTCCGAGCTTAGTACTGCTACGTTTACAACGAAGCGAGAGCATCCCTGAAAACATATTTGTTAGAATTTCACAACGTATTCTACGAAAACCTGTGTTTCGCAATTACCTTATGTATGTATTATAGTTCCATTCGCAATAACCTAAAATTGAATAATTCCCAATGCCTGCAATAACAAAATCATTAACAAAACAGGAACTACAAATTTAATCATCACGATATAAATTCCTTTTCTGGTAAATCTATATCCACCCTTTGACACCTCATCAATAATAACCTTAGGCTTCACAACCCAGCCAATTAATATACTGGTTAGAATCGCAACTGCCGGCATCAAAATATTGTTACTGATATAATCTAAAATATCCAGAATCTGACCGGTAGAACCATTTGGTAACGATACCTCCATATAAAGCACATTGTAGCCTAAACAAACAATTACACCTGTTATCAATGTGTAAACTGCAACAATAACAGAGCCCTTCTTTCTGGTAATATGAAAAGCATCCATTAAGCTTGATACAATGGCTTCCATAACGGATACGGAAGAGGTTACCGCTGCAAAGGAAACAATCAAAAAGAATACCGGAGCAATGACTTTACCAACAACACCCATGGCATCAAATACCTTTGGCAGGGATACAAAAATTAATCCCGGACCTGCCGACATTCCTTCTACACCCATGAATGTAAATACGGTAGGAATAATCATCAAACCCGCCAGCAATGCAATGGCAGTATCAAATATCTCAATCTGATTTATAGATTTGGTCAAATTCGTTTCATCCTTGGCATAGGAACCATAAGTAACCATAATTCCCATGGCAACACTAATAGAAAAGAACAATTGTCCCATGGCATCCATTATGGTTATAAAAAGTGTTTTAAAGGTCATCCCCTTAAAATCCGGAATCAAATATACCTTAAGTCCCTGTAAGCCTGTCCTGGTAATCCCCTCTGCATCTGTGTGATGAAGGGTTAGGGCAAAAATAGAGATACCGATTACCATGACAACCAAAATAGGCATTAACACTTTACTGTATTTTTCAATTCCTTTCTCCACACCACAAAATACTACAAACGCAGTAATAAAGAAGTAAACAAGCATCCATATTAATGGCTGGGCTGTACCGGCTATATACTCTGAAAAATATGTATCACTAACAGCATCACTTCCATGGCCTGTCAGATATAGGGATAAGTATTTAAATACCCATCCACCGATGGAACAATAATATGGCAAAATAATAATTGGAACAAGGCATGCCAGAATTCCAATTCCACCCCATTCTGGATGAATCATTTTATAAGCAGTAAGCGGACTTTGCTTGGTCTTTCTGCCGATTGCAATCTCTGTAGTAAGCAGTGCAAAACCAAAGGTAACCGCCAATATCAGATAAACAAGGATAAAGATACCGCCTCCATCCTTTGCCGCAAGATATGGAAAACGCCAAATATTTCCTAATCCAACGGCACTACCTGCTGCTGCCATAATAAATCCCAATTGTCCGGAGAAACTGCCTCTTTTTGTTTTTTCGCTCATAAAATCCCCCTAATATTATTTTTATTAATTTATTAATCAATGACTGTAAAAATACCACTAAACAGTTCTTCACTCTTTAGTGGTAACATGAAAATAATTATATAATAGCAATTATATTTATTCAACATCTTTTTTCATCATGGGTTTCATTCCTTAACATCATCCTGCAATGATATAATAAAAATTCATTGCAACTATTTCACATCTTCCGCCCATATAAGTGCACATTTCACAGCCCTTTTCCAATCAGATAACAATTTATCTCTTTTTTCTACCGGCATATCAGGATGAAATGTTTCTGACAATGCCCAGTTTTTACGAATATCCTCGAAACCTTCCCAATATCCTACAGCAAGTCCTGCAAGATATGCAGCACCTAAGGCTGTTGTCTCCACACATTCCGGTCTTAATACATCTACATTCAATATGTCAGACTGAAACTGCATTAAAAAATTGTTCTTTGCAGCCCCACCATCTACTTTTAATCCTGTAATGTCTACCCCGGATTCCTGCTCCATAATACTAAGAATATCATTGGTCTGATATGCCATTGCCTCTAATACAGCCCGGACAAAATGCTCCTTTTTACAGCCCCTTGTAAGTCCAACCACTGTTCCTCTTGCATAAGGATTCCAATATGGTGCACCCATTCCCGTAAATGCCGGTACTACATAAACACCATTGGTATCCTCCACCCGAAGGGCATATTCCTCTGATTGTCCGGCATCCTGCAGCAGATTCATCTCATCCCTTAACCATTGAATTCCTGCTCCTGCCACAAATATACTTCCTTCTAACGCATATTGGATTCTGCCCTCTAAACTTGCAGCTATGGTTGTCAGTAATCCTTTTTGCGATGTCACAGCCTTCTCTCCTGTATTCATCAATAAAAAACATCCGGTTCCATATGTATTCTTCACATCACCTGCCCTAAAGCAGCATTGTCCAAATAATGCAGCCTGCTGGTCTCCCGCTGCTCCGGAAATTGGAATACGAGTTCCAAGCACACCGGTTTCCGTATATCCGTAAATATAACTGGAGGCCTTTACATCAGGAAGCATACATTTAGGAATATCAAAATACGTAAGAATCCTATCATCCCAACATAAATGATGAATATCAAACATCATAGTCCGAGAAGCATTGGTATAATCCGTCACATGAACAGCACCCTTAGTCAGATTCCAGATTAACCATGTATCAATGGTTCCAAATAACAGATTACCTGCCTCTGCCTCTTTTCTGGCACCCTCCACATGATCTAAAATCCATGCAATCTTCGATGCAGAAAAATAAGCATCCGGCACAAGTCCGGTGGTTTCCTTCACATAATCCCATATTCCGTCCTCTTTCATTTGTTTTACCCTGTCTGCCGTTCTCCTGCACTGCCATACAATGGCATTATAAACAGGCTCTCCGGTATGCCGATTCCAAACAATGGTTGTTTCCCGCTGATTTGTAATACCAATTGCCGCAATATCCTCTCCGGTGGCACCGATTTTACTTATAGCCTCTGTTGCTACCGATAACTGGGACGACCAGATTTCCATTGGATTATGTTCCACCCATCCCGGTTGAGGATAAATCTGCTGAAATTCCTTTTGGGCAACGCTACAGATATTCCCCTGTCTGTCAAACAAAATACAACGGGAACTTGTGGTTCCCTGATCAAATGCCATCACATATGTTTTACCTGACATACCTTCGCCCCCTCTTTCTATCATCTGTTATAGCAGTTTATATTTATTTTTACCCCTGCCACTATGTAACCACAATAGCAGGGGAGTTCTCTATAAAATAAAACTAATTAAATTTTACTCAAATTTCCTACTGTATATTATAAATTAACAATAATATTCAATCTCTCCGTAGAAATCATGCCATTTTTTTATAATCTCCTCACTTCTGGCTTCGATAATTCTCATTATATTTCTTAAAACATTTCTAGATATACCGGAGTTATTATTGTCAAGAAGACATTTACCGGATTTTGTAATCCACACCTTAGTGGCATTTTCAACCGGTCTACATTCTGCTACATGAACATGTATAGGTTCTCTTGGCATTCCTTCATTTGACCAAAAGTAAACCCAGTATGATCCTATTTTAAAAACCTAAGGCATGTTCAAATCCACCTTCCTTTGAAAATTCTATAATAAGATGTGCCGTAGACCTAATAATATCCAAAAAGTATTCTTTTCTTTCTTCATCATAACCATATTCATCTTCTAATCTATAGGATGGTAAATAACAAGTCATATGATGGAAACCATCCTTTTCATCAGGAGTCTCAATATATACTTTTACTTCCCCATCTTCTCTCATTTCAGAATGAACGATTTCCGTATCATCTTCTAATGTCATAAATGGATACATCATACTAATCATCTCCCATTTATATTCTTATTTTCTATTACTGTCATCACTTATTTTACCCGAATAATTGAAATTAAAGAAGCCCTTTCCACTGCATAATTACAGTGGCAGGGGCTTTCCTTATTGTATAAAACTTATTAAGTTCTAACTGTTACCAAAAGGTGTATTACTTATTTGAAATTGCAGCCTGAGCAGCAGCCAAACGAGCAATTGGTACACGGAATGGTGAACATGATACATAATCAAGACCAATCTTGTGGCAGAACTCAACAGATGAAGGATCTCCACCGTGCTCTCCACAGATACCGATGTGAAGGTTTGGATTAACCGGCTTACCAAACTTGATAGCGGTCTCCATTAACTTACCAACACCAGTCTGATCTAACTTAGCAAATGGATCATTCTCGAAGATCTTTGTATCATAGTAAGCATCTAAGAACTTACCAGCATCATCACGAGAGAAACCAAATGTCATCTGAGTTAAGTCGTTAGTACCGAAGCAGAAGAAGTCTGCATCCTTAGCGATTTCATCAGCTGTAAGAGCAGCTCTAGGAATCTCAATCATTGTACCAACTTCATACTCTAAATCAATACCTGCAGCAGCGATTTCAGCATCAGCTGTCTCAACAACTACCTTCTTAACATACTTAAGCTCTTTTGTTTCACATACTAATGGAATCATGATTTCAGGCTTAACATTCCAATCTGCATGTGCCTTCTTAACTTCGATAGCTGCACGGATAACAGCCTTAGTCTGCATCTTAGCAATTTCAGGATATGTTACAGCAAGACGACATCCACGATGACCCATCATTGGGTTAAACTCATGAAGACTTGCAATAATAGCCTTAATATCTTCAACTGACTTGCCCTGAGCATCTGCTAACTTCTTAATATCAGCTTCCTCTGTTGGAACGAACTCATGAAGAGGTGGATCCAAGAAACGGATTGTAACAGGATTTCCTTCAAGTGCCTCATAAAGAGCCTTAAAGTCACTCTGCTGATATGGAAGAATCTTCTCAAGAGCAGCTTCTCTTTCCTCTACTGTATCTGAACAAATCATCTCACGGAATGCAGCAATTCTGTCTTCCTCAAAGAACATATGCTCTGTACGGCAAAGACCAATACCTTCAGCACCTAACTCACGAG
>JBJENX010000051.1:0-67283 GCA_051880415.1 Lachnospiraceae bacterium | reverse complement strand
AACCCATTTGTTTGCCATTTGTTTTATACCTCCTAAGTATTTAATTAATCTGTACCAGGGCAAATATATACAATCCGCCCACAGTCTGTTCTCTATTATATCACAAAATATATAAAACTTAAAACCCTTTTTCTAATTTTTTATGCAAATTTTTATATAAATTTTTTCCATTCTTTCTATGCTTCCTATTAACAAAAATACTCGTATAGAATAAAGAAAAAAGAATCGATTCACAACGAACCGATTCTTAAACATACCTATCTTTTTTAATTAATCAACCACACGAACCACCCTATTTATACTAGAATAATTGTATGCTGATATTTTAATACCTGTCTGTGGGTTACTTGCATGTACTACTTCTCCATTTCCAATATAAATTGCAACATGACCGAAACTATGATAAAAAATCAAATCACCCGGTTGCAAGTCACTCACACTAACCTCATATCCTGCATTTGCCTGATCATACGATGTTCTCGGCAGCGAATATCCAAATTCCTGATATACGGCCATTACAAATCCCGAACAATCTGCACCATTTGTAAGACTTGTACCCCCATATGCATAAGGATTACCAACGAATTGAACAGCAAAATCAGCAATAGTTTGTCCCATCCCACTAGATGATACAGTAGGGTCAGGAGCCTCTGTTACGGCAGGCGAATGATATATCATTGGTTCCTCAGTTGCCGAATCTTCCGGTTCCCCTTCAACATTCCCATTATCACTGTCGTCCGTTTCATTATCACCAGAGTCATCACCATTGTCGTTACTACTCGGGGTGCCTAATATATTTGAACTATTGAGTTCAGCCAACATAGCATTTTCCTCTTCTATAGTGATTGCTGTTTCATATGCATAATCCAAACAAACATAATCGCTAGCCACATAACCAATCATATCATCAGATACCGCAACCTTAATCCACTCACCTTCTTCATCCACAACGACAAGGGAATCCCCCTCTCCGGACAATGCTAAAATATCACTATCGATAGAACTCTCTTCTCTTACATTTAAGGTTTCTGTATTAACCCTCGCAATTTGATCGCAATTGTTCTTAATATATTCCTCAGCAGCAACTCCGGATAATATATACTCATTCTTAACATATCCATAAGCATTACCCGAAGAAACCAATGACCATTCCTCTCCTTGCTCCACCAAAGTTCCTACGTTACCATTATAAAACTTACCTACAACCTCTGATTCTGTTGATTCCTCTGCTCTGATGTTCAAATATGTATCAATATTAGCAACAACTTGATTAGATTCCACTTTAACATCTACTACTTCAACTGCCAGAGACTGATTATCATCCATAGCAAGCTTTTCTCCTATACTTACGCTATCAATGGAATGAACATCCGACAAATCATTGGGTGTTGCTTTGGCAGCAATCACATCAACTTTCAAATCACTATTATGATAAAGACCATCCGCCATACTGGGAAAACCAGCCATCAATAAAGACACAGCAGTTGTCGTTACTATTATATTTCTTATTATACTCTTCCTCATATATACCTCACACATAACATAAATTATTACAAAAATGTTACAAATCATCCAAACGTAATGATAACAAAGTAAAACCTATATGTCAACTCTCAAAATCTTCTTTTACATTAAATTCGACCTTTCTCGATTCTCTAAATAAAAAAGGACCGACCACATAAGTCGATCCTTAATATCTTTATTCCTCTTCTTAACCAGCAATACGAACAGCCTTATTAATAGTTGAATAGTTGTATGCCGAAATCTTAATACCGGTCTGTCTGTTACTTGCATGTACTACCTGTCCATTACCAATATAGATTGCCACATGACCAAATCCATGATAGAACAATAAATCACCAGGCTGTAAATCACTCACGCTTACCTGTGTACCTGCACTGGCCTGAGCATAGGATGTTCTAGGTAATGAAATACCAAAATTAGCATATACTGACTGAACAAAACCGGAACAATCTGCACCATTTGTTAAGCTTGTACCACCATATACATATGGGTTACCTACAAACTGACATGCAAAACTTGCAATAGATGAACCATTTGAATTGGTTGGTGCCGGTGGCAATGGAGCCGCCGGTTGTGGTGCCGGAGTCTGACTTGGCTTACTTGTTGTCGCAGTACTCTGAGAGTTGGATGTCGTATTCTGTGACTGGGCAGCAGCCTGTTGCTGACGCTGTGCTTCCGCTGCTGCAGCCGCTTCTGCCTCTTCTCTGGCTCTTGCTTCTGCCTCAGCTGCCGCAATTGCTGCCTCTTCTTCTTCAATTGTTATAGCAGTCTCATACACATAATCAATGTAAACATACTCATTAGAAACATATCCAATTGTTTCTGCATCTACAGCAACTTTAATCCAGTCTCCATCCTCACCGATAACTTCTAACTTATCACCTTCACTTGATAATGTAAGAATATCACTATCGGTAGACTCTTCTGCACGAACATTCAAAGTATCTGTATTAACCTTGGCAACCTGATCACAGTTGTTCTCAATATAACTCTCAGCTACCGCACCGGATAATATGTAATCATTCTTTACATACCCATAGGCATTACCGGATGAAACCAAAGACCATTCCTCACCCTGTTCTACCAAGGTACCAACATTACCATTGTAAAACTTACCTACAACCTCTGCATCTTCTGAAGCTTCCGAGCGGATATTTAAAAATGTATCAATATTGGCTACCACCTGGTTTGATTCAACCTTTGCTTCTTTGGTATCAACTGTTCCCTCTGAGATTGCATTATCATCCACCTGAACAATATCTTTCTGTGCATTCTCATTCTCAACAACAGTTCCTTTATTCAATGTTTTAACTTCTGATACTCCACTTTGAATTGCCTTACTTGCAACAACAGTAGTTTTTGATGCCTGATAATCTACATCCTTATTAGGAACTCCCGACACACCGCCGGCTAATAAGGAAAGTGCGGCAACAGACAAAATAGAGTTTCTCATTATATTTTTTTTCATAGTATAAACCTCTCAATTAATTGTTTGTCTCAAATTATTACAAAATTGTTACAAAATTGTTTACAACGTAATAATAACAGAGTCATTCTCTTATGTCAACTAAAACGGCTCAACTTTTTTATGACATTATTTTCCAATCCTTGGTATTGTAACAGTAAATTTATATTATGTAAACAACAAATTGCATTTTTTCTTCATTTTATGTAAATTTAACTGATTGTATTGCATTTTTCTTTGTTTTTTTTTATAATATTGTTATGTTTTAAGATATTGGGGAAGGAGATTCAATATACTATGAATATTAGAGATTTTGTAGACATCAAACAAATTGAACAGTTAATGCAGGATTGGTCCGATGCAACAGGACTTGCAACAATTGGTGTAGATGCAGACGGGGAATACTTTACAAAGCCTATTAATTTTACAGATTTCTGTATTAAGTATACAAGAGGCAGTGAGGAAGGGCTTCGTCGTTGTCAGAAGTGTGATGCAGAATGTACCGGTACATATTATTGTCATGCAGGATTAATGGATTTTTCCCGCGACATTATTGTAAATGGCGAGAAGGTTGGTGCAGTTATTGGTGGACAGGTATTACCTACAGAACCTGACGAAGATAAATTCAGAGCCATTGCAGGTGAGCTGGGAATTGACCCTGATGCCTATATTGATGCATTAAGAAAAGTACCTGTTCGTACAGAAACATCGATTAAGGCTTCTGCAAAATTACTTGGAGATATTGTCAATCTTATCGTTAACGACAACTATTCTAAAATGCAGGATGATACCAAGATTACCACTATGGACGAGAACATCGGTACTGCTGCACGATTGATTCAGGAGATTAACGAAAAATCCGTACAGCTGGATAAGATTGAGAGCAAACAAAACATTCTATCTCTTAACGCTTCCATCGAAGCTGCAAGAGCCGGTGAGTTTGGCCGGGGATTTGCAGTTGTTGCTGCGGAAGTTGGTAAACTGGCAGTTAACTCCGGTGAGATTAACAAATCCATTAAACAGTCCCTTAAAGAACTTACCAAAACCATTAAAGAGCTTGAAGGTGTTAAATAATTCAAAAAACCGGTCGGTTTACAAGCCGGCCGGTTTTTTTATGCCTTTATAACAAAAACTGCAATCTAATATTCAAACTTCTTTTCGAAGTAAGCCTTCAAATCTTCTATCTTAATTCTTTCCTGCTCCATTGTGTCACGATCACGGACAGTAACCGCACCGTCTTCTTCTGAATCAAAATCATAAGTAACGCAAAACGGTGTACCAATCTCATCCTGTCTTCTGTAACGTTTTCCAATATTACCCCGATCATCAAATTCACAATTATATGTTTTTGAAAGCTCAGCAAATATTTTTTCCGCACCCTCATTTAATTTCTTAGATAAAGGAAGCACACCAATCTTAACCGGTGCCAGCGCAGGATGGAAATGTAATACTGTACGAATGTCCGGTTTCTCCTCCGTTCCAATATTCTCTTCATCATAAGCAGAACAAAGGAAAGCTAAAGTTACACGGTCAGCACCAAGTGATGGTTCAATTACATATGGAATATATTTTGTTTTCTTTTCATCATCAAAGTATTCCATGGATTCGCCTGAGGTATTCTGATGCTGGGTAAGATCATAATCAGTACGATCTGCAATACCCCAAAGTTCACCCCAGCCAAATGGGAATAAATATTCAATATCTGTTGTTGCTTTACTATAAAATGAAAGCTCTTCTTTGTCATGGTCTCTATATCGGGTTTCTTCCTGATTCATACCTAAATCCTTTAACCAGTCAATACAGAACTGTTTCCAATATGCAAACCACTCCAAATCAGTATCCGGTTCACAGAAAAACTCCAGTTCCATCTGCTCAAACTCTCTTGTACGGAATGTAAAATTACCCGGAGTAATTTCATTACGGAAAGACTTTCCTATCTGACCAATACCAAAAGGGATCTTCTTACGGGATGTTCTTTGGACATTTTTGAAATTGACAAAAATACCCTGTGCTGTTTCCGGTCTTAAATAAATTGTGTTCTTGGCATCTTCGGTTACGCCCTGGAAAGTTTTAAACATCAAATTAAACTCACGAATTTCCGTAAAATTATGCTTACCACATGTAGGACAATTAATTCCATTCTCTTCAATATAGTCAGCCATCTGCTCATGACTCCATGCATCAACAGTTCCTTCTATGGTTATACCTTTATCAGCCATATAATCTTCAATTAATTTGTCGGCACGAAAACGCTCATGACATTCTTTACAATCCATTAAAGGGTCTGAAAAGCTTCCTAAATGTCCTGATGCAACCCATGTCTGTGGGTTCATTAAGATTGCACAGTCTACACCCACATTATAGGGATTTTCCTGAATAAACTTTTTCCACCATGCTTTCTTTACATTGTTTTTCAGTTCAACACCAAGATTGCCGTAATCCCATGTATTTGCCAAACCGCCATATATTTCCGAGCCGGGATAAACAAATCCTCTTGCCTTTGCTAATGCTACAATTTTCTCCATTGTCTTTTCCATCTTTATGTCCTGTCCTTTCCTATTATATATTATTTATATATGATAACAGCATCTTTCTTTCCTGAGGCAGTAATCACCCCATCTTTTACTGTTACCTGATTATTATAGTAGAGAATATCCCCCTTTAAAACAATATCCGTAGCTTCTGACATAACAAGCACTTTGGCTTTTTCAGTATTTTCAAACTTTTCCTTTTTTACTGATTTTCCATCTGCATCCTTAAAGCTGCCGGTTAACAAATCTTCATCTATTTCCGTATAATCAGAAAGCACACAGTCTAATGCATTAAACCCATTATAGGAATCTATATTCTTATACTGTAAAACAAGTTTTACATTGCTCATATCTTCCGTCAATAATTTCTTACATTTTACAGCACTGCTTCCATTTTCATCATTATAATTTTTAATCTGTTCTTCAATATATGCCGTTAAATCCTCTGATTTTACTTTTGTCCCCTTATAGTCTTCTACGGCAACTTCGATTATCTTTCCGTTACTCTTTATAACAAGTGTATTCTTTGAATAAGCTTCCGCATAGTTTGTACAACCGGAGCATAAACAAAGAACAAGCAACAGCATGGCTATTATATGTACTTTTCTCATTTTAAACACCTCATATATTGTATATTTTTAATTCATAATTACACGAAAATATATATGTACCTGCAATTTACAACTAGTATATTCTACTAGAGAATACGTAATATTTCAAGGAAAACTTAGTTTTTTACGATAATATATCAATATAAAAATTAAAACAAAGAAGTAAGTATCTCTAAGGACTTAAATTTTTTGGATACATGTTTTGTAAAATAATTTCCAACCACCTCATCCAGTTCCTTCATAACATCATCTTTCACACGAAAGGAATACAATTTATTTAGCGGGGAGCTTAATATATACTGTAGAGTATAAACAGTGGATTGGTTAACATAATATACATTCCCCATTTTTTTTGCACAGTTATGGCATATCAATCCGTTTCCTGCAGGATAATATGCATTAAATTCTTCCTTATGACACATACAACAGTCAAAAGCAGACAGCCCTTCACCATCATAAGCTAAAACCTTTAATTCAAAAATCCTTCTGATTAAATGGCTGGGTATCTCTCTTTTTGACAATGCTTTCAAGGTAACATACAACAGATTCAGTATGTTTTTATCCCCTAAACCATCTACACACAGATATTCCAGCACATCACAAAAATAAGTTCCATAACATACTGCTTCAATATCATTTTTTACCTCTAAAAAATATTCTTTAATCTCTGCTCCCGTAAGATGATATGCATCATATCCTTCTGACAGAAAAAAGGTGCCAAAATTAAAGGGTTCACTGACACCAAGATAGGGACTGTTTGGTTTCCTTGCACTTCTTGCAAATGCAGTAATTTTACCTCTTTCTTTTGTCAGTATAACCAGTCTTTTATCATAATCACCAACCGGAGTACTGGCAAGTATAATTCCCGTCAATTCAATTTTCTCTCCCATAAAAATTCCTCCGGAAAAATGATTTTACATCTACATCTTAATCAAGAACAAAGAAAATTTCAAGGACAAATCCGTATTAGATTTGCCCTTAAATAATCAATAATCCTCATTTTTAAATCCATAATTCTTTAATAGAAATTCACTGTCACGCCAATCCTTTTTTACCTTTACCCAAAGCTTTAAATTAACCTTTGCATCCAGTAAAAGTTCCATATCCTGCCTTGCCTGACTGCCGATTTTTTTGAGCATTGCGCCTTTTTTTCCTATTATGATTCCTTTGTGGGAATCCCTCTCACATATAATAGTGGCATCAATATCTATAATGTTGGTTCCCTCCCGGTCCTTCATACGGTCAATCACTACTGCAATTCCATGAGGAACCTCCTTATCAAGACAACGTAATGCCTTCTCCCGAATCATTTCTGCAACAATAGCCCGTTCCGGCTGGTCCGTAATGGTATCTTCATCATAATACCGGGGACCCGGTGACAGACACTTAAATATAGAAGAAATAAGATCTTCTGTTTTAACACTCCTAAGTGCAGAAACCGTTACAATATCCCGAAAATCACAAACATCCCTGTAAGTTTCAATGGCCTGTTCCACCATTTGCTTCTCAACCGTATCAATTTTGTTGATTACCAGAATAATTGGTGTATTTACACGATTCAGTTTATCAATAATATAACGCTCACCGGCTCCAATATAAGTAGCTGGTTCCACCAGCCACAAAATCACATCTACTTCCTTTAGCGTGCTTTCCGCAACATTTAACATATACTCTCCAAGTTTATTTTTCGCCTGATTAATACCCGGAGTATCAAGAAATACAATTTGTCCCTGTTCTCTTGTAAGCACCGTTTGGATACGATTCCTGGTTGTCTGAGCTTTATTACTTGTTATTGCAATCTTCTGTCCGATTAAATGATTCATCAATGTGGATTTTCCCACATTGGGTCTGCCTATAATCGTAACAAAACCTGATTTAAACTGGTTCATGTGCATTTTTCCTTATCATTCTTAGATTATTTTTTCTCAGCCGAACTGTCCTTCTTTTCTGTTACCTTTCCGTCCGTTGATACCTGATTAGCCGGCACTGCTGATTTTGGCTGTGGTATGGGTGTATTTTGAATCTTCTGCTGCATGGCTAATTTCTGCTCTTTTTTTGCCTGCCGTTTAGCCTTTGACTTACGAACACAACGACGGATAATTCTGTATATTACAAATATAATAATTGCCCAGATAATCAAATATGGAAGGTTAACAATAAACCAGACAAAGAAGTCAGCAAAATCATAACTAATATCTCTAAATGTGGTCTGTAAACCGGTTTTGATTCTTGCAAATACTGAACTGTCATCTACAGGAACTGTATAACTTACCTCAGACAAATTAATATTCACGGTACAATATGTAATTAAATCATCATAAAGATTTTTCTGAGACTGGTAGTTTTCTAACTCATAGCGGACTTCTGTCAGACGGTCCTCTAAAGTTATAATTGTATCCAAGTCATCAGCTTCTTTTAACAATTCATTTAATCTGTCCTGTTCCGTTTCTAATGAATCAATACGGCTCTCTGTATCCGTATACTGCAAGGTTACATCTTCTGCAGATTCAGATTGACTTACTAATGTTCCAAGACTTCCTAATTGATTTACAAAGTCATCACACCGTTCAACCGGAATTCTTGCTGTCAAATTCAAATTACGTCTGGTGGTTCCATACATATCTGAATAAGATATATATCCTTCATATGCCGTAATTTGTGTCCTTAAATAATCATATGCGTCATCGAAAGTTTCCGTATCATAAGAAAAATTGTATGTCTTAATGATTTTTTTGTTGGTAGCAGCTGTATTTTTAGACAGCTCATCTCCTGTATCCTTTACGTCCTTACCTGTACCCGCCTCATTATCATAGGAATCCATAGAATCAACAGCCTCTGCGTTTTCCGTAATAGCTTCAGATTCCATTGCATCTTGCACTTCGTAACTTCCACTTCCGTCAGAATATCCGAATCCATAATCATCTGCGGATTCAACCCCTGAATAATCATAATCGGCTGCTTTATAATTCATCTCATCCGAAGTACTGCCACATCCCGTAAACACAAGACAACCTGCCATAAACAGACCCGCTATCATCATTTTCCCATTTTTACGTATTTTTCTCATAATGCTTTCCTCCCTTTTTTCACTTCATTCTTAAAAGCCTTCACCCCAGTAGTGGTATATTATGGAAAAAGTGTTGCAAAAACTTTAAATTTATGCCAGTGTTTTTACAGATGTAAACATTGCTTTTCCATGTTCAATAACATTTTCATCCCCCATGGCACACACAATGCCGGATTCCACAATAGATTTTACAATTGGTGCCAGGTTTCTGATTGTATCAACATCCGCTGACAAAATCTCATCTCTTACATTCTGAAGCTCCTCATCAGTAATTCCACTCATATAACAAAGGAAACTGTAATTACCCTCCATAGAAGGTGTCATAGGTGCATCAAGCTTTGCAATTGCACCAATAATATATTTAAGCATATCCCTGTCAGATGCATTAAAATTCTCAACATAATCTGCCGAGCGCTTATACACTTCATAAGTTTTTTGAAGATTCGGATCTCTATAGGAAGTCATATAAGCGTCACCGTTTCTTCCAAAATTACACATGCACCCATATGCACCACCCTTTACCCTTACATTAATCCATAAATAGTCATAAGCAAAAATAACCTGTAGCACATTAAGAGCACCTGTATACTTATATCCTGCATCCACAAAATTGCCGGCAGTTGCCACATACTGAACCTTACTTGATGTTTTATATCCTTCGTTCATGATTTCCAAATTAATATTTTGTTCTACCACATCATAAACGTCTGTATTCATATACTCCTTCATCTCAACAATAGATGCAGAAAGCTCTTTGCTTATATCCTTATCTCCCGTATATGAAACAATCATATTCTGAGGTTTTGAAAATGCATGTAATGCCTCCTGAAGTTTTTTACATACCTCTTCATATTTTTCATCAAAATTCTTATATAAATCACTAATAAATTCGTAAAAGGAAAGTCCTTCGTAAACTTCCTTTAAATATGCTGCTTTTGACAGGTAAGAAAGTGCTCTGCCGGACATGGCCGTATGACCGCTTTCTAATATTCCAACCTTCATCTGGGAAACCATTTCTGCCAAAACTTCTTTCATACGCTTTCTGTCTGTAACTTTGGAAGTATATAAAATTTCCTTCATAAGTGCCAGTGCATCAGATACATGTTCATATAATACCCGGGTAGTAATTGCAAAACGAATCTGGTAATCACCAAACTCCTTGTTAACACTTAGGGCACTCATATGAACACCGATTCCACCTGTTTTTAAATCTATTTCATTGGCCAAAGCATTGTAAGAATAATTCTTTGTATCTACTTCCTTATATAATGCAACCAATAAGGATACATAAGGTATCAAAGAAATATCTACCTGCTTTAAATCAAAATAATAACCTATATATGCAATTCCATTGGTAAATATATTATGGGAAATCACAGGCACATCTTCTATTATAGCTTTTTCATTTTTTAGCTTATATGCCTCTTTTCCAATATCCTTAAGCTCTAACATAGGAATTTTCTCTATATCCTCCTCAGGAGAAGGTGTAGACTGGTATTCCTTAAGTTCTTTTGTTTCTTTGATTATTTCCTGTATCTGCTCATCTGTAAGGGATGCTTTATATTGTGCCAGTTTTTTTGCAACCGCTTCATCATTTTCCTTATTTAATCCTCTTTGAGGTGTTGCAATCACAATGGTTTTATGGGTATTACAAAGAACCCCTTCTTTCAAAAGGTTTACATAATATTCTGTTCCGATTTTCTCTTTTAAGAATTCAAATTCCTTATTATACCTAAGGTACATAAATGGTTCATTATCATCATATAACCAGCTGTTAAAGGCATGCAGCCCATACATAAGTCCCTTTGGATATCTTCCAAAATTTGCCTCCTTATACTTAAATTCAAAATGATTTAACGCACCAAGAAGGATTTGTTCATCAATACCATTTACAATCAAATCGTTGATTACATCTTCAATAATTGCTACAAAACGTTCTTTATCTTCTGTTTTGCAACCCTTTGCCACAATGGAAAAAGTTGGCTGCAAAGTACCTCCGTCGTAGGTACTAAACACATCATCACTAATACCTGCATCCACCAAAGCCTTTCTGACAGGTGCTCCCGGTACATCAATCAAAGCATAATCCAACATGGAAAATGCCAGGTCTCTTATTCTGTCAACGCCGTCGCCTGTTACAACATTGTAGCTTAAATATGTGTTATCTTCTACTTCCTCGGCCTCTGATAACGGATATCTTGCAGTAATTACCTTTACCTCATCAAAGGGCTTCTGTTTCTTTATTTTTGAATCAACCTGAAGATAATCAAAATGACTAAGATACTCTTCATCTATAAACTTAAGCTCTGCCTCATAATCCACATTACCATATAAATAGATATAGCTGTTGGAAGGATGATAATACTTACGATGAAAATCAAGAAAAGCCTCCTTCGTTAATTCCGGGATATGCAAAGGATCTCCACCGGAATCACAACCATAGGTTGTATCAGGGAACAAAGAATTCTGTATAATCTGCATTAACTGCTGCTCTGCAGAAGAATAAGCTCCCTTCATCTCATTATATACAACACCATTATAAGTTAATTCTCCTTCAGGAGATTCCAACTCATAATGCCATCCCTCCTGCTTCAATATCTTATCATTTTTATAAGTATTGGGATAAAAAACCGCATCTAAATACACATCCATTAAATTATGAAAATCTTTATCGTTAACAGATGCCACAGGATATACGGTTTTATCCGGATAAGTCATTGCATTTAAAAAAGTATTAAGAGAACCCTTTGCCAGTTCCACAAAAGGATCCTTTACCGGATATTTTCTTGAACCGCACAATACGGAATGCTCCGTAATATGGGCAACCCCGGTATCATCACAAGGGGGTGTACGAAATCCTATATTAAATACTTTATTGTTATCATCATTTAATACAAGCAGCACTCTTGCTTTTGTTTTCTCATGTTCTAATAGATAAGCACTTCCCTTTAATTCTTCAATGTTTTCCTGTTTTAACAAAATATAATTATTAATATCCATACAAAACTCCCATCACTATATTATCAATTTGTTTCAATCACATGGTATACAAAAAAGACCGGAACAATATATGTTCCGGTCTAATTACAGTAGCGAGAGAGGGATTTGAACCCACGACACCACGGGTATGAACCGTGTGCTCTAGCCAACTGAGCTATCTCGCCATAATGGAACCTACAGGGCTCGAACCTGTGACCCTCTGCTTGTAAGGCAGATGCTCTCCCAGCTGAGCTAAGATTCCATCTGTGCGCTTGGCACGAAACATAGTATATAAAAAAGTAACTTCCTTGTCAAGAACTTTTTTTATATTTTTTATTCTCTTATAAAATACATAATCAAATATATAATTCCCAGCAATAACAGAATCGGTATTCCGAAGGTAACTAACAGAATAATACTCCACTTTAAGATAAAAAATACAACTACAATCAAAAACAAAAGCAAAAGAATCCCAAGTAACATCCCATACCAGGAATTCAAACGAAAATGAAATTCTTTTTTGGTACTTTCTCTCTTTTGATAATCCGTTTTACCCTGATATATCTTTCTTGTTTTACCATCCTCCGTATACTCAACATCGGCCTGACGTTCTCCTGCCTGAGCTGCTATAATGGACTTTGCAATAAATGCCGGCTTACCTAATTCCTCTATTACCTGAGACTCTGACTTGCCGGTTCTAACCTCCCTATCAATATAGTCAGAATAATAACGATATGCATCCATTACACTTTCTGAAGATACCTGACCGGTCAAAGCATTTCTAAGTTCATCCAAAAATTCCTGTTTTGTCATCATATACCTCTATTCTACGTCAATTACTAAAACACTATACGTGCCTAATTGAAAAGTTTGCCAACTGATACTGTTATACTTATCATTCCCCTCAAAAATGAATTGTAAGTCATCTTCATTTTCCTGATAACCTTCAATCACTCCCTCATATCTTTTGTTTGTTCCGTAAATCAAATCATTATATGCATCTGTCTGGTAATTATCAATATCGGAAAAATATTTTTCTTCATGTACATAATAATTATAATCCATATTATGAGCCTCAGGATAATCCGCCTTTTCCCACTTATGATTTTGGGATAAAATATCATCCGTCACATTAAAATAAGGATGCACAGTCAGGTCTTCCTGATCCGGCACCGGATCATTCCATGTGGAGTCCAAATGATACCAGTTTCCATCAAGCTCTACTAAATTCCACGCATGGTCTATCCAATCTCCCCCTGTCCCGGAAGCAGTTCCTATCACAAATTTAGAGTTGATACCGGCACAACGTAACAGTATATCCATAGCCTCAGCATAGCCATTACAAACAGCATCTCCATTGACCAATGCACCATATGCACGGTAAATATCACTTTTTTCCGAATCGGCTAAGGTCTCACTATATTTACAATGGGCAACCAGATAATCATGTAATGCCAGTTCCTTTTGGAAATCTGTCATACCCGGATGAATCTGAGTGTCCATAATTTCAGATATTACCTGATATAATTCCTTTGCCTTCGGCTGATTGTCAGGAATCGGTTCATTCTCCAAATATGCCATAACCGCATAATAATTAATTGACTTTTCAATTGTAATCTCAACCTTAACATAGGTATTTCCTACAGCACCAATCTGTTGATAGGTTGCACCTCTTCCATATATCCCATCCAGGGTTTCATTAATTCCTGCTATCGCGTCTGCTTCCATGCCCTTTAAATATATAATAAAGGAATCCGAACCACCTAATATCTCATCATCAAGACGCATGGAAAGGCTTTCAATATCAGAATATATATTTTCTTCCGTAAAATCCTCTTCTGTAACAGAGGCAATCTTTTCCTGTACAAAGGGTACATTCAAATAACCATATATTAAAGCCCCTGCCAGTAAAATAATCAAGAAAAATATTGCAATTCCTTTTCTCATGTTATCTCCTAATCACACTACTTTGTATTATCTACATGGTATTTCAAACTTACTCCCGTTCATTTTACCATTGATATCCATTTCTTGCAAATCCAATAGTTGTGAAATCACAGGAATTATATTACAATCTAGAATATGAAATCATTTTATTAAAAACGCAAAGAAACAATTCAAACAAGGATACACGGGAGGATGTGCAAATGACAAATCCGGATACAAAAATAATACAGGATATTATATCAAATATAAAAAAGGTAATCATTGGAAAAAACACGCAAATTAAGCTGGTTTTAACTGCACTCCTTGCAAAAGGACATGTATTAATTGAAGATACACCGGGAACAGGTAAAACAAAAATGGCAAAAGCATTAGCAGCATCTATAGACGGAACCTTTAAGCGTGTTCAGTTTACACCGGACTTGCTGCCATCAGATGTAACCGGACTTAACATATACAATCAGAAAAGTCAGGAATTTGAATTTATGAAGGGACCGATTTTTACCAATATATTATTAGGTGATGAAATAAACCGTGCCACCCCCAGAACACAGTCCTGTTTATTGGAAGCCATGGCAGAGAGACAGGTTACAATAGACGGTACAACCAGAAAGCTGGAGGAACCATTTTTTTTAATAGCAACAGAAAATCCTGTAGAAACCACCGGTACTTTTCCCCTTCCCGAAGCTCAGCTGGACCGTTTTGATATAAAAATAGCCATGGGATTTCCATCAGAGGAGGAAGAACTGGAACTATTAAACCGCTATCTTTCAAAGGACCCTGAAAAAGAGCTGTCTCCCGTATGCAGCTTACAGGACATCACAAGCTTACAGGAATCGGTTTGCAACATATATATTCACGACGATATTAAAAAATACATAATCGCCTTAGTAAATGCTACTTCATTCCATGAACAGATTTCTTTAGGCATCAATCCAAGAGGTCTTTTAAGTCTGGCTCATTTATCCCAGGCCTATGCATATATAAACGGACGTAATTATGTAATTCCTGATGATGTAAAAACCCTTGTTAAACCTTGTTTTTCACACCGTTTAATGTCTCTTTCGGGAATAAACCAAAAGGCACTTATTGAAAACGCCCTTAATAACATACTGGAAAGTACTCCTGTACCTACCGAAGATTTCAGTAACCATTCATAAACCATTAAGGAGAACCATTATGCAACTACTGATTGCAATTTTCATTGCAATAATTATATATCTTGCACAAATGAAGCTGTATGCAAAATACTGGAACAAAAATTTGTCTGTCAAGGTAGAATACTCCACCACCGATACCCGGATAGGAGAAAATGTCTGCTTAATAGAAACTATAGAAAATGCCAAGGCATTACCCCTTCCTGTTCTCAATGTTAAATTCAGTTCTTCAAAAACCTTTTTATATGAAGACATGGATAATACAACCCTTTCCGACCATTACTATCGCAATGATATATTTTCTGTAGCAGGCAATCAACAGGTAGTCAGGAAACTCACATTTACAACCACACAAAGAGGTTGTTTTATCATTCGAAATATTGACCTGGTTGCAACTGATATTTTTATGAAAAGACATCTTGCTGCAATGTATGAAAATCACGGAGTTTTATATGTATATCCAAAACTGATTCAAACAAAGGAATTTATCGAGCTTACAAGCTCCATTATTGGGAAAACAAAACAAACCGAGCTTTTTGAAGATCCCTTTGCATTTAAAGGAATTAGAGAATATACTGCCACGGATTCCATGAATCAGATTAACTGGAAGGCTTCTGCCAAGGCAAATCATCTCATGGTAAATACTCACTTTGACAACCAAAATGCCAGGGTTGTGCTTTTATTTAACCTAGATACCCACGTAACACAGCGTTCCTATCGGTTGGCGGAAACCTGCATATCTATGGCAGCCACCTTACTCTTCCATTTTAACAAAGCCGGACTTTCTTACAAAATGGCTGTCAACGCAAAAGAACCCACAACAGACAAGCTGCTAATCAGTGACTTTGGAAAAGGGGAGGAACACTACAAAAATCTTTTAAGAACCCTGTGTCGTCTGGATCTCAAAAAAGAGCCGGAGGATTTCCTTTCCTTCTTTCATACACAGGCAAATCAATTTTCGCAAAAAAACGAGAATACTACATACGTTATATTGTCAAATTACAGAAAACCATTGTTAACGGATATATACGGCATCAAACAAAAAGAAGGCTATCATATGCATTTCATATGTCCTGAGAGAAAGGAATGTATGACCATTGCACCATATGTTACATATGTGGAGGTGAACCCCGATGCATTATAACATTACAATCATAAAACAAATTACCCGGATGTTTACAGTTGGAATCATATATTTTATTATTTTTTCGACTGTTTTAATCCTATACAACAAAAAAATAGAGGCAGCCTATTGTCTTTTAGGAATACCCCTTATATTAATCTGTTTTCATATAATACAAAGATATGTTTATCATACATTTCTCTATATAATATTACACGGGCTTTTCTTTATCCCTGCACTGCTGCTACCCTTTCCTACAAAATATTATACATATCTTTATGTATTTATGTTGATTGCGGAATGTTTGCATGCTGTATATATTTGGAAGCACAATGTGGATAAGCCCTATAATGACATACCATGGGAAATGTTTTTTGCATTGGAAGTGATATATTTAATTGCATCCGCAAATCACTACACTTCCATAGTTAACATAATATTTTATTGTGGCATTTTATTATTAATGCTTCATTTTATCAGACATTATATAGAAGGACTAAACACCGTTATTATAAAGTCTCAAAATGCTACTTCTGTTCCAACAAAACAAATGATATTTACCAGTGGATTTTTTGTTGGATTTACGGTATTCATATTTTTCCTTTTTTCTCTGACCATTCCGGCACTTCATGCTGACCGGTATTTTTATAGGGGAATGGAGTTTCTGGGAAAAGTCCTGTTACTATTCATAAAGGGGATTTTATATTTAGGTACACTCATACGTGCTTATTTTGCAAAAGACAGACATATGGATGAAGCGGCAAAGGAAGATGCATTTCAAAATGCCCTCAATGATATTACAAATGATGTATCGGATCCCTCTTTATTAGCAAAAATAATAATAGGAATATTTACTGTGTTTGTATATGCACTCCTCATATATTTACTATATCAGGGATTTCTCTATATATATCGTATTTTTTTAAGGAGATATGCAAAGGATTCGGATGTCATAACCACTTTGCATAAGACAGCCGATATCAACCGGGAAAAAGAGGATAAAACTACTTTTATTCGAAAAATGAGGAAAGCCCTTTTTCCGGATAACAGAGAAAAACTCCGGCAGATATACAAGCTTAACATATCCCATCGCAAGGAATATGTCCACCAAAAAAGCAACACTCCAAGAGACATCAGTAATCAAATTTATGATATATATAACGAAGATATAACGGAACTTACAGCTTTGTATGAAAAAGCCAGATACAGTAACGAAGAAATCACATCCAAAGATGTACAAAAAGGAGGCATATTATGATAAACAAAGATATTCCCATAATACTTGCATCTGCTTCTCCAAGAAGAGCTCAGCTACTTACATTAGCAGGTTATCACTTTACGGTTCACCCTTCAAATGCCGAAGAAGTCATATCAGGAGATAATCCTTCTGAGATTGTAGAAAATCTGGCTTTTATTAAGGCAAATGATGTCTACAATGACATAAAGGGAAATTACAAAAATCAGGACTTTTTGGTAATCGGTGCTGATACCATTGTGTATTATGATGGCGATATTTTAGGGAAACCGGAGGACGAAAAAGAAGCCTTCGACATGCTTAAAATGCTGTCTGACCGGACACATCAGGTATATACCGGAATTGCCGTTATATTAAAACAGCATGGAGAGAAACAGACCTATCTGTTACACGAAAAAACCGATGTAACCTTTTATCCAATAAACGACTACGAAATCAGGGAATACATTAAAACAGGAGACCCTCTTGATAAAGCCGGTGCTTATGGCATTCAGGGTTCCTTTGCAGTGCACGTAAAAGAAATTCATGGTGACTATAACAATGTAGTAGGACTCCCTATTGCAAAATTATATCAGGCACTTAAACAATAAAGGATGATTTTTCAATCATCCTTTGCCAGGTATTTCCTTATTTCCTCATTTACCCTTAAAATATCTTCCTTAAGTTCCCTTGCGGACATTACAACACAATTCTGTCCTCTTGTAATTAACTGAACCAGACCGTCAGAGGTTGCTACCGTTACATAATAATCCTTGGATATCTGATGGGTTAATTTTTCGATATATGAATCCGCAGTTTCCGCTTCCTTCGTATATACCACATGAATATTGTGATAATCAAACATTTCTCCTAAATTACCCTTCACCTTATATGCATCAAAAACCACTATCAGTTCACATTTTACAAAACCCTGATAATTACAAAGTATATCCATAAGCTTCGTCCTTGCACCATCTAAATTATCCTCTACCAGACAATTAAGCTCCTCCCATGCATGAACGATATTGTAACCGTCAACAATAATATATCTCTCTTTGCTACGGGGCTTAGAAACACCTTTGTATGTGCTATCCGTAGCTGCTGCTTTCTTTTTCTTATAATGCTTTGACGCTCTCTCATTATTGTGAGAGCTTCGGTTAATAATGGTTTCAATCTGTTCTTCATCAATACTGTAATCAAATAATGATGCCTTGCGCCTTGCAATCTCAGATTCACTATCTTCATCATAATCCTGCTTCTTTGAAGAAAGGATTCCATCAACATGCATATAATCCATTACCTGATTCCATGGCACAACAAAGCCTGCTCCATGAGAACAAAAAACAGAGCCCGTAGGGTTATTTATATCAGCCTCCGGATCATATTTCATAGTTTCTATTATCTCTTCCTCATTATGACATGGTCCATAACCTGAAAAGGTGCAAAAAAGACTTCCACTCCCCTTTGTATATTCTCTTACAGTTATCTGATACTCCTGCATTGTTGCAACCGGAGCTTTACCTGTTAATATTGCCTTATCCCCTTCAATCACAGGAGGCTCCGATTTTCCGGACATACTATCAATGTCTGTCATTGCCCGTCCAATACAATCAGAGGGAATATCTAACCGAAATGTATAATAAGGCTCTAATAATCTTGAAGAAGCCTGCATAAGTCCCTGACGAATTGCCCTATAGGTTGCCTGTCTGAAATCCCCGCCTTCTGTATGTTTTGTATGGGCCTTCCCGGCAACCAAAGTTATCTTCATATCCGTTATTGCAGAGCCTGTAAGCACACCTAAATGCTCTTTTTCCTCCATATGGGAAAGAATAAGCCTCTGCCAGTTTTTATCCAATACATCCTCACTGCAATCTGAATCATATTGCATACCACTTCCCGGTTCTCCCGGCTCTAACAATAGATGTACCTCTGCATAATGTCTAAGGGGTTCAAAATGTCCCACTCCCTCTACCTTATTATCAATTGTCTCTTTATAAATGATTTTTCCTGCACCAAAACCAACTGCTATATCAAAACGATCCATGATCTGTTTTTGTAACACTTCTATCTGGACAGGCCCCATTAATTTTACCTGAATTGTTTGTGTCTCTTCCTGCCATAAAACCTGCAGTTCCGGTTCCTCTTCCTCAATCTGGCGAAGATACGGAAGCATACCTGCCCCATCCATATCCTCCGGAAGTATAACAGTATAAGTTAACACAGGTTCCAATACAGGCAAAATAGCATCCTTCTCTTTGCCAATTCCCTGTCCCGGATAAGAACTGGAAAGACCTGTAACAGCACATACCATTCCCCGTAAAGCTTCCTGTGCACTGCCGTATTTTTCTCCCGAATAAATACGAATCTGATTGACCTTTTCATCTCCAATCATATCCTTTACCTTAAGACTTCCACCGGTAATTTTTATATGGGTCAGCCGGTTTCCCTGGTTATCCCGGCTGATTTTATACACTCTCCCACCAAAATCCTCTATGTTTTCTTCTGTAGCTTCATACTTCCGGCAATTTAATTGCATATATCGAACCATATGCTCTAAAAATATATCGATTCCCTGCATTTTCAATGCGGAACCAAAAAAACAGGGAAAAATCTTTCTTTGCTTAATGAGCGAAGCAATCATCTCACAAGAAACCGCCTCGTCCCCCGCTTCCAAATACCTTTCCAGCAAATCATCATCGCAAACAGCTACCGATTCATAAAAATCATTGTCCTTCGTAGAGAAATCAACACAGGAAGAACTTAATTGATTTTTTATATCCTTTAATAACTGTAGCTTATTACTTCCCGGCAGGTCCATTTTATTCACAAAAATAAAAACAGGAATCCCATATCTTTTAAGCAGTCTCCACAAGGTCTTTGTATGCCCCTGCACGCCATCTCCGCCATTTATTACCAAAACAGCATAATCCATTACCCACAAACACCGTTCCATCTCCGCAGAAAAATCCACATGTCCCGGGGTATCTAATAAAGTTATATTTATATCTTTACAGGTAAAAACTGCCTGTTTGGAAAAAATAGTAATTCCTCTGGCCCGTTCCTGGGAATCCGTATCCAAAAAAGCATTCTTATTATCAACCCGTCCCAGAGTTTTAATTGTTCCTGTCTCATACAAAATACTTTCTGATAATGTAGTTTTTCCCGCATCAACATGGGCGAGTATTCCCATGGTTACATGATTCATGGCTTTTTTCCTTTCCTGTCAGTCTTTGAAAGTATATTCTATCATATTAAACCATAAAAAAACAGACAAAAATAAGGCAGAGTATACATATGATACTCTGCCAGTAAGAGAGGAAATGTGTCTGTCTACACATACCAAAAATCAATATTATTTGACATCCTTTGCAGTAAGCCTTGGCCTGCTTGTGAAATCATCAGGAAGAACATTATGTTCCTTGTATTTAAAAAATTCATAAGAGCTACATTCAATAAAAAGTGCTGTCGGCAACACACCAAGAATCTGCTTCACTTCTCTGGTTTCACATGATGCTGTAGCTTCCTCAGAATACGGGTCCATTACAATATAGAATTTATTTTCCTTTTTTCCTCCAAATAATGCCATGACTCTTACCTCGCTTCTCAATGTTTGAATAATCCGTAGTCATTAACTGCTATGTGCATATTATACTATTTATTTTGTCTACTTTCAACAATCACTTGTAAGAAAGATTGAATTTTAGCAAATTTTGTCTAAAATATTGTTATTTATGTATAATACCCTATGTTTTTTTATACAATATGTACACTTCCTACAAATATAAAGGAAAATATATGTTGCAATCATAACAAAAAAGCAACAGTTCGTTGCTTTTTTATTACTGCATAATTATTTTTTCTATATCCTTTGTGGTATCTGCAAATATCTTTGCCCCCTGCTTCTTTAAGAAAGAAACCTCCCTAAAACCCCAGGTAACAATAATACTGTCCATATCTGCATTTACGGCTGTTGCCACATCCACTTCTGAATCTCCAATATAAACAGCATCTTCCTTAGAAACATTTAACTGATGTAAAACCTCCATAACCGAATCCGGAGAAGGTTTATTGGCAATTCCCTCTCTGGCACCAATTTCATAATCAAAGCAGTCCGGAAAATACTGGGCACAAAGTTCATGTACTGCCGAGTCCGCTTTATTGGATACAACCGCTGTTTTACATCCTGCCGCTTTTAAACAGTGAAGCAAATCCGGAATACCAGCATAGGGTTTTGTTTTATCCGCACAATGAATATGATAATAAGCCATGAAATCATCATAAACCTTAATGATCATTTCTTTTTCCGTACCCTTAGGAACCCCCCGTTCTATTAACTTCCAAATACCGTTTCCCACAAACCGTCGCACATTCTCGATTGGATGTGTTGGATAACCGTTTATCTTAAGAGAGTAATTCAGTGCATCTTTAAGGTCCTCTAAGGTATCTAAAATTGTTCCATCCATATCAAATATTGCAAGCTTATATCTCATTTGTGTTCTCCCTATTTATCGTTCAGCCCCTGTATAGTCAACCTCTTCTTTACCAATTAACATTTCATCCTTTAACCACTTTGCAAAGGATGCCCAGTCTTCCTCAATCTTTCCTGATTCCTTGTTCCAGTAAAGAATTTTTCCGTCTTCTAATGAAGTATTTTCCAAATCAAAACCAATGACATCTCCATATGGTGTTTTTGCAATCATAAAGAAGGTTGACGGCATCGCCGGATTTCTCTTACTACCATCAAAATTATCTTCAATATAACATACACCTTCCTTTGGTGCTCTGTTACCAAGCACCTCAAAAATCTTAGTGCCAATGGTATCCGCAAACAAAGTTCCGCCATTATGAACCTTCAGCCATTCTTTGTAATAGTAGGGAAGATTCATATTATACTTCTCTTCAAATGTATAAATAATTTTATCAGAAGCACCTTCGTTTAAATCGTGTACGCCCTCTGCATATTTGTTATATTCTTTATAGAAAGCCTTAAAATATTTGCTTACGTCTTTCGTTGCCATAATCATACTTCCTTTCCTTTTTCCTGACTTCTTATTATATCAATGTAATCTTAAGCTCACAAGTGTATTTTTCATTATAACATTAATTCGTTTGAAACGAAAGAAATATTCCAAAGGCAATCACTTTTCCTTAGTGCTTTATATGAAATGCATCCATTCCCGGATAAATGGCCGTTTCTCCCAGTTCCTCCTCTATGCGCAAAAGCTGATTATACTTTGCCACTCTTTCACTCCGGCAGGGAGCCCCTGTTTTAATCTGTCCTGTATTAAGCGCCACAGCAAGGTCAGCAATGGTTGTATCCTCTGTTTCACCGGAACGATGAGATGCAATGGATGTGTATCCCGCCTTATGTGCCATTTTAATCGCTTCAAGGGTTTCGGACACAGACCCTATCTGATTGAGTTTAATCAAAATGGAATTGCCACATCCCATTTCTATACCCTTAGAAAGCCGCTTTGTATTGGTTACAAACAAATCATCTCCCACAAGCTGAACCTTATCTCCCAATATTGACGTAAGCCTTTTAAAACCATCCCAGTCCTCTTCATCAAGAGGATCTTCTATGGAAATAATAGGGTATTTCTCCACCATATTTATATACAAATCAATTAATTCATCTGTAGCATAATCCCGCCCTGATTTTGGAAGATGATAATACCCTTTTCCCTTTTCACTTTTCCATTCACTTGCTGCCACGTCAAGAGCAAAACATATATCTTCTCCACACTTATAACCGGCATCGGTAACGGCCTCCACCAAAATATCCAGCACTTCTTCCAAACTGTTTATATCCGGTGCAAATCCACCTTCATCCCCTACAGCAGTAGATAACCCTTTTTCCTCCAAAACATGTTTTAAACTGTGGTATACCTCCGTTCCCATACGAAGTGCTTCCATAAAGCAATTGGCTCCTACCGGCAAAATCATAAACTCCTGATAATCTAAAGAATTCTTAGAATGGGCACCTCCATTTAAAATATTCATCATAGGCACCGGCAAAACATTCCCTGATATTCCACCTAAAAACCGATAAAGCGGGATTCCCAAACTCATTGCTGCTGCTCTTGCACATGCAATGGATACAGCAAGAATTGCATTTGCACCTAACTTAGATTTATCCTTTGTTCCGTCTTCTTCTATCATTGCCCTGTCAATTCCATAGATATCAGAAGCATCCATTCCCGTAATTGTTTTGGCAATCACAGTATTAATATTTTTTACGGCTTTCTTAACTCCCTTTCCCATATATCTTTCTTTATCACCATCACGTAACTCCAGAGCTTCATATTCTCCGGTAGATGCACCGCTGGGAGCGGTTCCCATTGCGACAGTATTATCTCTTAATGTAACCTTAGCTTCCACCGTAGGATTTCCTCTGGAATCTAATATCTCCCTGCCAACCACTTCAACAATATCTAATCTTTTCATACCATTGTCTCCTTCTCTTTCATATTATTTGTGCATAAGCTTACTTCCCGCAAACAAAGGACGAGCTTATCTCTAATATAGAATAGCCATTTTTACTTATTCATATACAGTAAAAATGGCTATCTGAAAGTTTATGAAAAATATAGATATTACTCTCTTTTTTCGTACAAATTCCGCTTTGCCCGACATTGTTTTTATGATATACTATAAGCGGAGAGGTGACATTATGAAATTTTTGCTGATTCTTATTATGGTAATTGGGGCCATAATGCTTTTACTATACTTCATGGCTTTATATCTGGATAACAACAGATTAATGATTTTATTCCGATTTACCATGTTAATATTAATTATAACTTTATTAATATCCTGGATTGTCAGTATCGTGTTAGGCCAACAATTTATACTGCTATTGGGGCTTGCACTTTTATTTATAGGCATGTATGCTCTGTCTTAAATATTACCGGTTACAGTTTTTTTACAAAAAGTGCCCGGATTGCATTTAATACAGCAATTACCATCACTCCAACATCAGCAAATATCGCAAGCCACATGCCGGCAACCCCAAAGGCTCCAAGTGCTAAACAAACCAGTTTTATTCCAATGGCAAAATATATATTCTCATATACAATTCTGATACATTTTCTTGCAATCTTAATTGCCTTTGCAATTTTTAAGGGGTCATCATCCATTAAAACAATATCTGCCGCTTCAATTGCTGCATCAGATCCAAATGCACCCATTGCAATTCCCACATCTGCTCTTGAAAGAACGGGAGCATCATTAATTCCATCCCCAACAAATGCCAGTTTACCCTTGTCACCTTTGATTTTTAATAGCTCCTCCACCTTATTTACCTTGTCTTCCGGCAAAAGCTCACTATATACTTCTGATATATTTAATTCTTCTGCAACAGAGTCTGCAACTGATTTTGCATCTCCTGTAAGCATTACGGTCTTAACAATACCTGCTTTCTTAAGTTCTTTTATTCCCTCTTTTGCAGTGGATTTCAGCACATCAGCTATCACGATACAGCCTGCATATATGTTATCAACGGCAACATAAACAATGGTACCTTTTTGAGTACATTCCTTATAGGAAATATCAAGTCTTTTCATTAACTTATCATTTCCAACCGCCACTTTTTTATCATCTACTTTGGCAATCACACCATTTCCACTTATCTCTTCAATATCCTTAACCCTTACCATGTCAATCGGCTTTCCATAAGCTTCCTGCAGACTTCTACTGATTGGGTGGGAGGAATGACTTTCTGTCAAAGCAGCATATTCTAACAATTTATCATGATCCATACTCTCACTGTAGATATCTTTTACCTCAAATACACCTTTGGTCATGGTTCCGGTTTTATCAAACACAACATACTTAACCTTTGACAAAGCCTCTAAGTAACTGGAGCCTTTCACAAGTATACCCTGACTGCCTGCACCACCAATACCGGCAAAAAAACTAAGGGGTATACTGATAACCAAGGCACAAGGACAACTAATTACCAAAAAAGTAAGGGCACGGTATATCCAGTCAAACCACAGTGCACCGGTACTCTCATTTCCCATAAGAATCATAATTACGGGAGGAATGATACCAAGCGCCAAAGCACCATAACAAACAGCCGGTGTATAATATCTTGCAAATTTTGATATAAAATTCTCAGAACGGGATTTTTTGGAAGACGCATTTTCTACCAAATCAAGAATCTTTGACACCGTAGATTCCCCAAATTCCTTTGTTGTACGAATCTTAAGTACTCCGGTCATATTAATACAGCCACTGATGATTTCTTCCCCTGTCCCGATATCCCTGGGAACACTTTCCCCTGTCAGGGCACTGGTATTAAGACTTGACACACCTTCTATAACAATACCGTCAATGGGCACCTTTTCACCGGGATTTACAATAATCACAGTTCCTATTTCCACCTCATCAGGATCAACCTTCAATATCCTGCCTTCACTTTCGATATTGGCATAATCCGGACGTATATCCATTAACTCACTAATATTACGACGGCTTTTTCCCACCGCATAACTTTGAAATAACTCTCCAATCTGATAAAACAGCATAACTGCAACAGCTTCAACATAATCTCCGCTTTGCTCAATAAGAGAAATCACAATTGCACCAAAGGTAGCTACCGTCATAAGAAAATTTTCATCAAATACCTGACGATTTATAATACCTTTAACTGCCTTTTTTATAATGTCGTATCCTATAATAATATACGGAACCAACCACAAAGCAAGCTGTATAACAGTTCCTCCCTTAAATGAATCAAATAAAATTACACCTCCAAGATATTTAAGAACAACCATCATTATCGAAGAAATGATAATTCTATATAGCATTTTTTTCTGTTTTCTGTTCATGTAGTTCCTCCCCTTAAATCAGCCTGACAATTCCTTATACCTGTCTAAAAATATATTTCACAATCTTCTTCTATTCTTTTACAATTTTTTAACACATCTTTCATTACAGTCTTAGCATCTGCACCCTGTTCAAATTCTATTATCATTTTTAAAGCCATAAAATTAACAACCGCATCCAATACTCCTGCCGTATTTTTAGCAGCCTCTTCCATTTTGTTGGCACAATTGGCACAATCCACTTCAATCTTATAAGTCTTTTTCATATTCATTTACCTCCCGGAATATAATCATATCTAGGTAATTGCAAAACTCTTATTTCATTAAATTTGTTGTAAAATATACAATTCTATGTAAGGCACGCTCTCGCTACTTGTCGCTCGTAACGGTACTAAACAATGTGACACTAAGTGTCAATTGTAAGTACCGACGGCTCCAAAGTGCCATTACATATGAATTGTATTTTTTTACAACAAATACTTATTATAGTAAGAGTTTTGCAATTACCAATAAAACATATCAATAATATCATCATATGAACAAGTATTCATATGATGATATTATATTAGCATTATTCTCATTTCGTGTCAATTAAAATTATAAAAAAAGCATATCCTGATTCATAAGTTATTATCCATCAAAATATGCTTTCTATCGATTATTCATTTATAAACTGTATACCTGCTCCCAACAAATCATCTCCCAAATATACACTAAGGGCAGCTCCTATTTTAGCCCGGATTAAATCTTTGGCATCAGGAAACTTCTTAACCAGTTCTGCTTCTAATTCATCTCTCGCCTCGGGAGCACCTCCATCAGCAACTACAAGATTATAGGCCATTCCCTTATACTCAGGTTTATTATATTCCTCTTCAATCAAAGCCAACAGCTTCTTTATAATTGCCTTACTGCCACGAACCTTTGCTGCTGAATATATTTCACCCTCCAAATCAAAGGACAGAATCGGTTTAATATTAAGTGCAGTTCCTACTAGGGCAGTTGCCTTTCCGATACGTCCACCCTTCATTAAATATTCCAATGTGTCAATAGAGAAAAATACCGGTGAACGGTGGGTTAACTCCTCCACCTTTTTACAAAGGGTCTCAAAATCCATACCACTGTCCCGCCATTTTGCAGCCTGTACCACAATGGCTCCGTTTCCTATACTGGCTGACAAAGAATCCACTACATATACATCCATTTCATGTTCCTCTGCAATTAACCTTGTTGACTGTACCGTACTTGACAGTCCTCCGGAAAGCATAATTGCAAGAACATGCTGATAACCATTTTCTTTTAAGGAATCAAGCATTGCTTCAATATCCCCTCCAAGAGGAGTACTTGTTTTTGGCAGTTCATTATTGTGCAATCTGGCATATACATCCTCAGCATGAATGGTAACTCCGTCCTTATATTCCCCATCCTCACAGGTAATTAACATGGGAACTGTATATATATGATATTTATCTGCATATTCCTTTGGCACATCAGCACAGGAATCTGTTAATATGGCAATATTATGATTTGTTGATAACATTTTTTTACTCCTTTATGATATTGTAGCATTTAAAGTATATCACAAGAAATAATAATGTAAATAAGTTTTACAATTTATGCTAAGCCTTTTTCCTCTAACCAATCATATAAAAATGGTTTTCCCTGCTTGGTTCTATAGCTTCTTATTCTAAATACACCTATGGTAAGTAATGTAAATACAATACTAATGCCAAATAGTACTACACATTCATGTAAAACACTTGGTCCATTTTCTGCAATACCTGCACGGAAACCATTTACGGAATATGTAAAAGGCATCCATTTATTAAGTGCCTGTGCAAGCTTACCGGATATCTCCACAGGATAGGTTCCGGCAGAACCGGCTAACTGTAACACCATAAATAATAGCATTAAGAAGCTTCCAACCTTACCTAGCATTAGATTAAAGAAATACATAATGGACATGAAACATGCAACTGCAGCAAATGCAACCGCCATAGTTTTTGCCCAGCTTGCAGGTTCAAATCCTAAAGCACCATGTAATATAAGCATTAACATCAATACCATTAGAATAGCCATAGGATATAAAATAACTGCTTTACTTGCCCACCAGTCTTTACCATTGGTAAGTTCTCCGGTGTATTTAGCCAAAGGATACATTAAACAAAATGCCAGACAGGCAACCCAGATTCCAACGGAAAACATATAAGCAGCCATTGCATGTCCATTATTCTCCACATCCGTAATCTTTGTTTCATGAACTTCAACCGGTTGTGCAAACATATCAAGGGTTTTATCAGAAGCTTCATTTTGTGATATTTCATCTTTTCCATCTGCTAACCCATCATGTAATGTTCTTGTCCCATCCTGTAATGAAACCAGACCCTCTCCCAAGGTAAGAGAGCCCTCAGACAATAAACCGGAACCTTCTGCAATCCGGTCTGCCCCTTGGGATAGTCTTGCAGAACCGGTTGCAATCTGGTCGACGGCCCCTGATACCTGCTTTGTTCCATCAGCCAGATTGTTGGCACCATCTGCTAATGCTTTTGCTCCATTTACCAGAGTTGGCAGCTGAGATAAATCTGCTGATGAATTAATTGTATTTAATACCTGTAGTGCACCGGTGGCACCGCCAAGCTGTCCTGCATCACCTGCAAGGGTTGTAACTGCCGAGGTTATTCCCGATGTATCTACACTCTGTGCTACAGCTGCCGCCGCATTGGAAACTGCCGTTTTTCCTTCAGAGCCTTCCGCCAAAGATGCCTGTATTGCAGAAGAAATGGTTTCATTGTTTTGATTCATTGCAGTTTGTACCGCCTGGGGAACACTAGAACTACCTCCTGATGACATCTGAAGATTAGTTAAATACTCCCTAAATCCATCTGATGTTGGCGTCCCACTCGCTAAATTAACCTCCGCAATATATCCATCAAGCTGCATAATAACATATGAAGATGCTGCATTGCCTGCAATGGAAGCCGCTGCTTTTGCACCTGCCATTCCGGCATACTGAGCAGCAGTCCCCGCCGCTGCCTGGGCTACACTTCCTGTAAGATTAGTTGCATAACTTTGTACTGCAGTATTGACATTTGCTTTATCCGTTTCAACCTTTTCCCCAAATGTTTTTTGATTTTCTGTCTGTATGGCGATATTGGAATTAACAGATTGTGTCAATCCGGATAGTCCACCAGCCAGTTTGTCCACACCATCACTTACCTGAGTAGCTCCCGTTGCCAGTTTATCTGCTCCATCCGTTACAGCCGGCATTTGGGAATTCAGTTCATTAGAACCGGATGCCAATGTATCCGTACCTGTTTTTAACTCACCTGCTCCCTCTGATAACACCAGAAGATTTTCGGAAATGGTATGATTACCATCTAATAATTTCTCTTCTCCCTCCAACATATCATTTGTGCCATCCACTGCATCAGCAAAACCATCTTCAATATCTGTCAGACTGTCAAACACTGTTTCAGCATATGTATGGGTAATCTCTTCTGTCAGATTGGATTTAATTTCTTTCATGGCACTTTCGGATAATTTCATGGATATATAATTACGTCCGGGATTGGTTTCATAATCAAGCACCATCTTTTTTGGCGTCTCATCCATAAGGGTTGATGCATTTTTCGAAAAATCCTCAGGAATCGTAATCACCATATAATAAGTACCGTTTTCAAGCCCTTTCCTTGCAGTATCTTCATCTACCACATTAAATGCCATAGAATCATTCTCCTCCAAATTCTTGGCCAGGTCTTTCCCAACGGTCAGCTCCTTATCGTTGTAGGTTACTGACTTATCCTTGTTTACCACTGCTACAGGCAAATATTTTAAATCTCCATAAGGATCCCACATGGATGCCAGGAAAAAGCCTGCATACATTGCCGGTATCAAAATAATCACCAGCAAAACCAGCAACAACAATTTGTTGTGCCACAAAGCTTTTAATTCATTTTTTATCATAAGCTCATCTCCTTTTCACAGTGGTAATTATATTCCTGTACTATGCCTAAAACAATGGGCAACTAATACCATAGTTGTCCTTTATTACTCATTAATAAATACATAAGTGTAATATTCCATTTATTTTTCATACTTTTTTCACATTTTATTACTCACTCGTTGCTTTTTTAAAGTGTTAGGTATATAATATACACACAAAATAAAAACGTAGATATAAATACACATAAAGGAGTAAGCTATGAACTTTAATATTCAGGATTTAAGCGATTACGAACCAAACATTGACAGAAGAAAACGAAAAACCCGCATTGCCATCGAGAATGCGCTTTTAGAATTAATGCAGAAAAAACCTCTGGATTCAATCTCCATAAGCGAATTGGCCGAAGCTGCGGATATTAACAGAAAGACCTTTTATAATAACTACGACTCCATTGATGATGTAATTGAAGGAATCAACCAAAAACTGGCACATCAGATATTCACCTCCCTGCCTGAAAAGATTACAATCAGTAGCGAAACCCAGATCTATTCTCTCCTTCGTTATTTTACAATTTCACTGGCACCTCACAAAAGCATATTAAGAAAAATGACAAAGGATCAGCATAGCCTTCCTTTTTTTGAATACTTCAAGGATCAGATATTGCCTTATATAGATAGTAACCTCCGCTACTATCATATAGATCCGGCCCTTACTCCCTATATAAACAATTATCTGGTGAATGGCCTATCTTCCATTTTATATACCTGGTTAAATGACGACAAATTAAATTCCCAACAGGTCGCCCTGCTAAGCTATAATCTTATTGTATCTGCCATTAAGCTTGATAACTACAAGGATATTCACACAGGAGATTCCCTGTACTAAAAAATAAGGGGTGTGACAAAAAAACAGTGTCACACCCCTGTCTTTTTATACTATTGGGAATTTTGAATAAATGCCACAAATTCTTCTCTTGGTATGGGTTTGGAATAATAATATCCCTGAATATATTCGCACTGGAGATTTGAAAACTGATTCACAAGCTGTTCTGTTTCAATACCCTCCACTACAATTTTCATGTTCATGGCTTTAATCATCTTAATTGTATTTTCCAATACAATCAAAAGGTTGGGATTCTGGTTAATCTGTGTAAATGTTTTGTCCAGTTTCACAATATGAAATGGCATAGTTGCAATTCTTCTCATATTGGAATATCCGGTACCAAAATCATCTAAGGAAAAGCAGATCCCAGCATTTACCAAAACATCCAGATTCTCCATCATGGTATTCTGGGAATAGGTAGCTGCTGTCTCAGTTATTTCAAGATTAATCCTGCCGGGTTCTACATGATATTGATCAAGAATCTCTATCACATGCTTCGCCAGATTATTCTGCATACACTGCACAACAGATAGATTTACTTCTATATAATCAAGCTGCAGATTATCAAACTCTTCACTTGCAATAAAACTGCAAACCTCTTCTAATACATAATCTCCGATTTTATGAATTGCCCCACTTTTTTCAGCCGCAGGAATAAAAATATCCGGTGAAATAAAACCATATGTTTCATTCTTAAGTCTTAGTAATGCCTCTGCCGAATTAAATCTTTTTTCATTCACAGAATATATCGGCTGATAATATACTTCAAACCTATGATTTTGAAGTGCATCCTCAATAATCCGGTCAATATCCCGCATGATATCATAATAATCTTTTCTGTAGATATCAGAGGCATGCAAAACAGAACCATTGTAAAACTTTGCATTTAAATCGTTTCCAAATGCTAACAGAGAATCCACATCATTAATATCTTCAGGACAATGGGTAATGCATACACAACAAAGGAGATTTACTTCCATTTGGTTAATATGCATATCCTGTTTTAATATCTTATTCATTTCCTTTGCAATTTCTTCCGTCTGATGCATATGAGGTTTTTCAATAACAAACCGAAACTTTCCCTGGGAAAGATAATACAGCATGGCATTTAAATGATAGGACTCATTTAACGCCGTCATTTTTCTGGCTACACTCCTCATCAAGTGATTCATGCCGTCATACCCTAACATATCACGTATGGAAGCATAGTTTGTAACATTAATCATGACAATATCCTCTGCCTTCTCACTAATAAATGCACGATTCATATCATCCACATATGCCGCCAGTTTATTAAGCCCGGTATCAATATCTATAATTTCCTCCGGTCTTTGCACCATCATGGAAACAAACAAAAGACCAAGGGCATTGCCAAACATTTCTAATATGTATACAGGATAAAAATACTGAACCACCACTGCAATAAACATCAGAGGAAAAACAGATATCAAGGATATAAATCTTCTCTTACTAAATACCTTGTGATGAACAATCAGATATATCATCCCAAAAACCATATAAATAACGGATTCCACATACAACAGAATAAACAATGGTCCCCTTGTATACTGTCCATTTTCATTAATGCAAAACATAACAGGTTCAATTAAGTTAACAACCAGAAGGAGAATGGCACATAGAAAGAAAGGGCTCCAAAGCAAACACATCCGAATCAGATTATCCCTGTATTTATGCCATGTATCTGTTAATGCAAATATATAATAGGCGTATAACAGGGGTGTAAAAATATGAAGCACAAGATAAACCACATGGGCAATGTATTTTGCGGTAACCGCTCCGGCATAATGCATATCAAAATTCACAGCACAAATATCCGCAACCGTGGTAATGATACAAACCCAGGTAATGATTAAAAACATCCTGTTCACTCTGCCTTTTGTTAAACCACGAAATATTGTAGATAAAAATAATACAATTAAAGTACATAATGCACAATAATCAAAATATACAATTTTATCCATAACTCTTTATCTCTCCCTCATAAGGTAATCAGTATCTTCATCAATCATCCTAAGCATTACATCTGCAAAATCAGGATCAAACTGTGTACCCTTTCCTTTTTTAATCTCACTACGTACTACTTCCTGAGGCAGCACATCACGATAACTTCTGTTTGAAGTCATGGCATCATAAGCATCTGCCACCCCGATAATCCTTGCTATCTCCGGAATATTTTTTCCCTCTAAATGATCAGGATATCCCTTACCGTCAAAACGTTCATGATGCCAATGTGCACCAATGGCAATATCCGGCATTTCCGATACATTTTTCAGAATATCCGCACCAATAGAAGGGTGAGTTTTTATAATCTCATACTCTTCATCCGTTAATCTGCTGGTTTTATTAATAATTTCATCCGGAACACCAATTTTACCAATATCATGTAAAAGTCCCATATAGTATATATCTTCCTGTTCCTTCTGGGATTTTCCAACACGCTTTGCAATCTCTTTTGCATACTCAGCCACCCTTTCAGAATGACCATTTGTATATTTGTCCTTTGCATCAATTGTTCCTGCTAAGGTTTTTACCATTTGTAATGACAGTCTTTCCACCTTACGGCGTCTTCCTTCCGCCTTACGGGTCTGTTTTAAAACCTCCTGCTGCAAACGTTTTTGAAGACGGTCAAGCTCCAAAATACGATTAATACGCTGAATCATAATATCTGCCACAAAAGGCTTCTTTATGAAATCAAGAGCTCCCATTTGAAATCCTTTAATCTCCGTATCCCTGTCATCATCAGCAGTTAAAAATACTACCGGAATATCTTTATATCTGTCATCCGCCTGAATCCGTTCCATCACTTCAAAGCCGTCCATCTCCGGCATATGCAAATCAAGGAGAATCAAATCCGGCAATGTTTTTTCCAAAAATTCCAATGCCAACTTACCGGATGTCATGCTGTGTACCAGGAATTTATCCTCAAGCATATGCTCCGCACTTCGAAGGTTTATGGCACTGTCATCAACTACTAAAATACATGGTTTTTCATCTAACTCATCCATGGCATCTTCCGGCATTTCCTCCAATGCATTTTCCGACTTAGAATCTGTAAGCACCAGCTCCAATTCACCCAGTAAAGATTTATAAGCCTCTACGACTTCTGCATGATGTTCTTCAATATATCCTACTCTTTCTTCCTTTGCAGCCATTTCAAGCGCCTTTGCAGCCTCAGATAAGGTTACGGCTCCTATAGACATAGAGGTACTTTTTAATGCATGTACCTGTATTCTGTAATTTTCCAAATCCTCTTCCTTAAAACAATCTTCAAGCTCCGCCACTTTATTATTATCAACATAGGTTGTAAGCATTTCTTTGTAAAAATCCTCACTATTACAACAATATGTCATTCCGGTATTTACATCTAAAAACTCTTTTAACTCATCCAGGAAAGAGGATACTTCCCCATCATGCTTTTCTTCCAACAAATCCTTTGGCAGATATTTTAGAATCAAAGTCTTTAACTGACGGCCATTCACAGGCTTTGCCATATAATCCGTAAATCCGGCAGAAATATAATTCTCCTTTTCCCCTATGGCTGCATTTGCAGTAATGGCAATAACCGGTATATCATCACATATATGTTCATCCTGAATAATTTTTAATGTTTCCATACCATCAAGAATTGGCATAATATGATCAAGTAATACCATATGATATGAATTATTACGTAGAAGTGAAAGGGCTTCCTCACCATTTTGTGCAGTGTCAACGCACACACCGGTATCCTTTAATGCCTCACATACATAATCCAAATTCATGCGGTTATCATCAACTGCAAGGATTCTAGCCTTAGGTGCATAAAAGGTTACTTCTTCATCATTTTGAGCAATAATATTGATTCGGTTACTTCTTTCAATCCTGCCAATTGGTTTTTCATCAACAACGGCCTGCAAAACCCGGAAAGAAAAAATACTTCCATTACCATAAACACTTTGAATATCTAATTTGCTATTCATTAAATCAAGTAATTTCATGACAATGGGAAGACCAAGACCTGCTCCCGGAATATTACGGGCACTCTTTTCATCATATTGTTTAAGGGAATCCTGAATCTTTTGTACTTCCTCTTCCTTCATGCCAATTCCGGTATCTTTCACAAACACTTCCATATAACCGGTCTTTTCATCCTTAGGTGTCCAATGAACAGATACCTCAACAAATCCTTCCATAGTGTATTTCACCGCATTTGCAGTCAGATTATTAAAAATCTGAACAAGGTGTCCCATATCACCGGATAACATTTTAGGCAGCTTCTCATCTATATCTACCTTTAATTCCAGATTTTTCTTTTCTGTATTAAACTGCACATATGTTACAACATCCTGTAACAGAGACAATACGGAATATTCATCCCTCTCAATCTTTAGATTGCCTCCGTCAATATTGGTAAAATCCAAAATATCATTTACCAAGGACAGTATCGTCTGTCCCGCTGCCTGAATATTTAAGGAATACTCCGTTGTACGGCTTTCTTTGGTTTCTTTTATGACCAGTTCGTTATAGCCCATAACCGCATTAATAGGGGTACGAATCTCGTGGGACATATTAGAAAGAAAATCTGTTTTTGCCTGATTTGCTTCCATTGCAATATCATATGCCTTAAGGGCATCTTCTTTATCTGCTTTTAACTGCTCTACCTCCCTGCTAAGCTCCTGATGAGAAGAATCTATCGTAAAGATACGCATTAAGAAAATGCTAATTGACAGTGTAAATACAGACAATAAAACTTCAGGTAATACGAAAAGCTGAATCAAAGAACCGCTTACGGCTACCACCATACATAACACCATTAACACACTTTCCTTAATGGAAAACTTCTTATAATTACCTGCATAGACAACTCCCCCGCATATAATATAATACAAAGGAATCAGATAATTCAGTATAAAAAGATAACCGGGAACATATCCTTCATACATGTCAAAGGAATATAAAATACCCGTAAATACATTTATCACTGACAAAAATACATACCCAATGAGTATAGCAACATTGACACTGGTCAGTTTTTTAAACTGTTCTTTTCCATTAACATAAACAAGGACAAACCAATATAAGAAAAAGGATGATGTTATGGCCGCTATCAGATATATTGTATTAATAATGGTATTAAGCAGGGGATCCACCATTAAATAATTATCAATGGTAAATGCCGTTATTACATCCAAAACACCGGTCAACAAAACGAATATTACCAGCTTAAAGTATGCATTATTAACACTGATTTTAAGGTCATACAACATCCCAAAAATAATCAGTAAAAGAGATAAAAATATAATTGACGATAATTCAAAATTAATATTGTAATTAAGAATCATGGGTACTCCTCCCTATCCCATCTATCACACCGGGATATTCGCATGTTTCTTTGTAACAGGATATTCCTCCCTTATCTGGGAAAAATGAATCAAATCCTGATACAACTGTCTTCTGGTTTGCTCCGGTGCCAGTTCCGCATCTACAAAATGGCGTTCTAACACCATATCACTGTTCATATATTTCCGTTTATATTCTGTCAGCTGTTCCTCCAGGAAAGCCTCTTTTTCTTTTCCTTCCAAATGACCCAGCTGACTGTGACTGATTACAGCAACTGCTCCCTCTGCCTTCATAACCGCCACTTCTGCCTTTGGCCATACATAATGTTTGTCTGCTCCTAACTGCTTACATCCCATAAAAATATATGGTCCTCCATAGGCTTTTCTAATAATAACCGTAAGCCGTATGGTAGTAGCACCTGCATAAGCCTGAATAAGCTTTGCCCCATGACGTATCAGCCCTTTATGTTCCTGTTCTGCCGTCATAACAAATCCCGTAGAATCTGCCAGCGTAATAATGGGAATATTGTAACAGTCACAATACTGAACAAAATGTGCTGCCTTATCACAACCATCTACATCAATGGAACCATTGGCATATAGGGTTTGATTGGCAACCACACCAACGGTAATGCCACCCAGTCTTCCAAAACCCACAACTATATTCTGTGCAAACTCTTCATGTACCTCTAAAAAGCTGTCATCATCCAATATTTCATATATAATCTCATGTACATCAAAAGGTTCCCATGAATCCTCAGGCAGGAAATTACGAATATCACTTAAATCCTTCTCACAATATGCATCCGTCCTATAGATTCTGCTATCCTCATAGCATGGAGGAAGCATGTCTATTAATTGACGCACTTTCGCATAACAGCTTCTTTCATCAGGGGTACGGAAATGTGCCACTCCGCTTATCTTGGAATGGATGGATGCTCCGCCTAATTCCTCAATCAAATAATCTGTTCCCTGTACCTCATTGATTACCTTGGCACCGGTAACAAACATATTGCTAATCTTATCAATGGTAAACACAAAATCAGTAAGACCCGGAGAATATACGGCTCCTCCTGCACAGGTTCCGGCAATAATGGAAATCTGGGGAATATAACCTGATGCAATGGCATTCATTCTAAACAATTCTCCACAGCCGGCCACAGAAGCTGCACCTTCCTGAATTCTTGCACCTCCGCCATCATAAATCCCAACTACCGGTTTCTTTGCTTTTATAGCCTCTTTGATAATTGCAATAATCTGTCTGCTATGCTGATAACCAAAGGTTCCTCCCATACAGGTAAAATCCTGTCCGTAAAAATACACTCTCTGTCCGCAAACATTACCATAACCTGTAATCACACCATCATATCCTGACATGTTATCATCAAAAGGATAAAACTCCGTAAAACTGTCTTTGTCAAATAACAACTGTATTCTTTCTTTTATGTGTAATTTTTCTCTTTTATGCTGTTTACTGATGCTATATGGATTCACCTGATTTAAATACATAGCCTTCTCCCAATTCTCGTATAAATATACAGTAAAATTCAATGTAATTTTACTCCAAAAATCATGTTTTGGCTACTAATAATTTTAAGATATTCATAACTTTTCATTTACAAAATTATAATGTATAATATCCTCATGGAAAAACCTATACATGATAATTGCGAAACCCTGATTTTCATTAAACAAAGTTGTACAAAATATAAAATTCAATGTAAGGCACGCTCTCGCTACTTGTCGCTCGTAACGGTACTAAACAATGTAGCACTTAGTTCGGAAACACCTCACTACGTGCTCATTGTAAGTACCGACGGCTCCAAAGTGCCATTACATATGAATTGTATATTTTGTACAACTAATACTTTAAAAATAAAAAACGAGTTTCGCAATTACCGAATCTTATACATATAAGGAGAAAGCTATGATATACATAGACGGGGTAGGATATGTGGACGAACGTTCCTACAATGCCTTTCAGAAAACAAAAAATCCGCAAAGTGGAATATTTGATAAAATTCTTCAACAGGAAACTATCATATATGCCACACCGGAAGATAATGGAATCACTTCAGACATCAGTGCAAAGACAGTAATAGCACCATCCCAGTTAGAGCAATATTTCCAGGATGCTGCAAAGGAATATAATCTGGATGTGAATCTTCTTAAGGCTGTGGCAAAGCAGGAGTCGGATTTTAATCCTAATTGCACTTCATCAGCAGGGGCAATGGGAATTATGCAGTTAATGCCTTCCACCGCCTCCTCCTTAGGTGTGTCTAATGCTTATGACCCTCAGCAAAATATTATGGGGGGAGCAAAATATTTATCTCAGTTAATGGATAGGTTCCAGCAGGATATCTCCCTTGTATTGGCTGCTTATAACGCAGGTCCCGGAAATGTAGAAAAATATAACGGAATCCCTCCATTTAAGGAGACTCAGGCCTATGTCCAAAATGTTCTAGGCTATATGGGACAGGACTTATCTATTACCAATACTGTATATGCCAGTCCCCAAAATGATGGGGATACCTATGCCGGCACCATATATTCCGTTGCATCCAAAGATGCAACAGTATCACCTAAGATATATATAATAGATTCCAAATCGGAGGACGCATAAAATAGATAATTGCGAAACGCATCTTTACGAAATATAAGTTGTGCAAATTTAACAATATATGTTTGAAGGGTCTTTGTGAACGTCAGTACTTAGCGAGGTATTTCCGAGCTTAGTACTGCTACGTTTACAATGAAGCGAGAGCGTCCCTGAAAATATATTTGTTACAATTTCACAACGTATTCTATAAAAACCTGCGTTTCGCAATTACCTGTAAAAATATCAACAGGAAAGGAAAAAGTATGATTCAGATTGAAAATGTAACAAAAACCTATAATGGTTCCGTAAGAGCCGTTAATAATCTTAACCTGACGGTAAAGGACGGAGAAATCGTTGGTTTTATCGGTCCAAACGGTGCCGGCAAAACCACTACCCTTAAAATGATGACGGGAATTTTAAAACCTGACTGTGGAACCATACTGATTAACGGACATGATATGCAAAAAACACCCTTAGAGGCAAAGCAGGAAATCGGTTACATTGCAGACAGTCCGGATATGTTCTTACGTCTTAAGGGTATAGAATTCATGAATCTTATATCTGATATCTATAAAGTTCCATTAGATGTACGGAAGGAACGAATCAAAACCTTTGCTACCCGGTTTGACCTTGCTGATGTTCTTGGTAAGCCAATGCAAAGTTATTCCCATGGTATGCGCCAGAAAATGATGGTAGCTGCAGCTTTGGTTCACGACCCTGCAGTATGGATTCTTGATGAACCTCTGACAGGTCTTGATCCAAAATCGGCATATAATCTGAAAAATATGATGAGAGAACACGCAGATGCAGGAAATTCTGTTCTTTTTTCCACCCATGTATTAGAGGTTGCAGAAAAATTATGTGACAAAGTAATCATCATTAATCATGGTGAAACTTTATTCTATGGTACTTTAGAGGAACTTACTGCCCAATATCCCCACAGGGATTTGGAGAAAATCTTTTTGGAGATGACTGCCCATGAATAGTTATTTTACTCTTACAAAAACCTTTATTGCTGCCATTGGGATGAGCAAAGCCCAGGATAAAAGGCGAAAAATAATGATTGTTATTCTTTCCATATTTGCAGTCTTTGGTGTCCTTTTACCTGTATCCCTTGGTGTGGGCATGCTAGTAAAGCTTATGACGGAAACCCTGATGCCCCTGGGTTGTCAGGCACTTGGAATCCAGCTTATGTTTCATGTCATATGCATTTTTACAGTTATATTTGGTATCAGCATTGTATTTAATGAATTTTTCTTCTCAAATGATATAGAATATCTTCTTCCATGGCCCCTTCGGGCATATCAGATTGTGGCAGCCAAATTTACCGCAACCTTTTACAATGAAAATATAATGCAGTTTATTTTAGTACTGTCATGTATCATAGGCTATGGTATTGGTTCTAAAATGGGGATTTTTAATTGGATATTATCTGTTATCGGTGTAATAACCCTTCCCATTCTTCCCCTTGCATATTGTGGAATTTTAAGCTTGATTGTCATGGGATTTACCAGAATTATCCGTAACAAGGATATTATCCAGAGAATATCCGTAATCCTTATTTTTGCATTGGTTTTAATCCTGGTCGGTTCCATTGGTTTTTTACAGAATATGGATATTGACACTTATGTAGAAACCTTAGCTTCCGGGGACCAGACATTTTTTAACGTAATGAATATTGTATTTCCAAACGTGCCTTTATTTGTTAAAACCTTTAGTGAAGGAAGCTTATTGGCATTACTTGAATATATAATTATAAACGCCGTTGCCGTAGCAGTACTTTTGCTGTTAGCAGAGGGCTTATATTTTAAAGGTGTCATTGGTTTAACATCCTCTCCATCTGCAAAGAAAACAAAATCCCTGGATTATCTGTTAAACCACACAAGGCAGCACAGTCAGTCATACGCATACTTTTTAAAGGAACTTCGTATTCTCCTAAGAACACCGGTGTTCTTTACAAACTGTATTGCCATTAATTTTATCTGGCCTATATTTGCTTACGCAATGTACAAGCTGCAAAGTAACCCAATTAGTTTACAACAGCTACAGGAAGCATATGCAAGAATGGACATCCGTATCCAGCTTATTTTCCTTTTGGGAATCATCGGTGTGTCTGTCATTGTATCGGCACTTAACAGCTTAAGTTCCAACTCTATTTCCCGGGAAGGGAAGCATTTTTCCTTTATGAAATACATCCCTGTTCCATATGAGACCCAATGGAATGTAAAGGTATTTATCGGTGTTTTATTTCCAATACTTGGGGTATGGATATATTTTATACCTTTCTGTATTCTTGTGAAAGTACCTGTCATACATATATTTATGTATCTGTTTCTTTCCCTGATGTCAGTTACCTTTGTATCCTTCATGGGAATCTATATTGATTCCATTCAGCCAAAGCTTATCTGGGATGATGAACTAAGTGCTCTTAGGGAAAATTACAATACCTTTTTTTCCATGGCAATCTCTATTGCATTTACGGTTATTGTATGTGTGGGAGGATTCTTCCTATTTTGTAAAACAGAAATTGCAATCGTAACAACAGCGCTGATTATGGTAATTATACTAGCCGCTGCCAATATTGTTGCATTGGCACTTACTTATAAAAGCAGTGTGAGAAATATTGAAGAGCAGGAAGAAGCATAAAAAAACAGGGGAACAAATCCCCTGTTTTTTATTCCGGACTCTTTAAGAGAACATCCACATCACTATATCCATAATCACGGAGTGCCTTCTTAATCTTATGTTTTGTCTCCTTGCTTGCCTTAATCTCTATGATATCGTACAAATCCGATACATATCCATCCCACTTTAAGAATATTTTATTACGAATTTCCTGACTGGAGGTTCTAGCTCTGTCATAACGTGCCTTTTCCACAGACACTTCCTCCTTCTTAGAAATCGGCTCATTCTTCTTTTCTTCTTTCTTCTTTTCTTCATCAACGGCTTTAAGGACATTTTCTACACCGTCTGATAAAGTACCTTTAATATCCGTAATTCCCGGATCATTCTTATCAAGATTTTTTGCTGCATCAACGATTACCCTATCTGCTCCATCTAAAACCGCAACCACGTCATCATCTTTATCTAATTCCTCTAAGAAAGACATGTCCATGTTATCAAAACGGTTCTCACCATATGCAATATTTTCCAATTCATCAATACGCACAAGTCCGCAATCGTATATCTCTAACAACAAACCACGGAACCCCTCTTCTACACTGTCAAAATAATGATAACACTCTGCCTTTTCCTTGTCAGTCTCGCATCGTTCCAGTTCCTGTTTATTAAGCCAATAATCCCTTGGATCCTCAACCTTAACTTCTTCCGTATCCTTCTTAACCGCTGCCTTACCAAAAACAACTTTTTTGCCGGTTTCTTTTTTATCATCAACGGTAACCGAAGCAGTTTCCGAAATCCCGTTTTCCTTATCCTCTGTCTCTTCTTTACCATTATCCGGCTTTGTCTCACGCTTCGCCTTTAACTCATTAATCCGGTTCAATTTATTCTGCCGGCTGGTGTGAATATAAAGATTATAAGTCCATGCCACCATATATATCAAAAATAAAATCAATAAAATGATTATAATGTATTTCATAATATCGTTCCCTTCTACTGTAAAAATCCTCTGTGAGAAACCATAAACATAACAATATGGTTCCTAACACACTAAATATTATAACAGTATTTTTCTCTTTTTTAAATAGAAAATTACAATTACACTTTATAACGGACGCTTCAGAAAGAGGAAAATGGATTCCAAGCCGGGACCGCTTTCGCTTAGTTGCTCCACGCAACGGTACTAAATTCGTGCTTTGCACTCATTAAGTACCGGCGGTCGCAAATATCCCTTTTGGCATCCATTTTCCTCTTTCTGAAGCTGTTTATAGACATATCTATATATACAATCGCTTTCATTAATATATACATAAACATTGAATTGCGGCGCCTCCACAAACAAAAATAACGGCAATAAAATATGTTTTTGTTGGTAAAACATATTTTATGCCGTCTATTTAATTATATGGCGCCGCGCCAAAAAGGTTTACATAATATTATATATTGGAGTAACCCATTAATGACGTATCTACTGCCCGGGCAACTTCTCTTCCTTCCCTAATTGCCCACACAACTAAAGACTGGCCTCTGTGCATATCTCCTGCCGTAAATACATTGTCTACATTGGTAGCATATTCACCTGACTGGGTTTTCACATTGGTACGTTCATTTAATTCAACTCCAAATGCTTTGGCAACATATTCCTGGCATCCCAAAAATCCTGCCGCAATCAATACAATGTCACATGGAATCTCATATTCACTGCCGGCAATCTCTGTCATATTCATACGGCCTGTTTTTGCATCCTTCTTCCATTCAAGCTTCACACAAACAGCCTTTGTCACATTTCCATCCTTATCCTTTACAAACTCCTTAACGGTTGTTTCATAGATTCTTGGATCCTTACCAAATACGGCAATAGCCTCTTCCTGACCATAATCTGTCTTAAGGATTTTCGGCCATTCAGGCCATGGATTGTTGGCAGCACGGCATACAGGTGGCTTTGGCATCATCTCAAGCTGAACAATACTTTTACAGCCTTCCCTGATGGATGTTCCTACACAGTCATTACCGGTATCACCACCACCAATAACCAACACATTCTTTCCTTTGGCATTTACAAACTGCTTATCTTTAAACTCAGAGTTTAAGAGACTTTTCGTGGTTGTTTTTAGGAAATCGACGGCAAAATAGATTCCTTTGGCATCTCTTCCCTTCACCTTAATATCCCTTGGATTGGAAGCACCACAGGCAAGAACAACGCTGTCATATTCTTTTAAAATACCGTCTGCCTTAACTGCTTTCTCTTCCTTATTTGTAAGATATGCTGCCATCTCATCATCCTTGGCAACATTTGGAGTCATAACCGACTTTGTAGCACCAACATTGGCATTGGTTACAAACTGAACACCCTCAGCCTTCATAACCTCTATCTTACGGTCAATAATATGCTTCTCTAATTTCATATTAGGAATACCATACATCAACAGTCCGCCAACACGGTCGCTTTTTTCGTATACGGTTACAGAATGACCTCTCTTATTTAACTGGTCTGCTGCTGCAAGGCCGGAAGGGCCGGAACCGATAACTGCTACCTTCTTTCCGGTACGAACTGTAGGCGGCTTTGGAGCTGCCAATCCTGTTTTATAGGCATTTTCTATAATGTCTCTCTCATTTTCCTTATTGGATACCGGCTTACCGTTTAAATTACAGGTACAGGCAGCTTCACATGGTGACGGACACACACGGGAAGTAAATTCCGGAAAGCTGTTGGTTTTTGTAAGACGTTCATAAGCCACATCCATATTTCCATGATAAAGTAAATCATTCCACTCAGGAATCAGATTATTAAGCGGGCAGCCGGAAGCCATACCCCCAATCATCATTCCGGACTGGCAAAAGGGAACTCCACATTCCATACATCTTGCCGCCTGTTCCCGCTGTTTCTCCCTCGAAAGAGGAACATGGAACTCATTAAAATTCTTAATTCTTTCTTTTGGTTCAATTTCTGTACTGGTTTGTCTTTCAAACTCAAGAAATCCTGTTGCTTTTCCCATTTTCATTTTCCCCTTTCTTTATTTCTTAAGTGCATAAAATGCTTCAATCTGTGCTGCTTCTGAGCTTAAGCCCTTCTCTTCCATCTGTACAATCATATTCATCATCTTCTTGTAATCATGAGGAATAATCTTTTTAAATAATGGCAGATACTCTCCAAAATTATCCAGAATCTCCTTACCAATAGAAGAATTGGTATATGCCACATGATCCTGAATCATTGTTTTTAACTCAGACACATCATATTTATCGGAAACAGCTTCAATGGAAACCATTTCTTTATTAAGCTTCATATACAGGTCACTGTCTTTATCAAGGACATAAGCAATACCACCACTCATACCGGCAGCAAAATTCTTACCTGTGTTACCAAGTACAACCACACGTCCACCTGTCATGTATTCACAGCCATGGTCACCAACACCTTCACACACAGCCGTCGCACCGGAGTTACGCACTGCAAAACGTTCACCGGCAACACCATTAATATAAGCGGAACCTGATGTTGCACCATATAATGCCACATTACCAATAATAATATTTTCCTCTGGTTTATACTGTGCTGTTTTAGGCGGATAAACAATCAACTTACCACCTGATAATCCCTTACCAAAGTAGTCATTGCTGTCACCAACCAGTTCCAGAGTAAGTCCCTTTGGAATAAATGCACCAAAGCTCTGTCCACCGGAACCGTTACATTTTACAGTATAGGTATCATCATCCAAGGTATTATAGTATTTCTTTGTAATCTCTGAACCAAAGATTGTTCCAACGGAACGGTCCGTATTCTTTACATCAATCTCTATACTCTTCTTCTGTCCTTTGTTAAGGGCATCCTTGAAGTTTTTCAGTAAAATCTTCTCATCCACAGTAGAAGGCAGTTCAAAGTCATATACATTTTTCTTATCATATACAATCTTATTCTGAGGACTGTCTGCAAATGGATTATTTAAAATAGCCGATAAATCCACTTTATTCTCCAAAGCCTTTGGAGATGCCTTAAGAAGGTCTGTACGTCCAACTAACTCATCCACGGTTCTGACACCAAGACGGGCCATATATTCACGAAGCTCCTCAGCAATAAATACCATAAAGTTTACAACATATTCCGGTTTTCCCTTAAACCGCTTACGAAGCTCCGGATTCTGGGTTGCCACACCAACAGGACAGGTATCTAAATTACATACACGCATCATAACGCAGCCCATGGTTACAAGTGGGGCTGTTGCAAATCCAAATTCCTCTGCTCCTAACATAGCTGCAATGGCAACATCCCGGCCGGTCATAAGCTTACCATCTGTTTCAAGGATAACCTTATTACGCAAATCATTCATAATCAGGGTCTGGTGGGTCTCAGCAAGACCTAACTCCCAAGGAAGACCTGCGTTATATATGGAATTGCCCGGTGCCGCACCGGTACCTCCGTCATAACCGGATACCAAAATAACCTGAGCTCCTGCCTTTGCAACACCGGCAGCAACCGTTCCTACACCGGCTTCAGAAACCAGTTTTACGGATATTCTTGCATCTGTATTTGCATTTTTACAGTCATAGATTAACTGTGCCAAATCCTCAATAGAATATATATCGTGATGAGGTGGTGGTGAAATAAGTCCTACACCCGGGGTTGAATGTCTGGTCTTGGCAATCCATGGATATACCTTACCTCCCGGTAAATGACCACCCTCACCGGGCTTTGCACCCTGTGCCATTTTAATCTGAATCTCTTTTGCACTGGTTAAATACTTAGAGGTAACACCAAAACGTCCTGAGGCTACCTGTTTAATGGCAGAGCAACGGTCCTTTCCGTCTTCTCCTACTGTAAGACGTTCAAGGTCTTCTCCACCTTCACCGGAGTTTGACTTACCTCCTAACATATTCATGGCGATCGCCAAAGTCTCATGGGCTTCCTGGGAAATGGAACCATAGGACATGGCACCGGTTTTAAAACGTTTTACAATGGAATCGGCCGTCTCAACCTCTTCAATTGGAATTCCCTTTTCCGGATAATTAAACTCCATTAATCCACGAAGGTTCATTGGCTCCATTTCTTCCGTAAGCTGTTTTGTATATTGCTTGAAGATATTGTAATCTCCTTCTCTTGTTGCCTGCTGTAACAAATGAATGGTTACAGGATTATACAAATGATCCTCCTTACCGCTACGCACCTTATGGCTTCCACTGGACTCTAATGCATGGTTCATTGGAAGTCCTAATGGGTCAAATGCAGCAGAATGAAGTTCATCCACCTGTTTTTCAATGTCCTTAAGGTCAATACCACCTACACGGCTTACCGTGTTAGTAAAGTACCGGTCTACCACTGCCTTATCAATACCGATCGCCTCGAAGTTCTGTGAGCTCTGGTAAGATTGAATGGTACTGATACCCATTTTGGAAGCAATCTTAACAATACCGTGAATGATTGCAGAATTATAATCATTTACGGCTGCATAGTAGTCCTTATCCAGACGGTTGGTATCAATCAGCTCCTTAATGGACTCCTGGGCAAGATACGGACAGATCGCAGATGCACCATAACCTAACAGGGTCGCAAAATGATGTACTGCACGAGGCTCTGCACTCTCTAAGATTAACGCCACGGAAGTCTTTTTCTTCGTACGTACCAGATGCTGTGACAAAGCAGATACCGCAAGGAGGGAAGGAATTGCCACATGATTCTCATCTACCCCACGGTCTGTCATAATCATAATATTGGCTCCATCCCTAAACAATCTGTCAGCCTCTACAAATAACCGTTCAATGGCTTTTTCCAAGGATGTATTCTTATAGTAAGTAATAGGAAGCTCAGCAACCTTTAATCCTTCTACTTCCATATAACGAATCTTAAGTAAATCAATACTTGTAAGAATTGGATCAAATATTTTAAGCACCTTACAGTTTTCCGGTTTCTCCTCTAAGATATTACCATCCGCTCCAAGATATACGGATGTTGATGTAACAACTTCCTCACGAATGGCATCAATAGGCGGATTGGTTACCTGGGCAAATAACTGTTTGAAATAATTAAATAACGGCTGTTTCATATCAGAAAGCACTGCCAGTGGGGAATCAATACCCATTGCCTGAATAGCCTCTGTTCCGTTTTGTGCCATAGGTAAAATGGTATTTAAATCCTCATAGGTATAACCAAAGGCACGCTGCAGCTGCTGACGCTCTTCCTTTGTATGCTCCGGCACCTTATGATTTGGAATCTTTAAATCCTTAAGATATACAAGATTAGAATCCAACCACTCACCATAAGGCTGGGCAGATGCATACATATTCTTTAAATCTTCATCTGAAATTAACTTACCGTTTACAGTATCAACCAACAGCATTTTACCGGGATGAAGTCTTTCCTTCATAACAATGTGGCTTGCGTCTATATCAAGTACACCTACCTCCGAAGATAAAATCAGGTTATCATCATCGGTAATCATGTAGCGGGAAGGACGAAGACCGTTACGGTCAAGAACTGCACCCATTATGTCACCATCTGTAAACAAAATGGAAGCGGGACCGTCCCAAGGCTCCATCATGGTTGCATAATACTGATAGAAATCCTTCTTCTTCTGGCTCATATATCTGTTATTTTCCCAAGGCTCAGGGATTGTAATCATAACAGCAAGAGGAAGGGGCATACCACTCATCATCAAAAACTCCAGGGTATTATCAAGACGGGCAGAATCGGAACCATCAGGATCTACTACAGGAGTTAATTTATGCATTTCTCCTGCAAAATGCTCAGATTCCATAGATTCCTCTCTGGCATGCATCTTATCTGCATTACCACGGATTGTATTAATCTCACCATTATGTACCAGATAACGATATGGGTGGGCACGTAACCAGCTTGGGGTTGTATTGGTAGAGAATCTTGAGTGTACCAGGGCAATGGCTGACTCATAATCCTCATCATGTAAATCCTCATAAAACATTCTAAGCTCATCCACTAAGAACATTCCTTTATAAACAATGGTTCTGGAAGATAAGGATACAACATAGGAATCATCATTGGACTGCTCAAAGACACGTCTTACAATATACAATTTACGGTCAAAATCTAGACCTCTTTCCACATCATCCGGACGTTTTACGAATGCCTGCATAATACATGGCATAACATCCACGGCCTTCTTTCCAAGAATCTCAGGTTTGGTTGGCACCTCTCTCCAGCAAAGAAACTCCATGCCTTCCTTGGCTACTATAACCTCAAACATCTTTTTTGCCTGATTCCGTTTCATCTCATTTTGAGGAAAGAAGAACATACCAATACCGTAATCTCTCTCTTCACCTAAAGAAACGCCAAGTGGTTCAACAGCTTTACGGAAGAAATTGTGGGAAATCTGTAATAAGATACCTACACCATCTCCTGTCTTACCCTCGGCGTCTTTGCCTGCTCTATGTTCCAATTTTTCTACAATCTGTAATGCATTTGATACGGTTGCATGACTTTTCTTACCTTTAATATTGACAACTGCTCCAATACCACAGTTATCATGTTCAAATTCAGAATGATATAAGCCCTGTTCCCGCTTAGTAGCTTCATCATAACGTTGCTCCATAATCCTATTTCCTTTCCAATTCTGTTTTCGGTTTTGAAATTGTAAATGCGTTTCTTATTACAATATATGTTACTATATCTTTGCCATAACCTTATTTGTTACAGCAATATATCTATAACTTATATATTATGATTAATATTATAGCGTTTACACTGGTGTTATAATACATCCTATGTTATGAAATGTAAATAGTATTATAGCGACATATCGTCTAATTATTAAACAATTCAACAAAAATAAGCATTTTATTCTGAATTTTTATATATTTTTTCTTCCAAACAGAATATATACACACAATTCATCCCCAGTAAATGTAGATATAAGTGTAGGAAAAAAAGAACTCCAACTCATAAGTTGAAGTTCTCTTTCATATTTTATTATATTATCTACACACTTTAATCCGGCATTGTCTGAGTCGGTTTCTCCGTGGTCTTATCATCTGTAAACAAATCACCTACACCGGTTTCGTTTGTAATTAATGCACTGATTCTCTTAACCTCAGAAGATGGCTGATAATCTTCATCCTCCGGATACAGGAATTCATGCAAATGCTTTACATTACTTGTAAGGTCCGCAGGTATTACCACATCTCCCTTTTGAGCACCAAGGTTAGCTGTCTGATTAGAAAGAGGGAAACCTGTGTTTTCTCCTAAGGAATACTCAAAGGTATCTTTTGCCAAAGAAGTAATCTCTTTATTAGTCATGTTTGTTGCAACCATTGGAAACACCTCATTGATAATCTCTGTAATAGTACGAATATCAGACTGCTTTGCTTTTGCAATCATGGCTCCGATTACAACACGCTGTCTCTGGGTTCTTTCAAAATCCTGATTACCTACATAACGGATACGTGCCCATGCCGTTGCCTGGGTACCGTTTAAGGTCTGCTCTCCGGCTGACCATACCCCTTCAGACTGGATTCCTGTTACCTTTACCTGTTCATTAATATAGTAATTAATCATCTCTAGCTCATTTGACTTCACATCAATGGTAACACCACCTAATAAATCAATAGCTTTCGTAAGGGCCGCAAAATCAACCGTCACATAATCTGTAATATTAAGATCTAAGTTCTTATTTAAGGTCTCCACTGCACCGGTTGGACCTCCTAAGAAATACGCATGGGTACATTTTTGTGTGTTCCCTGTACCGCCTGTTGACATCTCAAGAAAACTGTCGCGATATACGGATACAAGTTTTACCTCTTTTGTATCATTATTAATACTTGCAATAATGATAGAATCACTATGGCCTGAGCCTGCCTTTGTCAAATCTGCCTTTTCTCTGTTATCCACACCAAATAAAGCAATGGTTCTGTAATTCTGTTCCATGGTATCTGTTACAGCATCACTGACTTCAATCTCCTCCTTAGGGGTGTTATCCGTCTGAATCTTACCCAGTGCATGGTTAAATGTATACCATGCATATCCAACAACTAAACCTATAAATATCAGTATCTCCACAAGAAATATCTTAACTAACGTTCCTGTTTTTGCTTTACGTAAAAAACCCATTCCTCAAATTCCTCCTATTGCATCATAACTTACTCTACTGTAACGGATTTTGCCAAGTTTCTTGGTTTGTCTACATCCAGTCCTTTTGCAACTGATACGTAGTATCCAAATAACTGTAACGGTATTACAGCAAGAGATGGAGCAAAACAAGGGTGCGTCTTTGGAATATATACCGTAAAGTCCGAAGTATCTTCCATTACACAGTTACCTTTGTTGGTTAAGGTGAAGATATAACCACCTCTCGTTCTTACTTCAACTATATTACTAATCATTTTCTCATATAAATCCGGCTGGGTAACCACTGCTACCGTAAGCACACCGTCCTCAATTAAGGAAATGGTTCCATGCTTTAACTCTCCGGCTGCATATGCCTCTGAATGAATATATGAAATCTCTTTAAGCTTCAAAGAACCTTCTAATGAGGTTGCATAATCAACACCTCTGCCTAAGAAAAATACATCTTTGGCATTGGCATATTTGCTGGCAAACCACTGAATACGTTCTTTATCTCCTAAAATCTCAGCTATCTTATCCGGAATAGACTGTAGTTCTCTAAGCATATCAGCATATTCATCCTCTGAAACAGTTCCTCTGATATCACCAAACATAACTGCCAATAAATAAAGTGCTGCTAACTGTGTACTATATGCCTTTGTTGTTGCAACAGAGATTTCCGGACCTGCCCATGTATATAATACATTATCCGCCTCTCTTGCAATTGTGGAACCAACAACATTTACAACACCTAATACCTTAACCCCTAACTCCTGAGCTTTACGAAGGGCAGCAAGGGAATCTGCAGTTTCACCGGACTGGCTGATAATAATTACCATGGAATCCTTTTCTAAGATTGGGTCACGGTAACGGAATTCCGATGCCAAATCCACCTCAACAGGAATTCTTGTTATCTTCTCAATTACATATTTACTGGTAACCCCCACATGATATGCAGAGCCACATCCAATAATGTAGATTCGTTTCAGATTCTTAATCTCATCTTCCGTCATATTAAGCTCATCTAAAACAATTCTTCCATCCTTAATTCTTGGACTTATGGTATCTAACACTGCCTTTGGCTGCTCATAGATTTCTTTTAACATAAAATGCTCATAACCGCCTTTTTCTGCAGCTTCCACATCCCATTCAATAATCTTTGTTTCCTTTTTGATGGGCTCCATATCTTCATTATAGAAGTTGATACCGGTCTCAGAAAGTTCACATATCTCACGATTTTCAATAAAATATACTTCTCTTGTATATTTCAAAATTGCCGGTACGTCAGATGCAATAAAATTGCCTTCCTCAGAATGTCCCACAATAAGAGGAGAATCCTTTCTCACTGCATATAATCTGTCAGGACAGTCTTTAAACAAAATACCCAAAGCATAGGAACCCTGAACACGATGCATTACCTTCTGTACTGCTAACAAAGGATTCTTACCGTCATAATAATAATCTAACATATGGGCAACAACCTCTGTATCTGTCTCCGACACGAAAGTATATCCCTTTGCAATCATTTTCTCCTTTAATGGCTGATAGTTTTCTATAATACCATTATGTACAACTGCAATGGTCTTTTCCTTATTAAAATGAGGATGTGCATTAGAAACAGAGGGTTCACCGTGGGTTGCCCACCTTGTATGTCCGATTCCCAAAGTTCCTGATAAATTCTTGCCATCCCCGGTTAAATCTCTTAACGCCTGTAATCTTCCCTTTGCCTTTACAATCTCAATATCTTTTCCATCATAAACAGCAAGACCTGCCGAATCATAGCCACGATATTCAAGCTTTGCCAATCCATCCAAAAGAATAGGTGACGCCTGCTCTTTACCAATGTAGCCCACTATACCACACATACAAAAACCTCCTTATATCCATGCTATATCTATATGTTAAATACTGTTTTCTCATTCGTCTTTCATTCCAATCACAAAGACTTGTTTATATTAACATAAAATAATAAGTTTTACAAGGTTAAGTACTATAGGTCTGAAATACAAAAACCCCAAAAAGGAATTATCCTATTTGAGATTTTATATCTATTCTACATATTTTCAATGGTTGCTATCGTTTCTTTCAATCGATTGTATCTTTCAGTCGCCCAATCTTCCATCGACTGTCCGTCAAAAGGAACTCTTGTCTTTGCCCATAGTGTCCACAAATAATCCACATATATTTTATTTGCATAAAAATGCTTCCATGTCATAACATCCGGTTTTTTACCCATATAGGCTGTCAGAAGTTCTTCTTCCTTACACTTATCATAGGAAGCCTCAATTGAAACATCCGCAAGATCCCACATTCCATCATTCATCCCTGCATATTCCCAGTCAATCAAATACATTTTTCCATCGCCCTCTACCCAGTTTTCACACAATGCATCATTATGACATGGAACTTTTTTAATATCAATAAGCTCATCTATTTCCTTCTTAATACCCATTACTTTATTCTTAACTTCCTGATAGTCATCATACATAAAAACATTATGATTCTTTATTATTTTTTCATATCCGACAGCCATATCAAACACTTCAAAGGGAACACCTGTATCCTGTCCACAATTATGTAATTTATGAAATATCTCCGCCATTTGTTCAATATGTTTTGTTTGTTTTAACAAATCAGAAGACATTGTAATGGAATCAGTAATGTATTCAGTAACCTTAGAACCATCCTTACCAAAATAATACAATCTGGCGTCAATTCCCAAATCACAGGCGAGTTTTGTCCTTATTTCTTCATCGGTCCGATTAATCATCTCTTCTGTTCCTTCGCCGGGAATCCTAATAATATATGCTTTCCCGTCTTCTAGCCCAACCTTATATGTATGATTCGTTAATCCTCCTAACCGCTCAATAGTTTTATAATCATATTTTCCGAAAACTTGTCCGATTAGTACCTTTACTTTTCCAATATCCTCTTCTAATACTTTCTTTCCCATATACACTAAATTCTCCTCATCTTTTCATCTTTATAACTATATTCATAACTATATCCTAATACATCAAAGCGAAACCCTGCTGCTGCATTATTTTCATCCTTATAGGATATTAGATGTTTCATATCAGATTCTAAACAGTTTAAGTCCTTACATAGACTTTTTAAAATATTAGAACGGGTATCTTCCATGTAGGTAACATCAAACCCTCTTAATTCATCTAAGGTATCAAACTCAAAAATAACATTTTTAGGATATTTTCTCATTTTCATTTTTAGCTGATCCATATGATTCATAAATATAGATTCCCAAAGTAAATTAGCTGTTTCAGGTTCCTCATATATTTTTTCAAGAATATCTATGAACTGTTTGCTAAAACGTTCATCCCAAAAAGCATGTCCCAACATATACCATGCATTTTTGCCACCAATTGTAACACTTGATATATAACCATCAGGATCCGTTTTCATACACCACTCATCGGTTTCTCCATCTGCATACACAGCTGCATAATAAGACTCATCTACTTCTGCTTCAAATGGATTTTCCAAAAAATAATTATCTGATGAACAAATATAGGAATTCTTTAAATATTCCTTTACAGCATAAATACTTGCATTATTATTACGGGTAAGATAATCATTATTTTCAACAATTTTAACATGATATTTATCTTTTAAATAATAAAACTGTTCTTTTTTATATCCCACAACAACAATTACATCTGTAATCCCCGCCTCATGCAATTGACGTATTTGTCTTTCTAATAAAATCTCACCTTTAACCTCAATCAAAGCCTTTGGCATCTCATAAGATAATGGCGCAAAACGGCTTGCCGTACCTGCTGCCATAATTATGGCATTATCCACCTTATATCCCATTTAAAGTCTCCTTTACACATAATCACTAATTGCAAGTAATACATTCTTTACAACAATTCTATCATATGGTTTACTCTACAAGTTCCCAATTATTCTCGTCGAATATATTATCCTTGACATCATACCACTGTCCATCACCGGTATCAAAGGTATTTCCGTTATACTTATCGACCTCATAATTTTTTGATGTGGTTATTCTTTGTGGATGTGCATACTTTTCATTATTATTAATCCGCTTACCTGTAAATGGATTAACCGGGTTCTCAATCAAACCTTCAACTGCGTACGTTGGAACATCCGCATTTGTCATAAACTCATCTGACTGTTTAAATTCATCCTCATCAAAATCCTTAATCATTAAAAGTGCACTATACAGAAAAACATCTATTCCATTATCAAACTTCCAACTATCAATCTGATCCATATCTTTTCCGTGATCAGAAACAATAATGATTCTTGTATTATCATATACATCATTTTCTTTTAAATAGTCCAACCACTTGCCAATTTCCAGCATAGCCGCCATATTTGTTCTATAATGAGCAAGCTGACTTTCTGTCTCGAATTTCAGCACATTTCCATTATTTTCCAAATCAGGTTGATTCTCCAGTTCAGCATTAATATCTATATTTTCACTTGGAACATATTCAGGTGTTGTTAACACCTGTGGCTCATGGGTTACACTATTTTGCAGCATTAAGAACGTATTTGTATCGTCATTTACGATACGGGTCATATCCTCTAACCCAAGTAGCGGTGCATACCAATCCAAAAATACCGGATATATTCCATTATCTGATGAATTTACATTTCCAAGAGAAAGATAGCGTCCATCACAATATATTTTATTTTGCAAAGCAACAGGCATAACTTTCATTAAACCATAATATATGAAATTGGTTTCCTGAATACTTGTATTAGATATATGAACGTACTCTGAAACTTTTTCTTTATATGTTCCCTGGGTAATATATGCATGAATCCCCTCATACTGATCGTATATTGAAATGTCCGGATCCCATTGATAATTTGCATAGGGAGGATCACAAACAGTTACATGATATCCATTATCTGAAAACAAAACCGGCATAACTGATAATGCCTCATTTTGCTTATCCTTTAATGATTCATCTGCTCTGGCATTCATTTCTACAGGGGTATATTCATATCCACCAAACAATCCCGGTGTTCCAAAATTAGTAAATGCACCATAAGAAATAGTATTTGGATAATATGTAAATCCTGCATACATTTCCCTTAACTCAGGTTTTTCATCAAACATATAAGGAACATACCCATCAATGGCCCTGTCTAACATGATTACGACAACATTCTTACCATCCTTACTTAATGGAATCATACCATCCTGTGCATAAATACTTTTTGCTTTTGTTTCTTCATAGGTTACCAATTGTTGATGCACACTCCGTAAATCTATCACACACAAAATCGCCATACATACAATAACAATCTGAACCATATGCTTACATAAGCCTGACTTTTTAATACACAACTTAACAAGAAAAACACATGCCAGCAATAATACAACAATGTTAATCAATTTCTCTTTCACAGAAAACCCCAATGGATGCTCAAACACCAATTGAGATGACATTGTTCCAAGTTTTGTACCGAAAGCCAAATAATTAATTAAAACGCACCCTACAAGAGCAAACATACTTATACTAAAAATCTTACGTATATTTTTAGGCATTAAATAATAAAAAATGGAAAACCACACGATAAATACGCCCACATATATTAGAAAATCATTTAAAACTAAATATGTAGGGTATCTTCCGTCAACAATAAATTCAGTTGCTGACGAACGGATTACAGCCAAAGGAATCAAAACACCAATCAAAATCGTGAAAAAAACAACTTCCCATGCAAAGAGTTTACCATCAATATCAATATTCCCTATTCTTTGGTTAAATTCATAAGCTCTGCTTTCATTTTTTTTCTTAACACTTTTTGCAAACAATAAAATAATCCCTAAACATATAAATGCAGACAAAAATACTAATCGGGCACCGGATAAACATTTTATATAGGCAAATACTCCGATACCGGTTACTCCCGCTAATATAATAACCGTACCCAAAACCTCAAGAGGGTGTTTTAAAATTTTTGAAAAAATATTTTTTAACAAGGAATATACATTATTCATTGTCCAATAAAGAACAAGTCCCGAGGGACTTTTATACAATACAATAAGAAAAATTAATGCCAAACCATATACCTGAATTTTACTCTTTAACGGTAATCCCTTTGTATATATAATCCCTGATATTACATTGATAACAGTCATTAATATAGGTAAAAGATTCACGGGATGTCCCATTATATTTAATAACTGGTCCGCCTGTCCTAAATCCTTAATTAATAAAAACGGGGTTCCTTTTAAATCATTCAGATTAGATAAATAATGATACGCAGCCAAGAAAAAAGGAATCTGCAACAAAATAGAAAAAGAACTCTTTAAGCTATAATAGGTTTTATAATTCTGTTGTCTGTAATAGGTAGACAACATCATAAACTGTTCATCACCTTTGAATGTTTTCTTAATGTGCTTAACCCAATGAGACATATCCTCCTGCTTTTTTCTTTCTTCCTCCTGCAAAGCATCAGAACGCTTATACAAAGGCAATACAAGGGTTTGGATCACCAGACTTACAGCAATAATTGCTAACCCCTTGTTTCCAAAAAAACGAAACATAATGGAATATGTCATCTCTACTACTAATTGAATTGGCATAACAAATAATTTATATAATATACTTAACATTCTAATTTACCTCAAGGATCTGATTTCTCTTTTCCACTAAATAATCCACCGTCCGAACAGCTGCTTCGCCTTTATGCAACCATGCATTATCTTTAACCTGTTTAATTCCATTTTGATATTTTTCATTTTCAATTAAAGAATCGATAACTTCCTTCATTCTCTCAAAATCGTCTTCTTTTAATTCTATACCAATATCAGGTAAAACACGTTTTGACCAAACTTCTCCATCCAACCAAGAAGCATCATATGGAGAATAATCCATCTTTGTATCAGTATAAATAACAGGTTTTTCAAAGATAAGTGAATAATCAAATATTACTCCGGAAAAATCTGAAATCATGACATCCGCCCTGCTTAGCACCTCAAAATTATCATTATCAAAATTCCATTCAAATCTATCATTATTAGGAAACTGTTCTTTCAGATGTTTTAAAAGCTCCGGATTGGCTATGGACGTTTGTGGATGAGGTCTTAAAATTATATGATATCCCGTATTAATTAGTGCCTTAATAAAACGTTCCCCATATCGATTTAATATGGAACTGTCTCCCCAGCTTGGTGCAGCCAAAACTGTAATGACATCTTTTTTATCCATTGCCATCCCCATTCTTTTATTTTCCATAGAATCCATATATGTAGAACCTACGATGCAGGTTTCCTTTTGGGGAAGTTTTCTCAATTCTTCCAATTTTCTAATATCAGGCTCCTGAAACATATCAGAAAGAAGAACAGCATCATAATAATCCAAACCAAACATCCTATACATAGTAGTATCACCTATAGCATGCAAGGTATGTACATAGTACTTAACATTCTTTGAACGTTTCCACTGATAAACATCTAGTCCCGGAGTAGTTGACAAACATACATCTGCACTCATAATATTTAATTTTGCAAATGCTTTATTGCCCTCGCCAATAAACCGGCATTTAACATATTCATAGGTTTCATCAAGAGCGGGATCATCCGGTGATGCTGTCCAATATTCACATACTACCTTCCGTTTTTCAAATTCATCACATATGGGTTTAAATACATTCCAATATCTTTTACTGTCACTGAATATAACAAATGGAATTACATCTGTTGTGGTGCTTTTTACCTTACCACCACTAACAGCAAATTTTAGTTTCAAGAATATTTTTTGGAACAAATAAAAAAGTGCACTGATTACACCCATAAGAACAGAAAACAGCATTGCACCTGTTCCGGGATCTATATATAACCAACAGCCATTCATATACCAATCTCCTTCACTCTTTATGCTTCAAACCATATCAGATTCAATAACTGGGTATCCGAATAATTTTTCTTTATCATCTCATATTCCTTATCCGGTGAAATTCGCCTGTAATTGTTTTTTTCATAAAAACGAATCGCCCGCTTGTTATTAATAGAGACGCACCAATATATTTTTTTTAATCCATACTCTCGTTTCCCAATTGTAATCAATTCTTTCATGGCTTGAGATGCAATCCCTGTTCCCATTGCTCCCTGACGAATTGTAATGGCAAATTCCGCAGATTTTTTATTATAATCAATACACTTCAAACTAACAGTTCCCTGATATTCATTATTGTTATCCACAATTGCCAAATGAATATTATCATTATCATTCCAACTTTTTTTAATAAATTCTTCACAATCCGCAAGATTTTTTTCAGAAAAATTGGCCTGCATGTATTCTATCACATTCTCATCATGCATCCACTCCAACATCAGTGGTGCATCCTTTATTTCCAGCTTTCTTAATTTCATAATCATTTACACTCTTCTCGAAAAACTAATAATTTGCTCAAAACATAATTTAACACTACCACAGCAATACTAACAATAATCTTAGACACAATTCCTTCAATATCAAATATGGTTTGATTCAGACCAATCGCCACCATAAAAGGAACTCCTACAATCTCCAAAACACCGGTGGCAATTCTGGCACCTACGAATTTCACACATTCTGCCACCCAGACTTCCATCTTCCAGCTTTTACTTTGGAATACAAATACCTTATTGGTAAAGAAGGCAAAGCTAACTGCCAGTATCCATGATAAGATGTTTGCAACAAAAACCGTAACAGACACTTTCATTGAAAAAAAGTTTAATTCACCGGTACTACCTGCCAACAAATAAGCAAATACCGTATAACTTCCCCAGCTAACAACCGTTGCCATAGCTCCCCAGAAAATATATACAATAATTTCCCGGTATTTGTTATATATTGTACTTATTCTATCTTTCATTTTATACAAGTATCCTTTTCTATCCTCAACCGAATGGCAGACTCAAGAATTAAAATTTAAAGGTCTCCTTAAGTGGTGCCCATAACTGATCTTTTTCACTTAAATTCAGTGCACTTCCGTCCTCTAAGGTATAACCGGAAGCACTTGCATTACCGGGATACTCACCTACTAACTGTGGCCACTTTATTCCTATCTCCGGATCATTCCATGCAAGACCGCCTTCATCTCCCGGATGATAAAAGTCCGTACATTTGTAACAGAATTCTGCCACATCGGAAAGCACCAAAAATCCATGAGCAAAGCCTTCTGATATATAGAACTGCTTTTTATTCTCCTCAGATAATTCAACACCAAACCACTGACCGTAAGTCTTACTGTCGCTTCTTAAGTCAACTGCAACATCAAATACAGTTCCTTTTACAACACGAACCAGTTTTCCCTGAGGATATTCTTTTTGAAAATGAAGCCCCCGCAACACACCCTTTGTAGAGCAGGACTGGTTATCCTGCACAAACTTCATGGTAAGTCCTGCCTCTTCCATATCCTTTTGGTTATAAGTCTCCATAAAATATCCACGGGCATCCCCATGCACGGTTGGTTCTATGACATAAAGTCCCTCTATTGGACATTTTGTAACTTTAATCTGTCCCATCGTTCTCTCCTTTTCTTCTTTAAAACTCAATCTCCTTAAGATATCTTCTTAGGGCGTCCTGCCAGGTTGGAAGCGGTTCAAAGCCCATTTCCACCAATTTACTCTTATCCAGACGGCTGTTAAATGGTCTGGCAGCCTTAGACACTCCATATTCTTCTGTGGTTACAGGAGTAACCGTAATCTTATCCTCCGAATACTCTGTATGTCCAAGTTCTACAGCCTGTTTAAAGATTTCCTTCGTAAAATCATACCAGCTGATATATCCACCTTCATTGGTTGCATGATAATATCCGTATTTATCGGTCTGAATCATATCCACCAGCAAACGGGCTAAATCATAAGTATAGGTTGGAGTACCAATCTGGTCATTTACAACTTTAATCTGATTATGATTTTTACCTACATTCAGCATGGTTTTAATAAAATTCTTACCATTTGCACCAAACACCCATGCAATACGTACAATAAAGAATTTATCTACATTGCTTACAACGACTCTCTCACCCTGAAGCTTAGTCTCACCATATACGTTAAGAGGCTTATAATCTGTACAATCCGGTTTCCAAGGCTCTTCTCCCTGTCCGTCAAATACATAATCTGTTGATATATACATCATAGGGATGTCAAGTTCAGCACAGACTCTGGCAATATTCTTTGTACCACCAAAGTTAATACCCTTAACCTTGAATTTGTTCTCATCATCCTCTGCTGCATCTACTGCAGTCCATGCGGCACAATGAATCACTGCATCCGGCTGTTCATATACAATACGGGCATACACCGTATCCGGGTCCGTGATATCAATAGGAACATACCTCATGGTGGTTACCGGTGTGCCGTCCTGCACCCCATTATATTCAGGAGCCAAATCACTTCCAACTCCTTCTAATCCCCGTTTTGCCAGTTCATTCATAACATCATGACCAAGCTGTCCTGCTACACCTGTTACAAATACTTTCATGTCGTCCTCCTTATATCTTACACATAGGATATACAACCATTAACGATTGCCATACATCTGATCATAATAGTTCTGATACTCACCGGAAATAATAGTTTCCCACCATTCCTTATTATCCAGATACCATTTAATGGTCTTCTTAATACCATCTGCAAACTTTGTCTCCGGCAGCCAGCCAAGTTCATTGTGAATTTTAGTAGGATCAATGGCATAACGCATATCATGGCCTTTTCTGTCTGTTACATATGTGATTAAGTCCTCTGACTTGCCAAGCTCTTTACAAATAATCTTAACAATATCAATATTTTTCATCTCGTTATGACCACCGATGTTATATACCTCTCCAACACGGCCTTTGTGGATAATTAAATCAATTGCCTTACAATGGTCTTCAACGTATAACCAGTCACGGACATTTTCACCCTTACCATATACAGGAAGAGGCTTATCATTTAATGCATTTGCAATCATAAGAGGGATAAGCTTCTCCGGAAAATGATATGGACCATAGTTATTAGAGCAACGGCTGATAGTTACAGGCAAACCATAGGTTCTATGATATGCAAGTACCAGTAAATCTGCTGCTGCCTTTGATGAACTGTATGGGCTGCTTGTATGAATCGGTGTCTCTTCTGTAAAGAAAAGATCCGGACGGTCAAGTGGAAGATCACCATACACCTCATCTGTGGATACCTGATGATAACGGGTAATACCATATTTACGGCATGCATCCATAAGTACTGCCGTACCCTTAATATTGGTATCCAAAAATACTTCCGGATTCTCAATAGAACGGTCTACATGAGACTCTGCAGCAAAGTTAACAACTATATCCGGATGTTCTTCCTCAAATAATTTGTATACTGCTTCCCTGTCTGTAATGCTTTCCTTAACAAATCTAAAGTTTGGATTATCCATTACGGGCTCCAAAGTTGATAAATTACCGGCATAAGTTAAACAATCCAAACAGATAATTCTGTAATCCGGATATTTATTTAACATATGAAATACAAAGTTACTTCCAATAAATCCTGCTCCACCTGTTACAATAATAGTCATAATTCTAATCTCCTTTACGTTTAATGTAATACATCCAGATATTTTCCATCTAATACATCCTTTAAATACTGTCCGTATTGATTTTTCTTAAGTACCTCATAAACCGCCAACACATCATCCTTGGTAATCCAGCCGTTTAAATATGCAATTTCTTCAAGACATGCTATTTTACGATGTTGATGTGTCTCCATGGTTTTAACAAAATTCGTAGCTTCTACAAGACTTTCGTGGGTTCCTGTATCTAACCATGTAAATCCCTGTCCAAGTAGTTCTACATTCAAATCACCGGCTTCTAAGTAAATTCTATTTAAATCCGTAATTTCCAGTTCTCCTCTTGCACTTGGTTTTAAATTCTTAGCAAAGTCTATAACACGGTTATCATAGAAATAAAGACCGGTTACACAATAATTGCTCTTTGGTTTCTCAGGTTTCTCCTCAATAGAAACGGCTTTACCTTCTGCATTAAACTCTACAATACCAAAACGTTCAGGATCGTCCACATAGTAGCCAAACACAGTAGCTCCCTGACCATTTTCCGCATTAGAAACAGCTTCCTTTAAGCGTTTCTTCAATCCATGTCCTGAGAAAATGTTATCTCCCAATACCATGGCAACTGTATCATTCCCGATAAAATCAGCACCAATAATGAAAGCTTGTGCCAATCCATCAGGACTTGGCTGCACTGCATATGACAGTTCTACTCCAAACTGATGTCCATCCCCCAACAACTCCTTAAATCTTGGCGTATCCTGCGGTGTTGATATAATCAATATCTCCCGAATCCCCGCATTCATCAAGACTGACATCGGATAATAAATCATTGGCTTATCATAGATTGGCAACAATTGTTTTGATGTTACCATGGTTAAAGGATACAATCTTGTTCCCGATCCCCCTGCTAATATTATTCCCTTCATTCCGTTCTCCTTTCAAACTTCTTATCTTGTTAAAATTACTTAAAGAATCCATGTGTACTAAATTACATTTTACTATACTATAAAAGGTGACGCAACGTCACCTTCAAGTATTTTTTATATTTTTTTACATATAAAGAGTCCTGCAGCCTTCGTAATATGAAATCCCTTCCTTGTCTTACGTTCCACAAACTCACGAAAATCATTATATCTGTCTAAAATATATTGATTTTGATTGCCATGACAAGACAGGATATATTCTATCAAAGGTTCCGGCTTCGTAACAATCAGCTCATCCTCATATAGTTTTGGCACAACACTACCAAAATATTCCTGTAACAGTTCCTGTCCATTCTCCATACCGAAATGCTCATATAGAGCTTGTGCCGATAATGAGATATGTGAATTAAATGCATGCACAAGTTCTGTGATTTCCTTCATGTGTGACTTTCCATAGGTACTACATATAAATATACCACCGTTTTTCAATACACGGCATACCTCCTGTAACACTTTTGGGATATCCTCACAATAAAACAACACATGATTGGCAATAATCAGGTCAAAACTCTCCATCTCATATGGAATAATATGACAATCAAAGGCGTTGTACTCAAAACAAATGTCATCCTTTTGAAATTTTTCCGTTTCTGCAGCCAAATCCTCTAATTCCCTTTTGGTATCTCGAAGCATCCCTTCTGAAATATCATTTAATGTAACTACAACATCAGAGGGAATATGCTCGTAATTTTCCTTCCATAGTGCACCATTACCACATCCTAACTCTAATATATTCATCCCTTTTGACAATTTACATTGTTCATAAACCCAGGGGAACCACCCCTGCTCATTTTGAGAATACAAATGATGCAAATTAATTCTTGCAGATATGTTTGTTGCATTCTGATACTGTACTTTTAAAGAGTTTTCCATATTTGTTAAATGAATCAGATTCAACATCCTGCTCCAATCAATATTACTATTACCGGCCAGCTCCTTTGTTGTATCTTCTATAGCCTGTTCTACCAATTGCATTTGTTCAATTCGTTCCCTTACCAGTTTAAGCTGTAGCTCCAGAGAATGACGAAGCATATGATAATTAGAATCCTCAACGGTAAGCATACGGATATCCTCAAGGGAAAATCCCAGATATTTTAACAATAAAATCTGCTGCAATCTTACCAAATCATCATCTGTATAAAATCTTGCTCCTGCATCACTGACATAGGAAGGCTTTAATATATTCATTTTATCGTAATACCGTACAGTCCGCACCGAAATATGGGCAATCCGGGCAAACTCACCGGAAGAATAATAACCTTGTTTTTTCATGGCTCACCTGTTTCAACATTTTTTTAAATGTAACATAATCCTGTTATATAGTCAAAAATAGATTTCTCCTTATTTGTAAAAAGAGAGCTGCCCACCGTGATATGCCCCTGTCTACTTGACAGGGGCATATCAGATTATTCGGTGTGTACCAGCTCCCTCTACAATTATATTCATCCATCTTTAATTGATAACTCTTTCGTTATCTCTTCATCGCCTTTAATCTTTCATTTTCTGTACGGAGACGTTCTATTTCTCTGGCATTTTCCTCCAACACCTTGGCATTTTCTTCCAATACCCTATCCTTTTCTTCCAACACCTTGGCATTTTCTTCCAGCATCTTCTCCTTTTTCTTAAGCGCCTCTCTGGTTCTTTCAAGGTCTTCACATATTACATCTGCTACTGTCATAAATGATTCATCGGTCATATCACTAAATGCCTCCAATTCTTTATGATGCTTACACAGGTATATCCACATAGACTTCACATAATGTTTTAACCTGTATGCATCCTCCGGGGTAATATTCCCTAATTCCTGATTTTTATCGATACTTCCGATTATATCATCCGTTATCATGGTTTTCAACTCATCCAGATTATTAAAATCCTAACAGCATTTTGAATTTTTATGACAGGGATTTCACTGATTATAAGGTTTTTTTAAAAAATGTATGTGAAACATACAATCAAAATAGAAGATAAACATTTTAATTGGATCATATAATTGATATCCCTTTTGCAATTTAAATCAATAAAAATAATAATTACGTTTCATTAATTATAAGAATTTTACATCATCCTAATGAATGTTCTAAACAACATTGAAAAAATACCTTAGATATAATACGCCTTAATTGTTTAATCAGAGAGGCCTTACATACATTTCAAAAATATCGTTATAGATTCTTTAATCTACAACGATTTTTTCACTTTAAATAACCTCTTTTTATTTACTTCCACTTAAAGCTTTTGCAATATAATGCCACCATGTTTCTAACATCATAACACCTCCTTCAAATCTGTAATTGAAGGATATATAAAAAAATGTTAGAATTCTTTTAATGTATGAAGTTATTTTTCATTATTATTTTTTTAAATGAGGATGTTTTTATGGTTTTAGCAGTAAGAAATTTAGGACTAATTATATGTTGCATTTATGCTTCTCAAAAAATCCAAAATAAGAATATATCGAAGCAAGATTGTATTATTTATACTATTTTTTCAATAATTACAGTATTAATATCTATTCCAATTGAAACTAATTCTACAATTATAATTTTTCCAACTATAATTATATCTATAAGCTTGTTGCAGTTTATTTATTCAAAAGATAACTTCTCATACGCCTTTATTTGTACTTCAATTTCATATGCAATTAGTTATATAAGTTTTTTCTTATCAACTATAATTATATGTGGTATATATACCATATTTCACATTTCATATGAGAAGTATTCTATCCATATATTAATTTTATTCTTGCAATGTTTTTTTGTAAGAATACCATTTAAATTCAAGAGAACTAAACATGGTATGCCGTTTCTAAAAAACAACCGTTATTATTTTTCCGAACTGATTATTAGTATATGTATTTTAATAAGTTCCATCATTTTAAATGAAGGAAATTATGCAACTATTTATTTCATATTTTTTTGTACAGTTTTTATTTTAGCAGCAGTTTTTATAATCTACTGGCGCAACTCCATCACCAAAACCTACCTTGACGAATTAATTAGGCGAAACAACCTGGATCTTAGTAATCAGCTTGAACAATTAACTAAGAAATACGAAGATCTCTATGCTGATAAAGAGCGCTTATCTGAAATCGTACATTCGGACAAAAAACTCGTGAATTCATTGAAAAATGCTGTATTAAATTATCTTGAAAATGGAAATAACGATAACGAAAAAGGAAAAGAACTATTAAATGAGATTGAACGTTATTCAAAAGAACGGGAAGGAAATATTAAGGCAACCGAAATGTTTTTAAACCCTCTTCCATCCTGTAACATAACTGCAATTGATAATTTATTGGCATACATGTACCAGAAGTCCAAGCAAAATAATATTGAACTAACCCTTACCATCAACTGTGATGTCTCTACTGTTAGCAACCCCCTTATTGACATAGAAGATTTCGTTACACTGTTAGCTGATTTAATAGACAATGCAATTATTGCGACAAAACATAATGAAGGAAAACTTATATTGGTTAGTTTCTCTATGATTAAAAACCGCTTTACAATCCAAGTATCAGATAGCGGCATACCATTTACAAAGGAAGTTCTGTTTAATATGGGAAGGCAACAGATTACAACGCATGCAGATGAAAATGGAAATGGCATCGGTATGATGAAGACCTATAAAATTCTTCACAAAACCAATGCCAGTTTATTTATCGATGAGAAAAATACAGCTCAAGCTCCCTATACAAAAACAATATCCGTTGTATTTAATAAGAAACACCAAACAATTCTAAGCACCAACAGAGATGAGACGGAGATTGCTTATCTCTATCAGCGTCCGGACATAATTATACGGTAAGCGCCTAATTTTAGGGTGGATTCCCTACAACCACTAGATTATCTATAATG
>JBJENX010000050.1:0-68270 GCA_051880415.1 Lachnospiraceae bacterium | reverse complement strand
TTTCAAATAGTGGAATTTAATCTTACAAAGTGGAATTTACTTTTTCAATTCACCATTTACTCAATCTTATCAACTCTACGTCCTGTTACTTATAATTACTTCCTCACGGACATTCCAAAATCAAATCACCAAATTGAATACAATTCTCCCCTTCCCAAATAGCAACATTTTATAATATACAAAAACATAATAAAACGAAATACATATATGTAAGTTATCAAATCAAAAAAACCCCCTTATATTAAAGCATATACAAAGGAAAGGAGACATCCAACCATGATAGTATTTGACCCATTTTGGCAGTTTTTAAAAGAACATCAAATCTCTACATATGATCTGGAATACAAATATGGTCTGAATCCTGCTGATATAAGCAGGTTAAAGAACAACCACAACTATACATTACGATCCATCGAACGTTTCTGTAAACTATTTTCATGCCAGCCGAATGATATCATTTTATATAAGGAAACAGAAAAAATCCTTATCCCTTCTGAGCATATATCTCAAAGGAAGTGATAAGGATTTTGTAATATAATCAGTTATTTATCTTACTGTCTGCTTTCCCTCAAGGTTTTATTGTAGTCATCAATCATCTCCTTGAATTTTGAAACAAATCCAATCACAGACATGTCCGTATCAGTAGTGCTGTTAATATACGCACTCTTATCTGCCGGTGTTGCCTGCATATAGTAGCCTAAAATCTGAGGTGCAGTAAACCGTACCGTTACGCAATTTGCATTAGAATTTGCTGTAGCAGCAGACTGACCGGACGAAGAGGATGATGAACTGTTTCCACTAAATATCAAAAAGCCTCCTCCCTGGGATGCATGGTCTTCAATGCTTTCTGCAAAGGATGTAGACATTGAGCTCTTTGACATAAAGCGAATGGATACATCTTTTGCAATCACGAAGGATACAGGATACACAGGAAAAATACACTCATTCATTTCATCAAACCTTTTTTGAACTTCTTCCTGATTGTCACTTGTAAAACTTGTGTTATTATCAGCAGCTATCTTACTGCTTGAAAAATTATACATGTTTTCTGTAAGCAGAAACACCCCAGGATTAAACCATTCTCGTTCAATCTGCACCTTTGCCAGATTCATACCAATCTGAATCTCAATATCGGAACTGGTATCCATAGAATTCTCAACCGACTTCTGATGGGATTTATTACAGGAATACCCTCCCAGAAGAAATGATACTCCCCAGCTGCTGTTTGATGCTTCAGACTCCTTGCTGGATTTATGACTGACAGAAGACATTTTTGACTGAATCAGCAGCTGTGTAAACCCTTCAGCTTCCTTATTGGGCATAACATCTGCAGCAGCATCACCCGGATTATTTAAAACAGCCTTAGACAGAACAATTTTGTCCTTTAATTCAGATATTTCATTATTTACGGATTCCAACTGAAGCTTTAAGGGTTCCAAAAGACCTTTTAATTGCTGCTTATTGTGAGCTTCACACCATCTTAATGCTGCATCCGTTCCCTTTCCTGCAGCCTCCACAGCCAATGCCTGTTTATCAAAACATTCTGTAGCATTCTGGGAAATTACACTAATAAGATTATTTATCTTTCCATTTTTTTGTTCTTCATTATCAGTTTCATCTGACTTAACAATCCGGCTGGTTTCCTCATTAGACGGTGTTTCCAACGTTCCATCACTTTTTTTACTACATAAAGATACGATTCCTTTTACAACATCTGCAGTTGCATTCTTGTTAGCATTCACACATTCATTTACCAATGTATGAAATGCATCTTCAGCCTCCTGATATGCTTTTTGTAAAGCATCCACCTCCGAATCGTCCGGTATGGTTGATGTTAGTTTTGAAATATTCAGCATAAGATTGCTTCTTTGCATCTCAAGGGTTTTCATCCTCTGTGATAATGCAGCCGGACTTTCAAGCAAATCTACTCCGGTAAAGGAAGAATCCAATAAATCAAACCAGTTTTTGGGATATAAATTAACCGGATACACATAACCTCCATCCGGACTTAATTCTTCCACCATATCCATGGCAGAACGGGCATTTTCAATCTCACCACCGACACCACAATTAAGAATCCCATTAATAATATTCATATCACCGGGAGAAAATACGTTGAGAACCTTTCCCAATTTTTCCTCAAGCATTACCCTCTCTGTTTCTGCTACAAGACCATACCACTCCAGATAAGCATCCCGACGCTCATTGGGATCAATTATAGTCCTCTTTAATTCCGCCTTTTTATCCATCTGCTTTTGATTCCATTCAGCTTTTGCCGCCACATAATCACTATACAAACGATAAAACACCTGTTCCAAAGTCATGGAGTCCTCAACACCATTTCCAAAATCATATTGATATGGTGTCATAAGCACCTCACGGAGTCTCACTTTCATTTCAAACAGATCCCTGTTTAACTTTGGGGACAGCATATTTAATGCAGTTCTATACTGATTCTGTAATTGTCTTCCATTATCCGATGCCGTCATAAAACAGGCATCAAATAATTTATTTACAAGCTTAGACTCATTTGCTTTAACATGTGCCGGTTTTTCGCCCTCCACATCATATTGATAATCTGATGGATTCACAATAGTTCCCGGCAGAGTCATACAAAAATACTGATTGGGATTATCTCCACCTATAACATCAGTTATATTTTCATAAAGCGTATCAAGAAAACTTCTTTCCTCTTTTGGTTCACCTTCACCATTCTTTTTTGTTTTCGGTTTATCTTCCTGCAGACCACCATTTGTTACATTCGAATTATTACCAGTCGCACCATTTTTCGCCATAACAGTCTCCTTCTCTTTAATTTTTCAAATGCGTGGTGTTCAAAAGGTTATTTTACATGTTTCATCCTAAATACGTATTAATTCCAAATACATATCACTCTTTTTTGTTACAATCCTGAATTTCCCTACACGAGTTCTATTATGCTCGTATATCTCAACAACGTCCTCACTCTTAAAATTGCCGGCACTTGAAAGTCGAATATAAAATGTTCCCTCCTTAGGTATTACTTCATCCAAATTGTTATCATTTGTTTCAATCCGACGAAAAACCTCTGATTCTCTCTGTATTCTATCTGTTGGAACTATATTTTCTTTACACATATAATACGTGTACTGTGGCCACTTTCCTTTTTTTTCACATATATCCTTAGGCATAATTAGCATCTCCTTTACTCTATACTTCCAATAACTCTTCCAACCACCACTCCTTTAATATATATGGTATTTGAAAATCAAGTAACTTGCATATGTGTAGGTAAAGCAAAAAAATACCCCATCCAATCCAAATATGAATCAGGTAGGGCATTGAATTAACCTTAAAACAGAGATGTATTATTTCCAAATGACATATTTAAACCATTCTGCCTTAAATAATCTAAATATTCATATACAGCTTCATCATTATAATTTTTCTCTTGATGTCTTTTTCTCACAATCGCACTTAATAACAGTGCATATTCATTACTTAAAGAAGTATCAAAGACTCCAATATCATCTGTGTTAATTGATACATTAATTCTATGTGCCAGTCAGCAACATGATAGGTTGCCTTCAATGAGTAATTTATTTTCTTCGGTTCGTTGTTAAAAACATCAAACAAACGCAAAACCATTCATTATTGACATATATTGTGTCATATGATAACATTCTACTCACAATACACCTATCAAGGAGGTCCATATGAGAAAGTTTTCAAAAGACAAATTAGCAGCTATAATCTCTAACAAGCGCAAAGAATTATCCCTTACCCAGCAACAGATATCTGATAAAACAGGAATTAACCGTTCCATGATCAGCCGTATGGAACAGGGGGATTATATTCCTTCCATTCCACAATTAGACCTTCTTTCTGAAGTTCTGGATTTTGACCCGGCAGACATATATGAAGATGAAACAACAGAGATTTTTGCAAATCTTAAGCCTATGAATATTGCAGTAGCCGGTACCGGATATGTAGGGTTATCCATTGCCACATTGTTGGCACAGCATAACCATGTTACTGCTGTAGATATTGTTCCTGAAAAGGTAGATATGATTAATAAGAGAATTTCTCCTATTCAGGATGAATATATTGAGAAATATCTGGCCGAAAAGGAACTTAACTTAACAGCTACTTTAGATGGAGAAAATGCATATAAAAATGCAGACTATGTTGTGATTGCTGCTCCAACCAACTATGACAGCCACAAAAATTACTTTGATACTTCTGCAGTTGAAGCAGTGATAGAGCTTGTGCTTAAAGTAAATCCTCAGGCAATTATGGTTATCAAAAGTACCATTCCCGTTGGATATACAGAAAGTGTCAGAAGCAAATACAACACCCAAAATATCATCTTCAGTCCTGAGTTTTTAAGGGAATCAAAAGCATTATATGATAATCTGTATCCATCCAGAATTATCGTATCCTGTGATGAAACTACCGAGGAAGCTGCCCATATATTTGCAGACCTGCTTCGTCAGGGAGCAATTAAGACAAATATTGACACTCTATTTATGGGATATACAGAAGCAGAGGCAGTTAAATTATTTGCAAATACTTATCTTGCCCTTCGTGTATCTTATTTTAACGAATTGGATACCTATGCGGAAATGAAAGGATTGAATACTCAGGACATCATCAATGGTGTCTGCCTTGATCCGAGAATCGGAACCCATTATAACAACCCCTCTTTTGGCTATGGTGGGTATTGTCTTCCAAAGGATACAAAGCAGTTACTTGCCAACTATGCTGATGTACCACAGAACATGATGAGTGCCATTGTGGAAAGCAACAGCACCAGAAAAGATTTTATTGCAGACAGGGTTTTGGAATTAGCCGGTGCCTATGGTGCAAATAGTTTTTATGATAAAAACAAAGAAAAAGAGGTCGTTATCGGTATTTATCGGCTTACCATGAAGAGTAATTCCGATAACTTCCGCCAATCTTCTATCCAGGGTGTCATGAAACGTATTAAGGCAAAAGGTGCTACAGTTATTATCTACGAACCAACATTGGAAGACGGAACTACCTTCTTTGGTTCAAAGATAGTTAATAATTTAAATAAATTCAAAAAAATGAGCCAATCAATTATCGCAAACAGATATGATGCCTGCTTAGATGATGTCGCTAACAAAGTATATACACGCGATATTTTTAAAAGAGATTAACCTCTGGAGAATAAATATTATGAATCATATTGAATTACGGAATAAAACTGTATTTGTAACAGGCTCTGCCGGTTTTATCGGTAGCAATCTTGTACTAGAGTTGTTAAGAACACAATCGCCCATTTCCATTATTGGTATTGATAACATGAATGATTACTATGATGTCAGCATCAAGGAATGGAGACTTTCTGAAATTGAAAAATGCATGACTGAACATCCTGAAAGTAAGTATATTTTTTATAAAGGTGATATTTCTGATAAGTCAGTGATTGAACAGATATTCGCTGACCATACACCGGATATTGTTGTTAATCTTGCTGCCCAAGCCGGTGTACGTTACTCCATTGTAAATCCGGATGTCTATATTAATTCAAATATAATAGGTTTCTACAACATTCTGGAAGCATGCCGTCATTCCTACGACAACCATGCAAAAGGGGTGGAACATCTTGTGTATGCTTCTTCCTCTTCTGTATATGGAACAAACAAAAAAGTGCCTTACAGTACAGATGATAAAGTAGAGCACCCGGTGTCTCTCTATGCAGCTACAAAAAGGAGTAATGAGTTAATGGCCCACTCCTATAGTAAACTCTATAATATTCCTTCTACCGGACTCCGTTTCTTTACGGTATACGGTCCTGCCGGCAGACCGGATATGGCTTACTTTGGATTTACCAACAAACTCATTAAAGGTGAAACAATTCAGATTTTCAACTATGGAAACTGTAAACGTGATTTTACTTATATAGATGATATTGTAGAAGGTATTATGCGAGTTATGTCCGGTGCTCCCGAACGAAAAAAAGGCGAAGATGGACTTCCCATTCCTCCATATGCCTTATATAACATTGGCAACAACAATCCAGAGAGCTTATTAGACTTTGTGACCATTCTTCAGGAAGAACTTGTCAACTCAGGTATTCTTCCTGAAGACTATGATTTTGAATCTCATAAAGAACTGGTTGCTATGCAACCGGGAGATGTGGCTGTTACTTATGCGGATACATATCCACTGGAAAGAGATTACGGATTTAAACCAGATACAAATTTAAGAGATGGGCTAAGAAATTTTACAAACTGGTATAAAGATTTTTATCAAATTAACAATTAATAAATATTTTAATCAATAATAGCGGAAGGATTAGCATAGACTGACATCCTCCCGCTACTTAATTGCAAATTTATTTGGTGCTGTAGTGTAATCAAAACAAATAATATCTTTATCCTCAAAATACTCTTTCAAATCTTTTGCGGAATAAGATTCTCCGGTCATTAACCATTCCGGACTATCAAACAGTACAATATCCGGATTCACATAATCATAAAAATACGTTGGAAATGAATTATTTCCATGATGTCCCAACTGCACATATTTTGCATGAAGTTCCTCACTCGTATATTTATCCATAAAATAATCCGCCATAGACGCATCATGGCAATCCGAACAAAACAAAATACTATCTTCTTCTCCTGCAATTTTAAATACTAATGATGCATTATTGGGTATATCGCCAGAACCATTCTCCAAAGCCACATCACCATAAGAGCCAAAAATATATATACTCAAACCATCAATATCCAATGTATCCCCTTCCTTGAGGTGAGTAATATTACTTGCATCTTTGGTCACTGCCAAATACTTTTCATACGATTCTGGGAAATCCCATTCTTTTGCAACTTCTATATATTTGCCATAATCTATCGGAGAATCATATATCTGTTTAATCACAATTCCCTGTGGGTCAGCATATATGTCGTTAAAAGCATCCACATGGTCTTTATGGTAATGCGTAAGAATCCATGCATCCACTGTACCACCTAAATCATTAATTACAGTTCTAACCTGTTTTACATTATCCGAACTACCACCATCAATCAAAATCAACTTCCCAGTTTCCGTCTCAATTGTATAAAATATGGCTTGCAAGCCAGAATCATCATAATATTGTGTAACCGTAGCTTCTTGCGAACCATCCGACATTTTGGAACCAGGCTGCCGAATCACAACATAATGATTCGTATAGCCAATAACTTCACATCCTTGTTGCATATATAATTTCAAGGCTTCTTCATTATAAATAACCACTAAATACTCTGTATTTGTTTCAATTGCATAGTCTAAAACCATATTGACATCCGGCGCTACACTTTGGAGCTGATTACTAATTGTAAACTTACTCGCATCTCTTCCATATGGCATGGAAAATCTAGAATCAATCTGTCTCATATATGGCACCAAATCTGATGGTGCCATAATCGAAATCAAACCATCTCCCGGAAACATACAACTCACCTGTTTTACATCTTCAGGAACTTTATTTACATTTTGAGCCTTTACAAACCAATCTTCTCCATATGCACTATGACCGCCAATTGCAAGCACTACCATAATTAACATTGTACAAACAACCTTTTTTCTACCGGAAGTTTGCTTTAAAACTAACACCATCGCATATGCAATTATAAATATAGCCGGTATCAAATAAAACAATCTGCTGTAATACGCCACCAAGCCACTTTTTCTAGTAAAAAACACTTGAGAAATGTAGTATATTAACGGATTATAAATTATAAAGAAAACAAAAACAGAATACCATAAAACACCTACTTTTTTTTCATTATTTTTTTCCAAGAGCCAAATTAATATTAAACTTAAGTAAAATAATATCTGATAACTATATTCTCCCCAAAAGGCATTTGTTAGTTCTTGATAAAATTTAACGATCTCCATATTTCACCTCAACAATAAATATATACCCATTTGAATGGCAGGAATTATCGAACCCCAAAAACAATACCATGTACCTGTTAATCTCCGCTTACATACTGAAAAAACCATCCACATTACTACACAAACTGCAATTGTCATTCCAGACCCCATCATTGTAAGAGAACATGCTGTCATAGACGTAATGAGCAAATAACAAGCTGTTCTCATATAAAACTTCCGTTCGTAAATCCTTGGCAAAAAAGCAAACAGAAACGGCAATACAATCGCAAATAATACAGCTTTCCCCTGCCATAATGTAATCAAAAAACGAAATGTCAAGGAGTATGGCGTATGGAATCCAAAAATAAACAGAACAGAAAGTATACACAAAAATATCAGTCTATCCTCTCTATCCTTCAGCAAACCAGTCGCAAGAAAATTATATACTCCATATCCAATAAGAAGAAAAACAGCAGGAATAATTGTATGTGCAATTGTTGTCACATGAAACCCTGTCATTTTAGATAAATATGCTATATAAATCGGCCATGAATTTAAAACACGTTTAGGAGAAAAGTCTGTCATTAATCCAGTTACTTCATTTGACATATACATATGGTCACTGCTAATTGTATCCTGAGATAACACCACATAGGTTACATCATCATAACTCCATATTGTAGAATCATAAAAAACAGAATAATAAACCTGTACCCCTAAAAGAAAAACGAACAGAATTAAATATAATATCTCACATCCCTTCGGTCTGGAATATTTCCACTTTTTCTTCCACTTCTGTTCTTTTACATAACACAGACAAATTGAAATAATACTTAATAACACAAGACAACCAGAATAAACAATGCATAGTTTAGTAAATGAAATCTTTAAAAAAGTCATCACAAGACATAATATCCAAAAAAGCGACATTACAGCAAAAAATCCCATCATATATTTCATAAAGACAGACTGTAAAAAATCCGAATTATCCCTGTAAACAACCAATTCACCAATCAACATGGGAATCAAAACAACTATCAATATAAAAATAACACATTTTAATAAAACCATATTAATATCTCCTGTATTGCAACTCAAAATATCATTTACAATTATATCATGATGCACGTCCACCATTCAAAAGTTTCCAAACTCTATTAAAATACTTCTTCAAAACATATGCCATAAATAACACTACAATCAAGGTTAGTAGTGGTGAAAGAATAAAACTTGCAAAAGCACACACCGGAGATGCTTGACCTCCAACGTATAAAAAAACTCTTCTAATAATATTTATAACCGGAGAATGTAGCATATAAATAAAAAAGCTCATCTCAACAAACCATGGAAATTCTTTATTAAAATCAACACAATCAAATGCAAACCAGACACAAATACAAAAAACGGATAATAGAATTCCCTTCGCTGGGAAAAATTGTACCAAAACGGAACAAATTACACTTCCTATTACACCAAATATTGTTAGCTCTTTACTCCTTATAAATACAAGTTTCTGATGATTAATTGCAATATAACTTCCAAGCATAAAATACCCTATATTGTAAATTCTTGATGGCAAAAATCCACCCAAAGACCCATCGACTATATTACCGTCCGGCATTATACTGCTTGTACAAATACCCATTACAATACATAACACAATCGTCCCTGTAGGTTTTCCATAATTTCGGAGCAACAGATATAGCAACGGTGCCAGAAGAAAAAAGAATATACTGGTTTGTAAATACCAATATATTGTCCCTTTATTTGCAAATACTACAGAACAATAACTATCCAGACTAAAATCCACACTTTCAACTTGATAACCAGTCAACAAATCCAGAATCAAAAAACCAATCCAATTTAAACTTCCCCACAGAATCCAAGGAACAACTATCGAACGAATTCGAGATTTCCACTTTTTCCCTGTATCCTTCAGTGTATAATTACGAAAAAAAAGAAAACCAGAAATTAAAAAGAAAAAGGGTACTGCCGCAATTTGTTCAATATTATGTATAACCTGCACAAATAATTTAACAAATTCACTCATCATACCATCATCCAAATTATAAGTCAGATTTGTGTAATTATGCCATGAAACAACCATACATGCCATTACAAAGGAAATGAGCTTAATTTTATTTGAAAACTCTTTTTCGCTTAAGCTTCTATTATCCATCACTCTGATTTTCTCCAATCATTTCCACCCCATTGTTCAATATACTTCAATCGCTGTTCTTCTATCCCAGGGGATTCTGCAACATAATCCTTCATACTATATATATAATAGTTATCAGTCTCACCAACAATCTGACAGCCATATGATAAAAATCCATCCGAAGGTACATCCTTATACACAACCAGATAATTACAATTACATATATATGCATCTTTTAATATAATATCATAATCCCAAGAATGGTCAAATAAATGTTCCGATAACTCTTTTGATTCCGGACCGGTGCTTCCCCATCCTCTTCGTCCGTAAGGCATATGGAAGGAATCATCCACAAGGTATACAAATCTGCACGCAGGATAATAAGGCATCGCAACAACAACTTCTTCAAGATTACCGGAGTCCCCTTCGAGTGCTTCCACAATGTCAATTGCTTCAGAAGGAATATGATACCAATTTTCTGATTTGCTTATTTGATCGGTAGAATAAACACAGTTACCTGCAAAAATAACTATTAGCATTCCAACAATAAGTCTTGTATTACACTCTTTACAATTACTACTATTACAAACCAATTCCGTACATACATATGCAATAACTATACTAATTGGCATACATAATAACAATCTCGGATAAAGCGTATACATTTTAAAAATATCTATCATTATTCCATAGAAAATCGGATTAAAAAATAAAATTAAAATACTTATACAGAATATCAATATGATACTCATTTTTTCTTCTTTATATTTAAACAAATACAGCAGAGAAAACAAAAACAATATAAACAAACCGCTACCTTGCCAAGAAGTCATCCATTCAGTTATAATTCCAATCAACCAACCCCAAATCATTTCCATAACTCAAACCCCTTTTCCAAAAAATAAAGAATAAAATACACAATATTGGGTATGATTGTCAAAAAGGAGTACAAAAGTTCTCTAATTCTTTTTTTCTTATATGCCACAATTCCGGCAAACAAAACCGTAATGAATGCTGCATAGAACAAACTTGTAGTAGACATTGCCGATGCACATATGTTTAGTAGTAGCAAAAAGAAATAATGTTTCTTTTTGTTACTACTTTCCAGTTGGCTCAAAAAACTCAAAATCATTAATGGAAAAACGATGTTTACAAATAGAGTTTTTCCATTTGTTGCATCTGTCATTAATGTTACCATAGGGGTCAAACGTACAGAACCAAAGATATTAAGTACACTCAAAAATATCATAAATATATCTGTTTTCTTATCATCTCTAAGCAAATAATTTCCTAATCGATAATAGCAAGCATACGATAGCATTAAACTAATTGGTGGAAGAATCGTTCGTCCCACCATTGTTGGATGGAAATCCATAACCTTTGTAAGAAAAGCCCGATACATATAATATCCGTTAATAAAGCGATCTGAAAAATATACCAGACTGCATTCATATCCGGTATATGGATAGGTTCGAAACATCGTATTACATCGAATTGTATTTGCAACTACCGTGTAATCAAAAATCCCATCTTCAGACACCTGATATAAAAAAAACAGAAAAACTATCTGAAACAATATTAATCCGATTGCAAATACACGATAAAGATTCCATCCCTCAAACTTTTTTGGGGATATTAAAAAAAGTTCTTTTCTGCAGACTAAAACAGCAACAAAAGAAATCACCACAATACATAATGTATATATATATACTAAATTTGTAAAAGGAATATTCAAAATAACCATAGGTACACTAAGAATTTGAAAAATCGCTAATTCTATCAGCCACCCTATAATGCTAATACTAGAAACTCGAAAAAGAATTCCTTTATCTGATTCAATTTTCCAGCTTTTATTTACCAGACTCCCTGTCAAATAACAGGATATCAATAATATACTTCCTACTATTACAATTCGAATTATTTGTTGAAGTTCATCCACATCGTTACCTCTCTAGTTGTTTTTTTATAAAAACATAATTTTCACCATATTTACTATATGAAAAATCATGTGATGCCATCCGTTCCAGTACCCGTTTTGAACATCCTTCCTTTATCCTATCATGCAACTCTATAATAAGACACTTTACCTGATCTAACCATGCTTCTGCCGTTTCATCAAATAGCTCATACTCAGAGCCCTCAATATCTATTTTCAAAATATCAATATGGTTAATTTCTTCTCGATTCATAATCGAATCAATACTAATTGCTTCAATTACATCTGTATTAGATGCAGATTCTTCCACTTCTTTGACAATAAATCCCCATTCCCCGGTATTTCTTGGTACAACCTGCAGTTTTGCATCTTTATTCCATAACCCATTTTTATAACATGTCCCATCTATTACATTTTTAGATAAAAGATGGTAATTATCACTTTCCGGTTCAATACAGATAATCTTTGCCCTAGAATTAATACTTTTACAAATCAGAGAAAATAAACCGATATTTGCCCCGGCATCTACAATTACCTGTGCGTTCTCCAACAATGCCCTATATGGTTCCTCTAACATAAAATCATACTCTCCATCCTTACACAGTAATTCCATTGCCAAAAACAAATCAGTAGAATTTTTTCTAAGATACAAATATTGTTTTTTTAATCTTGGAACTCTTACTGCAAACTCTTTCTTTTTTTCTGAACGTCTGACCCTCATATCCAGCAACGATAAAAACATCCGGCATCCATCCAAAAATCCAAAGGTTCTGATACATTTTTTATAACGCTTCCATCCATTTATTAATTTCATTGTTTTCCTCTTTTCTTCCATGCCATGACAAATCGTCTTCCATAATCCTTATTAATAATACAAAAAAGTACAACTGCAAGCAACAAATTTATGCAATTAAAAATCATATTTTTCACAAAATAAGAAGAAATCGCAAAATATAAATAAATCATAAGATAAAGATATCCATCTTTATTCACACGAATACAATATTTTTTTTCAACATGTATCTTTCGAATCAATAAAATTACTGCATTTCCAATTAACGTAGTGGCTGACGCAGCAGTCAATCCCCAAAACTGAATAGTTGCCACATTTAGCACTACATTCACAATTGCTCCAATAGCCGTGGTATATCCTACCCATTTAGGTTGTTTTAATGCAATCTGCACTCCACCGTAGAATTGAGACAAGGATAAAAGCATTGCCGCCGTTACAAGAAGGCCTACATAATAATGTGCTTCATAATATTTGTTTTCAAAAAAGAATTGAAAGAACAAAAAATTACACGCCAGAATCCCACTGCATATAGAAACTAAAACACGAACCATCCGATTATATACCTGATTAAAATATGCTTCTATCTCTGCTTCATTAATCATCTCAGATGCCGTCTGCTGCCAGGATATATTAAACACACTAAAAATAGCCGTACAAAGCGATGGTATCTTACAAGCAATAGCATAGATGCCATTTGCCCCATTTCCCCAATAATAAGAAACCATCGATCGGTCTGAGACATTCATGAACCACCATGAAATATTATTTAATACCAGTGGAACAGAATACTTAACCAAACGGCGTATGACTGAACAATTCATTGTGTAAAAAGAAAAGTTTTGAAAGAATCTCGCAATCAATAAAATTAAAAAGTCCCCAACAATATAACCAATCGCATACCCCAGCAAGATTCCCTGTACGCCCCAATGTAGAAAATAAACCAATAACGTAACCATTAATGCAATTAAAACCACAGAAATTGCATTACTAAAAGAATATATCTTAAGTTGCTTTGTTGCACGTAAATAAGCAGACAAATACTCATTCAAAAGACTTCCCAAAAGCAAAAGCAGAAATGCTCCTAAATATGAAATCGGAACAAACATATTTACAATGATCAAAACAACTGCAAAAAGGATATAATTTAATGTTATAATTCCAAAACCATTTGTAATGTACTGCTTCCGTTCCTGCTCTGAACTCTCAATAGAAAACCGGAACACTCCTTCTCCTGTAGCAAGTGTAAGAACAGGAATCAATAGGGAAACATAGGTATATAGCAAATCAAATATTCCATATTCTTCTGTAGTCAACCATGCAGTAAATAGAGGAAGCATTATAAATAGTAATCCCTTTGAAAGCACAGTACCAATTGATAACCAAATTGTATTTTTTACTAAATTCGTTTTCATTTAATTTCTCTTTTCTGAAACAAGGGACATTCATATGACGGTGTCCAAATCCGATGTTCATTATTCTGATTGCGATAATTATCAATTAATTGCAATGACAATATTCGAAACCATGTGGCAAAAATATTACTATGCTGACTGGCACTGGACAAGCTCTCCTGTTTCCCCCAATCAAATCTGCCCTTTCGATCAAATACAAAACCGCCATCCGTATTCTGATTAAACAAAATCCAACGCTCTGCCCGTTCTAATATCTCCTTCAACTCCTGTGTATCTTTCTTTTCCTGAATGGATAAACGAAGTAAGGGATCAATAGCATCGATATCTTCACAGGCGCCTGAACCAATTAAATTATCAAATCCACCCCACGCATTTTGACTGCGATACAACAGTTCCAAACAACGGTCTGCATAAGGAATTTCTATATTATCATACCACAACACCGGAAATATATGATATGCACCACGTATTGCTTCATACATTCCTGTTTTGCTGTCAATATTGCCTTCATACCACAGGCCATATTCCTTTCGTATTTTTTTTAACAAAAAATCCTCCATTGCTTCCAAAGCATCATCAAATGGCATTCCCATTCTGTCTCTGGCAAACTGCATAACCGTTCCAACATTCATAATCTCATTACTGCTTCCCCAAATACGTCTATAATCCAGATTAGACAGCCAATGAATCATGCTATCCGGCTCTTTGTATTCGTTAAGATATTGAAATTCATATGGCGGAATCCCACCTAAGCGATCATAAGCATTAATGATGACCCCTGCCAAATGTCGTGCCCCATATCCTCTTTTATCTGTATAATATAAAGTATCATTTATGATTCCATCATCAAACAGACCATCTTCTTTCCTTTGACATTGATTGAAATAATCCAGCCATTCCTGTTGCTCTGCCTCAGAAATAGCATCAAACAAACCTTTAACAAGGCATGCAAAAACAGAAGCATACAGAGATTCTTGCGGTGCATCTTCAGAAAATCGATATCTTGCATTTTCTACCTGAAGATTCTTCACATATTCTAATGCTTTTTTTTCTATTTTATTTTTCTGCTCCAAAATATTTACTGTCGAACAATACTCACTATAAATCTTGTCCATCCTACGAGTTGCAGGATACGAACGTATTTCTTTTAATTCATCTAATACCTTCCATGAAATGTGATTTTTGATTGTATTCTTTATGTCCATTTTATCCCCTTATCAACATATACAATTTCTAATAAAACGAAACCAAAACAGGTAGTTTATCCAGAAATTATTATAATTTCCGCTCATAAGAATCTCTTTTTTTATCCGTTTAATTCTTTTCCAACAGCTCAAAACCTTCATTCCCAACCTTCCGTCACAAAAGGTCAGATATATCTGCTCATCCTCTGTGGATAATATTATCCCCATATTTTGTAATTGTCGTATACGAATCTGATTAGCAAAACAATTTTGTTCTTTAGAATTACGCTGAGAAATCTGTTCTTCATGTATTCTATATTTCACGCAAGAAGTTCTTAAAAAGGCAATTTTTCCTTTCTCTGCAATTCGAACCCAGAAATCATAATCTTGAGCTTTTTTCATTTGAATATCATAGTTAAGTTCATACTGCTCCAAATATTTCCTTCGCATCATGGCTGTAGGATGAGGAAAACTGTTGTTAAACAATAGAGTGGCCTTAAGATAATCTCCTGACGTAATCCATCGACGTACCAAATTTCTTTTTCCTCCTATCCAATCTACACTAGTAGTCAGAAGTGCCACATCCGGATGGCAATCCATATATTTCACCTGTTTTTTCAAGCGAAACTCTTTGCTGATATCGTCACTATCCATTCTTGCAATATAATCGCCTCTCGCTTCCTTTACACCACGTATTAAATTATAAGTTAAACCTCGATTCTCCGGATTTTCAATAATTCTAATTCTGGAATCATTCCTTGCATACTCTTGCAATATCACTTTATTATCCATAGACGTAGCATCATCATAAATGAGAAATTCAAAATCCTCAAATGTCTGGTTCAAAATGCTTTCAATGCTTCTTCTTAAATACTCTTCTTTCTCATGATATACACTCATTAATACACTTACCTTACACATGATTCATTTCCTTTATTTGCAAATTCTTTCATATACCATTTTTGGAACACAAACAGTGTCCATATCTCAGATTTTCGATTTTTCCTACCAGAATAATGTTCCTCTAAAATCTGCCGCACATATGATTCATCAAAAATTCCCTGTTCACAGATAGTTTCTTCATTTAACAATTCCTCTATTTCACTCTGCATCTGATTTCGAAACCAATAATCCAGCGGGATTTCAAAACCTGATTTTGGCATATTGACAAATCCTTTTGGTAATAAATCTGAAAAAGCATCTTTCATAATACTTTTCAATTTTTTCCCTTTAATTTTATAATCATCCGGAAGACTAAATGCAAATTCAATAATATCTCTTGATAACAAAGGTGTTCTTGTTTCTAAAGAATGCAGCATGCTTGCCCGATCAACCTTTGTCAGCATATCACCTTCTAACACTATATTTAAATCCAGATACTGTGTCTTACTCCATTCTGTAGAATTTTTCAACTCTTCATATTTATGCAAAACAAAATCCATACTATTTTTATCATAAAACTGATTTTTCAAAAGTAAAGAACATTCATATTCCTTAAATCCACAAGTCATTAATTCTTTCCTCTGAGTAAATATATCTTTTTCTGCACAATTTAATACCTTACGCATTTTTCTGGTTAATGCAGATTTGTCCGGAAGTTTCAATACAATACTTTTAAAAAGAAATCTCATCCACTTAGGAAACTTTTTATACATCGTGCTGTAATAATTAATCAAATATTTATTATATCCCAAAAACAGTTCGTCTCCTGCATCACCTGTTAAAACAACTTTAACATGTTCACTTGCAAATTCGGAAACAAAGTAAGTCGGAAGCAAAGATGGATCAGAAAAAGGTTCGTCCATCTTTTCTAAAATTAAATCCAGTTTTTCAAGTACCTGACCAAAGTCTAGCACATATTCATGGTGATTGGTTTTGTGCATCTGTGCAACCTTTTTCGCACGTTTTCTTTCATCATATTCCTTTTCCTGAAATCCCATTGTAAAAGTGTCAACCGGACTCTCAGCTAACTCTGACATAATTCCAACTATCGTACCAGAATCAATACCACCAGATAAAAATGCACCATAAGAAACATCACATACCATTCTGTCCCGAACTGAGGATTTTATTAATTCTTTCAATCTCTGCTGAGCCTCTTCATATGTAATATCAGTATTCTTTTTTATATTACGAAGACTCCAATATTCTCCATCTTTCACAGTACCTTCCTGAGATACACACAGGTAATGTCCCGGCAGAACCTTATAAACGTTATTATAGATGGATAACGGAGCAGGAATATATGTCAACTGTAAATACTGATTCAATCCCTGCTTTGATATTTCCTTTGGAACGATCCCGGTTCCAATAATACTTTTTAATTCTGATGCCCACAAAAACCGGTTATCGTCTACATAGTAATATAATGGTTTTTCCCCCATACGATCTCTTGCAATTAACAATTCTTCTTTGCTTTGATCATATAAAGAAAAAGCAAACATCCCATCAATTTTATCCAAAAAACCAATACCATACTCTTCATAAGCATGGACTATTACCTCAGTATCTGTATTGGTATAGAAATAATGACCACACTCCTGTAATTCCACTCGAAGCTGTTGAAAATTGTATATTTCACCATTAAAAACTACGGCTATACTTTTATCCTCATTAAATACCGGTTGATTTCCAGAATTTAAATCTACAATAGAAAGTCTACGCATTCCCATTGTAACATTCTCATGCTGATATATACCCTCATGATTTGGTCCACGATATATAATGTGCTCGTTCATCCGATGTACAATTTCCCAGCTTTTTTCCATATTATATTTTCTTTTAAAATCAAATAATCCGTTAATTCCACACATAAAATCATCAGCAATTGCTCGTAATTAATAGTAACATGTATCAAAAAAGCTCTTATAAAAAATCCTTTTCTCAGGCTCCATAATAGCCTACCCCTCATTCATATTTTCCTGTATATGCAACAGAACTTTTTCCATGTCAGATATATGTCGTTTCATAGTCAAATGCTCCATAGCATAAGTATTACCCTCAGTTCCAAGTATAGCACAATATTCTTTATCTTCGTATAATTTCCAAAGTGCATTAACCAATTCTTTTGAATTATGATATATAATTCCACCGGGCAGATTGGATACAACACCCACATCAGAACAGATAAATGGTTTCCTTGCCGCCATAGCCTCTAAAATCGAAATTGGAAACTGCTCTGCTTTACTAGTCATGACGATTGCCTTTGCATGTTGAATATATTCTATTGTACGTTTTCTGTCTACATGATGTAAAATTTGCACATCTTTTTTCGTATACACTTTTTGTAAACGGTTTTTTAATTTGAGTAATTTTTTATAATACTTATTATCTTCACTGCCAATCAACACCAGACCACATGGCAAATCAGCCTCATAAAAATATTGTAGCAATTCTTTCTGATTCTTTCCATTACAATAATTAGCTATATAAAGAAAATAGTTTCCATCAGTTCTACATTGTTCTGTTTCAAACAAAGCATCTTCAACTGCATTATAAATAATATAATTATTTATATAGCCATGTTGCATAACATAATCTAAGCTGCCATCCTGTTCATGGATATGAATAATCGCCTGGAATTTCTTCAATTCATTCCAGTGCATGGCATAATAACATTTCCAATAGCACTTCCTGATTGTACGATACACAAATTGTACGATTCCCAATTGACGTAATTGTAAAGGTTCAAAATCAGCAATGCCGTGTAAATACAAAATCTTCTGACATTTCAATTCTTCCAACATATCCAACAACCAATTCGTTGCAAATGACAGTAGACATACTGTAATCAGAAAATCAGCATTATCACACTCTCTTTTTACTAATTCTCGAAATCTAACCTTATCACCACAATTAAATATAATTTTATTAAAAGCATCTATTCGTAGAATTTTTACTCCATGATATACTTCTTCTTCACACTGTTGCTTTTTATTTCCGCAAATTACAACAACTTCATAACCACATTCTACCAAAGCTTCAGCTTGTTTCTGTGTCACAGTCTGAACTCCGTTGGTTTCAGGATAATATGTTGCCACCGTATACACTATTTTCATTTTTATAATTCCTTTATCTTGATTTCTTTGATGTAAATGGTTCCTAAAAATTCAATTTAAAATCCATCATATTTCCTACATTAAGAGTGTTTCTTCATTTCAACTTTTTCACAAATGCCATACAATTCATTTTTCTTCGTATACTTGTTCTGTCTTTTATCATCGACATGGTAGCATATTGCAAAAAATATGTCAATTCTCATAGTCTTTAGAGGACTCTTCCGTTTTTGTAATTTTAAGCAATCTACCTATTTATAATAGTTATCTCTCAATTGACAAATATAAGAAAGATACTTATAATTATTTTTTGTTAACAAACTTTTTATTATATATCTTCAAATCCAAGTTTCGGAGGCATTCTATGACATTAAAAACAATTTTAAAAGGTATAAGAAATCAACTTCGATATCTGTTACTCATGAGAAAAAAAGAAAGATATTTAAATGATAAGAATATCACCATTATTTCTTCTGACTATACTGGCGGTATGTTATATCATGATTTTAATATGCAATTTTTATCTCCAACCATCAATATGTATATGGATGCACAGGATTATTTGAAATTTATAAACAATATAAAGTACTATCTGGATAAGCCTTTTATTGAATGTCCTGAAGACGAAAAACAGGAAGGCTATCCGGTTGCTCTTTTAGGAGATATTAAATTACATCTTGTACATTATCATTCTGTTGAAGAAGCACAAGAAAAATGGAACGAGAGAAAGACCAGAATTAATTTTCAACGCTTGTATTTCATCATGAATGATCGAAATTTTTGTTCCCCCAATATGGTAGCACAATTTGATGAATTTTTAAGTAAAAAAAATTACTCCGGCGTCTGTTTCACACATATTCCATATAAGAACTTACAACACACCTATTATATCAAAGGTTCTGAAAATAAGGATTTTGTTGACATAATGACAGCTTATACAGGTCCGTTCAAGCGTAGACTGGATCAATTTGATTGGGTTTTAGCATTCAATAATGTTAAACATTCCGGATGAATTATTTACAGAATAAAACACTATATCATATACTTTATACATTAGAATAATGTTCTCCAAAGTATTTTACGTTTTGAATTAATTTTCTTGTTGCAATTTTTTGTTTTATCCAAAGGATTTTGTTTTGCATTGGTATTTTGAAAAAACGTTTTATATTCGAAATAATATATTCCCGATTTTCTCTCCTGTCTTCTTCTTCACTAATGAAATCAGATAATATCTTTAATCTATCTATTGTCAATTCAGAAGGAACAAATTCAATAAAGCTATCCTTATGAAGCAAAAAAGCTTTTGGTGTTCTACTTTCCCAGCATTCCAAACCCTTTGGTGACTTTCTTTGAAAATGAAAATACATATATTCTTCTGTAATCATTCTCTCATTTTTATCCAGATATGTTCTATATACCTTTCCATTCGACCAATATATAATCTGATAATGGTAATTAGGAACACGCAATACCCATATTCTGTTACAAGTCGGTGAAACATCTATATAATTTGTTGCAATATAGTTACTAATATTATTCTTTACAACAATACTCATCATCCCGGAATGCTCACAAAAAGAATAATGCATCGGAGTAGAATAAACTTTCTGATAATCGTATATACCACCCTTTTTCATAAACAGAGTATTGATTTTCTCAACATTTCTATATAATATGAAATGTCCAAGAAACTGAATTCGATCATATTGATTTAAAATATCATCTGTAATAAATTTTCGAACATCTCCCCAAACCTGATCAATATCACAGTTACCCCAAAATTGATACTGGTTTATTTCGTCTTGAAATATATAACCCAATGCAGGTTTAAAGTCACAAATTTTATATGGGGTATCCAATGCAACCTGAAAATCAAACTTATCCTGAACCTTCTTTCTAAATTCCTCAAAAGACATTGGAAGCAATCGAATATTGGACGGGATCAAACATTCCAACTCATTGTTTGTAATCAAAAGAAAATCAATATTCTGATCAGCCAGATATCCTGCTGAATACATCCACTCCATAAAATAAGGGGGAAACGTCCCAAAATAGGGAACAATAAATACTATTTTATTCTTAATCTGTTGCTTTTTTTCATCCATATTCATTCTGTTATTTTCCGAATCCTTTCCAAATAGGCATTTACCACGATATCACGGGAAAAATTCTCTTGTACATAGGACCTACCTTTTTTACCCATTTTCTTTCGCTTTTCATTATCCAATGCCAGAAACTCCTCTATCCGTTCAACTAAAGCATCTACATCTCCTCCATGATACAGAAAACCTGTATTGCCATCCAAAACGGTCTCCTTACAACCGGGATTATCCGTCGTAATCAGGAATCTTCCGGAACTTGCATTTTCCAGAAGAACATTACTCATTCCCTCACCATAAGTAGATGGATGAATAATCGCATGGGCTCTTTTAATAAATGGTTTCACATCCTTTTGTTGACCTCTATATATCACAATCTTCTGTTCTTCCAACTCTTTCAGTTCTTCTTCGTAATGACGTTCTGTTGGCTCAACAAATCCAATAATGTTAAATTCTGTATTGGGATACTTTTCTTTAATCCTTTTCGCAGCTTCAATATAATCATCTACGCCCTTATCATGAAGTACTCTTCCAATATAATTGAATACTATTATATCTCCGTCTATACCGTTCCCACCATTTGGATAATCCTGTAAAGGAAAGCATTCCGTATTAACTCCGGAACCGGGGATTAACTGATATTCACCATGTACCAATCCCTGCTTTATTGCAGAATTCATATTATCTTCATTTTGAAAAAAAACACAGGTCGATTTTCGAAATGCCAATTTAAATAGAGTCATAACAAAAGTCTTCATTACCGTTCCCATACTAAGCACACTCCCCAGACCGGTAACGTTATTCATGTATGGAATACTAAGACTTGCTGCAGCCAGACTAGCATATACATTTGGCTTCGATGTGTACGTCAATACAACATCTGGGCGGTATCTACATAGCATTCTGCGATAATGAACTAATAATTTAAAATCAGATATCGGATTTGTACCTCTTCGATCAATATATACATTATCATGCTTAAACCGAATGCTATTCATTAATTCCAGTTTTTCACCATAAGGACAGGAAATCAGCACATTATAGCCAGCCTTTTGCATTGCTGCAATCAGTTCCTTCCTAAAACAATATACATCATCATCGTGATTCGTAATCAAAGCAACCGTCAGTTTATCTCTATTCATTGACTTTCCCATTTCTATATTTTCCTCTCAAGATTACATTAATCATGCAGAACTGCCATTACCGTTTGTATCATTGTTTTCAATTCTCGAAGCAAACTGAAATTGCTTATACTTTCAAGATTATACTTCATCTTCTCCGGCAAAATCTTATTAATATAAACCTCATCTGCATTCTCTGCATTCTCCAAAAGTACTGCTTCATCCTTATAACGGATACTCGCCTCTGATGTAACACCTGCCGGGAGAAGTAAAGTAGCAAACATTTCCGCTGAATACTTTTTTACATAGTATGTACTCTCAGGACGTGTTCCACAAAAACTCATATCTCCCTGGATAATATTCAATAGCTGCGGTAACTCATCCAACCGGTACTTCCGTAATATCCGTCCAATTTTAGTAATCCGTCTGTCGTTTTTTACTGTTACCTGTGAGCCTAACTTGTCAGAATCTATTACCATAGTACGAAACTTATAAATTTTGAATTTTCTTCCATATTGCGTAATTCGTTCCTGTCGAAAAAACACTCCACCCTTAGAATCCATAACAATTAAAACTGAGATAACAAGAAATAACGGAAGTAATAGAATGAGCATAATTATTGCGGTAATAAAGTCAAAAATTCGCTTTAGCAAAAGACTATTTTCCTTTTTTTTTAAACTGTCATAATACGGTCGTACTGCTTCTGTTCTCATATATTCAGGTAATAGCTTCCATTCCTTTAGCATTCCATCATTCTCCTATATCCACATATTTTTATATTATATATTCTTTTACTATTCTGCCAAACTGCTCCGTTATATAAACCACTTCCTCTTCCGTTAGCCTTGTATGAAGAGGAAGTGTTATCTCATTTTTGAAAAAATCATAAGCATTCGGATAATTCTCAATTCGAAATCCTAAATTCTTATAAGCAGTCATCATTGGTAATGGTTTATAGTGTACATTACATATAATTCCCTGCTCTGCCATCTTTTCTATTATTTTCTGTCTCTGCTCCAATGTAATTCCCGGAACCCTGGTGATATATAAATGACCTGAAGAGTGATGTTCTTCATTGTAATGATCCAATACTTCTATGCCAAGTGGACGGAATGCATTATCATATTTTTCAATAATTTCCTTTCTCCTAGCCAAAATATCCTGATACCTCTGTATCTGCGCCAGACCTATTGCCGCCAAAACATCAGTCATATTGCATTTATAATTTGTGTCTACAATATCATACTCCCAGCTTCCAAGCTGTGTTTTTGCCAAAGCATCCTTTGATTGTCCATGTAACGACAATAGTTGATACTGATAATATAATTCTTCGTCATCAACCCCTTTTTGGGATTTCCATGTAACAGCACCACCTTCTGCTGTTGTAAAGTTTTTTACTGCATGAAAACTGAAATTACTAAAATCTGCTACGGACCCTACCTTTTTTTTGTGCCATGATGCGCCAAATGCATGAGCAGCATCTGCCATAACAATTATTCTTCCATATATGGCTTGCAATGAATTTGAAGGATGAAACAACTGTTTTTTTCTTTCAACAATTGAAAATATTCTATCATAATCACACGGAATCCCTGCAAGATCAACAGGAATAATCACCTTTGTTTTTTCCGTAATCTTATCACTAAGGTCATCATAATCTATCTCAAGACTATCCTTTTGTATATCCACCAGAACAAGCTTTGCACCAACATGACACACCACAGAAGCAGTGGCTGTATATGTATAGGCAGTAGTAATAACTTCATCACCTGGACCTATACCAAGAATCCGCAGCGTCATCTCTGCACATGCTGTTTGGGAATTTAAACATACACACCGCGACACATTGATATAATTTGCGACTTTTTTTTCCAGTTCTTTTGTTCTCGGTCCTGTTGTAATCCAACCGGAACGAAGAGCCTGTGTAACCTCTGCAATCTCTAGTTCTGAAATATCCGGTGGAGAAAATGGAATATTAAATTTTTTTTCTTGTACAAAACTATTCATCTAATTTTACCTCTTATATCTTCTTCATGCCACGATTTTTCTCGGTATTGATTATAAATTCTACCTTTTGAAATGATACGTAGGTACCATCTTCTGCACAACCTCACGAATATCATCCGGTTCTTCTACTACATAATCTCTTATTTCTTCTAACTGTCGCATAAACTTCTCTTCATCCATCTCAATGGGTTTTCCAATATAAATCAATTTATTAGCAGTATTTTGCATTCCCTCTTCTTTCATTAACATTTCTTCATACAATTTTTCACCCGGACGTAACCCTGTAAATGTAATCATAATATCTTCATTTGGTTTATGCCCTGATAAAAGAATAAGATTCCTTGCCAAATCCAGAATTTTCACTGGTTCTCCCATATCCAAGACAAAAATTTCTCCTCCCTTTGCATAAGCACCTGCCTGCAAAACCAAAGACACTGCTTCCGGAATAGTCATAAAGTAACGAATAATATCCGGATGCGTTACTGTAACCGGTCCACCGGCTTCTATCTGCTTTTTAAATAGTGGTATTACACTTCCATTGCTTCCCAAAACATTCCCAAAACGAACTGCAACAAATTCAGTTTCAGAATGCTTATCATAGGCCTGAATAATCATTTCACAAATCCTCTTTGTTGCTCCCATGATATTTGTGGGGTTTACTGCTTTATCTGTAGATATCATTACAAACCGTTTCACATGCCATTTATCTGCAGCCTGTACCACCTTCCAAGTTCCAAGTACATTATTCTTTACTGCCTCATTCGGACTATCTTCCATTAATGGAACATGTTTATGTGCTGCGGCATGATATACTATTTCCGGACGATATATTTCAAAAATCTGGTCCATACGCTTTGTGTTCCGAACCGACGCAATCAAAACCACCAGATTCAGTTCTGGAAAATTCTTTTTTAATTCATTTTGGATATCATATGTGGTATTTTCATAAATATCTACCAATACTAACTGCTTCGGATTATGCTTTGCTATCTGGCGACATAATTCACTCCCGATAGAACCACCACCACCGGTAACCATTATGACTCTGTCAGAAACATAATCCATAATAGAGTCTAAATCAACCTGTATTGGTTCTCTCCCCAATAAATCATTAACATCAACATCCCGTAATTTACTAACGCTAACCTCTCCATTGACCAGCTGATACATACCCGGAAGCCTCTTTAATTCACAACCAGATTCTTTACAGATGTCTAATATATCTTTTATTTCACTTGTCGCAACAGACGGCATAGCAACAATGATTTCATCCACATTTAACGCTTTCACATTATCCAAAATCGCATTGCGGTCACCAAGAACTTTCACTCCATGAATATAATTACCTATTTTGCTGTTACTATCGTCAATAACCCCCACTACCTTCATATTAATATAATCACTGTGATTGATTTCCCGAATCAATGCATCACCTGCACTACCCGCACCAACAATTAATACTTTCTTTTTTTCCGCATCCGTAACTCTTTTTTGTAATAATGACCGAATCATCCGATAGGCATATCTGCTAATGAATACACATCCAATTAAGACAATTGTATATAACACATAATAACTTCTTGGCAAAGGAACCAACACCTTTCGGCAACATGTGATTATTAAAAACATATTAACAAAACCGGATGTAACCCCTGCTCCCAAAATATAAGTCAATTCTGTTGCTCCTGCATATGTCCAAAGACTTGAATAGAGACGAAATACTATAAATACTACAATAGTAGTAATAATTGTGAACGGTAGCATCTGGACTACTATTTTTTCATAGTTTTCGGGAATTAAATCAAATGAAAAATCAAACCGAACTAATAATGCAGAATAACTGGCTATTGCTATTGATATTATATCAAAAATAAACAAAAAAAACCGTCGCATCCATATTGAATCATTTATCTTTGTTATCAAAAATTTTTTCATGTGTTTCCTCACTTACGTTACTTGTCGCAGATATATAAACTATATTCTTATGCGACAAAACCATATATTTTACAATCTTTTCAATACTAGCATACTTTCATCTACTATGCAAACATCGGAATCTGCAGTACTTACTACACACTAAAAATAACAATATCCATGTCATATCGATAATTGTCTTCCTACGACTATATAATTTCTAATACTTTATCGGTTATTAGCAATTGTTTTTTGCAAATAATTCCAATTTGATAATTACCACTTTCAAGACTTTCCTTCTCAAACTGACACTTAAAACCAATGTATTTTATATGTTGTTCATTCGGATACAAATTCACAACATCTTCTCTCATGGTTTTTTCAGTATGAATATAATAAGTTTTATTTTTACCCTTTAAAGAAATAACAATGCTATTATTATTATTTCTTCTATAACCACGAACAAACGCCCATCCCTCAATATACATCTGCTTTTGATTTCTCACAATATCAATATTACCAATTAATGTAGTCGCATCTTTAGCTTCAACCGGATTAGTACTCACTTCCATCATTTTGCTCATTACATTTGAATAATTATAAGAATAATCTATATTGTCATCGCACAAGTTAATATTGTAAAAAGGATCATACTCACGGTATATTTCGTGCTTTTGATACAACTTTTCCCGTTCCTTTGTTAATCTTTTAAATTTCTCATCATCCGTATTATCATATCCCCGACTAATAGATTCATAATGCAATAAAATAACATCATTACGCACTACATTATAATATCCTGCCTCTACCAACTTAAAGCAAAGATCAACATCATTATATGCAACTGCTAATTCTTCATCAAATCCACCAACTTGTTCAAATTTATCTTTTTCTATCATCAAACAAGCTCCCGTAACAGCTATATAATTGTATTCAATATAATTACGGCCGAAATAATATATTTGATTGTCAGGATAATTAGCAAATGCATGAGATGGTCCAACTTTTAAATTAATTATTCCAACATGCTGAATATTCTCTGTCTCAGGATATAAAAGTTTTGCTCCTACCGCACCAACATGACTTTGCTGCGCTTGTCCCAACATCAACTCTAACCAATCACCTGATAAAACTTCAGTATCATCGTTCAAAAACAAGAAATACTTTCCAGATGCATTTTGGGCAGCAATATTACACATTCTAGAAAAATTAAAATCCTGTTTTTTATAAATATATTTAAATCCATATTGATCTGCCAAAGCACTATATAATAATTTATTATGACCAGAACTACCATTATCTATTAAAATAAGTTCAAAGTTTTTATACTCTGTTTTCATATAGATTGAATCTACACAACGTCTTAAAATCCTATAGTTATCTTTTGAAGGAATCAATATACTTACCTTAGGATTATTTTCAACCACATATCTTATTCTAAAATAAAAGCTGTTCTCAATTCGTCCAACACTTGCATTAATACATCTTCTTAGTAATGCATCTTCTTTTGCCCTTTTATTAGCTTCAATTATATAGGGTTTTGCATCAGAAGCACCCGCTGTTGATTCTGCCCGTTCCCTCCAATGATATAATATTTTAGATATATGTCCAATTTTATTAGTTTGTTCCACAAACCGCAGGGTCATATCATAATCCTGGGCACCCTCATAACCGACTCTAAATCCCCCAATTTTATTTAGAATAGTTCTTCTATAAACGCCCAAGTGACATGTATACATCATAGAAAGCAATGTGTCCGGAGACCAATCCGGTTTAAAATGGGGCATATGGCGATTATTACCATCATCATCAATTTTATCCTCATCACTATATATAAAATCAAGGGATGCATCTTCATTTAGTTTCTTAACAACCTCATATAACGCATTTGGACTCAACAAATCATCACAATCCAAAAATGCAACAAATTCTCCAGTTGCAATTTCTAATGCAGAATTTGTAGCTCTTGATATATGTCCGTTTTCTTCTCTATATATTACTTTTATCCTTTCATGATTTTCATATCCTTTTAATGTCTTTTTTACATTCCCCCACGTGGATGCATCATCAACAAGACACAACTCCCAATTAGTATATATTTGATTAAGAACAGACTCAATACATGGAACCAGATGTTTGTCTAATACATTATATACCGGCACTAAAACAGAAATCATAGGATTATACTCAAAAGTTTCTCTTATGCAATCTTGTTTTTCCAATTGTACAATCCATTTACGATACTTTTCGTCTACACTTATCTCTCTTAAATCTCTATATTTCTTATCATAATAACTATCCACAAACTGATTTTTTTTGGATTTTATTCTACGCAAAATCTTCTTACAGAAAATTTTAGTCGCATACAGCGGATCACGAAACGCCCTTTTTACTTTTGACACATATTCACTCAAAGCCCCGATTTGTAAATCCTTATCTTTAATTATCTTATTTAAATTGGATATATGAATATCCTTATCTTCTATTATTATTTCTTTGTTTTCTATTATTACATCTTTATTTTTTAGCTCCCTACTTAAATTTCCAATATGCACATCTTTTTGATTAATTAATGTATTCATATTTTCCATTTTATTGGTATCTATTTCAATTTGAGCAGATAAATTTTTAATATGAACATTTTTCATTTCTATCTCTTTATTTAACAACTCAACTTCTGTTTGCGATGGGTTCAAAATATTATTCTTTTTCTCATATTTTCCAAGCAAATCACACTGCCAATTTTCACCATATACATATTGTTGAAACTTCATCTCCATACTGTAGAATAATTCTATATCTTTGTCTGAGAAATCAAATTGAGACAAAAAAGTTTCCTCATTTATATAAGAATCTAAAAATACTTTTTTTTCTAAATACAAATAATGTAATGCTCTATATACTAAATAACGAATTGGGACATCAAAATCAACAACCCATTCATAATCTATACACCAAATTTTATCATCTTTAATAATAAAATTATCAAAAATAGAATCAATATTTGAAATATAGTAACTTTTTTCATTTTCACTAGGTCTGCACGTTGGAAACATTTCTTCAAACGAATCACAATATTCAAACCTCTTACAATTAGTATCATCAACAGGAAAAATACAACCAATAACATCTTTAATTTTATTAATTATGGTCTCTAATTTCTCATGCCGAAAATCTATTGAATCCAACGGAGATTCTCCTGTAATATATTTAAAACAAAGACCACCTGATTGTTCACAATATTCCACCGGTATATAATCATAATTACAGGATAATAGCAGTGAATAATTATTTTTTATTTTATCTATAAGTTTATACGCATCATTTTCAATAGGCATTTTTTTAACATACCATCCATCTTCTGATTCAATTATTGATGTCATAAGACGAAATTCCGGTTTTCTAGTTGAGTTATATTTTGTATATATTATCTTTTCCATTCTATTCTCCATCTACACAAATATTATTTTCGCTATTTCTTTTTACATATCATAAGATAAGAATTTGCAAATTCTTTAAAAAGTCCATCTTTACATATATTTTCAAATGCGCGAACCTCATCAAATATCATCAAGCGATTTTCTCTATAAGATGGAGTTATTTTATTTATACATCCCGGTTTGGGAAGATACTCATCTGAATATATTTCTGTTGGAAATCGAAAATCCGGAACCGGATAGTAATAATCAATATGAATATCTTTAATTCTATTAAACAAACTCATCAGATTTTTATAACCAAATCTACTAAGAGAGGCCTCAGATACATCTCCTTCAATTCCATAAAATTCTTTTCCACTAAATTCATCCTTCATTCCAGACCAGAATTTTAAGCCATATTTATTATCTAAACCAATTATAATTTCCCCATTTTCAGTCAAATGGGAACATATAATTCTTAAATATTGAACATATAGTTGTTCCATATCATTTACATTTAAATAAGGAAAATATTTCCCCAGTTTTTCAAATACACCAATCATTACAATATAATCAAACTTTTCATATTCCCTTATTGCAGAAAAATCTCCACAACGGTTATCCACATTTTCAATATCGTTAAAACGCAATTTACTCATTGCAAATAACTCATCATCAATTTCAAGAGTAGTCACATTTTTTGCAAATTCTAAAAAAAACTCTGTTAATGTTCCACAACCACAACCGATCTCTAACACAGTTGAATTTTCTTTATATTTATACCAATTGATAATATTTTTCCTCATAGGTGCAAACTGATAAAACAAATCATAATCATCTATTCTTGATAAGCCCTGTTCTATATTAGAATTTTTATTAAAAAAATCAATATATTTATTTCCCATATATGATCATCACCCTCTACTTATCTTTTTTTTCAATAAACCAATAATCGCCTGTAACTCCATAATTATCTCCGAAATCAAAAATGACAGAATAAATATAATTAAGGTATATCCAACTGTATATCCAATTTCTCCAAAAATATTATCATTTTTCATGATAAAATAATCAACTATACGACTGTGCCATCCAGACGTTTCAAATTTTACAACCAAAGCATAATGTATTATATAAATATAAAAAGTGCAAGAAGATATAAAGTTAATAATTTTTTTATGTTTAAAATCAAAGGTAAAGAAAAAAATAATCAAGCATGTTGCAGACAAAATATATACAAGATTATTCCACGCAAATCCCCATGTCGTTCCATCCGTCACCTGAAACAAATACAAACCAATGAGATAATTCACGTAATGTAATACAAAATATAGAAAGAATACCACAACGCGAATCACTCTATTGTTTAAGCACTTCCCCCTAATATTGGTATATAATTCATATCCCCACAACATCTCAAACAATGCTATACTTACGATGGTATAGGCTGTTACCGTTACTATCCCTGAAGTAAATATCTTTTTTAAATCATTGATGCAAATATTTAAAATGGCCATTATCATAATATATCGCCTAACCTTTATAGCATTTTTATCCAATTCTGTACAAACATATTTTAATAACGGAAACCATAACATACACTGAATATATGTAAAAATATACCACAAATGTCCCCCATGCATAAAAGCATTAGCATCCCAATTTAAAATGCCTATTATTGTAGGTTTTATATATTGTATCCCTGTTTTTATTGAAATTAGTACATTCTGTCTTCCGCTTATCCATTCCCCCAAAAAACATAGTAATATCACATAAACTAAACTTGGTAATATAATGGATTTCACACAACGGGAAATCATCTTTTTAAAACTATTACTTCGGAACATAAAAAAACCTGCAATCATAAAAAAAACTGCCACACCTTCTGTTCCGGCAAAACTTGCAAGAAAAATTTGACTTTTATTAATAGTTCCATCTAAACAAACAAAATCACGCAATTTGATATGTGTCGCAATAACTGTTATACATGCAACTATTCTCATCAACTCAACAGATGCATCTTTTTTATCCTCATGTAACTCTCGCATCACAGCTTACCTCCACTTGTTTTTTTCGTCAGAACTATTAAACTAATTATACACGACACAAAACAAATTGATGATATGAACATTAAAACAATCAAATTCTTAGAATTATACCTAAACTCTACTATATGTTCACCTTTTTCTACATAAACTCCTTTAAATAAATAATTAACTTTTTCAAGATTTGAAAGTTCTCCATCCACATATACATTCCAATCATCATTATAATAATCGTTAAATACTACATATCTTCCATTTTCGAGGTTAACAGATACTTTCACGTTATCATCTTCATTTTGAATAACTTTTAATTCTTCTGTTTTTGATAATGTATAATTATAATCTTTTCCATTTTCCTTTTCAAAATATACTGTATTGGGCTTATATAGATTCGCCATTTCATCTAATATTAACTCTGATTTTTTTATTTTTACTGCATTTTCTGCCAAATATATTCTAGGTGCATACTGTTCCAACTCATATATATCTACTCCATCATTTCCTTCATGAACTTTTTTCAGCCCCTGTTCCATATTTGCACTTGAATTTTTATCACAAACTATATACTTTACACCTGCCCATGAAAGTAAGTTATAATTATCAACTTTTTGACCATGAACATTAGTTACAGTTGCATAACACTCATCGTCTACAATCTTCAAATAGCTTATCACATCTTGATTTGTATTTACAAATCCATGCCCCGATATGCTTGAAATATTATAATACTCATTGGAATTCGGGAACATTGTCCACCCTGAAATCGGATAAATTCTTGCATCATCTAAATTATTTTGAAGAAATTCTACACTTTCTGTTGGTTCCGGAATCATATCGACATCACCATAAATTACAGGTTGATATTCCTCAACAAATGGTATCATATCGACAAATAAAAAAACCAATAACAAACCATACGAAACCAATTTTCCTTTTATATTCCTACCATTAATATATAACTCCAAAAGTATGATAAACCCAGCCAACACGACAAGCATTTTCTTATATTCGTTACCATCAAAAAGAATTTCAACTTTTGCATAATGAACTGCGACAAATACAACAACAACATATATTATACATCGCATAATAAAATATCTTATTGTACTATTTTTTTCAGAGCATGATTTATTAAATTGATTAAATACTAATCCAACAATAACGCATAATACTAACGCAAAAGGATTTACCAACCTAAGCCTCGAAGATGTATTTACCGCTGGCATTAAAACATATATTTCATCTAACCAATGAGTAAATAATAAAACCGCTAATATCATTGCTGAGATTGGCCAATATTTATTTTTTATTTGTCGGATGTATACAAAACTCAGACCAACCAAAAGTACACCCAAAAGACCTATATAAAAAGTTCCTTCCGTAAAAGTAATAGACAATTCATTTCTAAAATATGGCAAAAAGAAAGTTCTTAGATATGAGAAGCTAAATATACTTCTTGCCATACTTAAACGAGAATCCGCATATCCATTATCAATAACCTCACTAATCATCTGTTTTAAATATGGTAACGACATAACAAGTCCTAATCCCACAGAGCTCGCAAAGAAAAAATATATTTTTATAATTGCTTTTATATGTTTTTTGTTATTTATAATTGCACCAAATAACACATAAAAGCCTACCATATATAATATATATCCGGCAAATGAAAGCATCCCCGCAACAATCAATAAATAAATAATCATTCCCAAATGTATTGCATATTTAAAGTTTTTGGATTGCATCATTTTATCTGCGTACAAAAAGGCCCATGGTGCAAAAGCCATAACATCTGTATGAGGCCAATAAAACCATGTAACCATTCCCGAACAACATGAATACATTAATGCACTTATTATTGCTGAACTATTATTACACTTTATCTGTCTTATTAATAGATAAATACCAAAATAAGCAATTGACGTCTTCAAAACACATTTTAATAAAAATGCTATCCCCATTGGTAAAACAAACACCCAATTTAAAGGATACATCACTGTTTCTAAAGTATTTGCTGTTCCAAAAGCCATATCAGAATTCCAAAATATAGAATCATGAAGCTTATAAATGCTATACAAAGGTGGCAATTGTTGATCAACCGGATCGGATAATAATGGACCCTCAGTTTCTATTTCATACGACGAATATGGAACCGCAAAAGAATACATAAGATTGGTTGGTGATATCTGTGCATCAGTGAAGATAAATCTACCGTATAACAAAAGAATTAATAAAAACCATACACTAGTTGCAAAAACATATTCTTTTTTTTCAATTAATGCTTGTTTAATAATCTTATAATTCATTAAAATAATCTCCTGTTGACTTGTTAATCATCCGTCTTGATATTTTTAAACACATGTTTCTTCCCGACAAAATAATTAATTACAATAACCAAAACCGTAACAAATATCTTGCTTATAACTTTGTTTGCATCCAATAGTTCTACCAATAATATCACACCAAAATAATCAATCAATGCAGTAGCGCCACGTGCAACAACAAACCTTCCAAACTCCTTTAACAACTCTAAAAAATTACTACAGTGACTTTGAAAAACAAAATTCTTATTACATAAATAAGCTGCTAATTTTACAACAATAATTGTTATCAAATTTGCAACTTTGTACTCCATATTTGTTAATAACAAAACTTTAAATAGAACCACATTTAATATGGAAGTACCTACACCAAATATACCATATAATATAGTCTCTCGATTAACGAATTTTTTCCACATTCTCTTTATGAAATCTCTCATATGCTTTCTTCTTTCCTATTTTTCCATATTTAATTAAGTTGTTCATCATTAATGTCATTATAATTGCTATCACAACACAAAACAACCATCGAAATACTGTTGTGTTCTCAATACAACCCAAATTATATATTTTAATTGCCGTCACAGGAAATACATGCAAAAAATACAACCACAATGAATTTTTAGAAATCCATGTCCATATTTTTAAATTTATAAACTTTTCAAATATTTTCAAACCAAACAGCTCGTATAATATTATGCTAACGCATATACCATATGTAATGTAATATGCAGTCGGTGGATATTTATATGCCTGAAGACTCATAAAACCATTATTATTTACAATCAGTAAAAAACAGGCCCCCAACAATAAAAAAATCACAACTTTCATCTTAGATGATATTTGAGTATATATCAATCCGATATAAGAAATCAGACCGAATCCAATTCCGTATAATACAAAATACATAAATAATATATTAATATGATGCCCCGACACGATTCCACTATTATATACATCTATCAAATACAAATAAGATCCATAACATATTATTAGTATAAACAACAGAATACCTTCTGAATTTACATTCTTACATATAAACATAAAGAAAGGCATTAAAATTGCAATCAACATATATACCCGCATAATCCAAACATATCCTATTCCGTCAATCATAAAGTATGAGTATTTGTAATCATGCAAAGTGAAAGATATCCCCAAAAAATTAAAAACAATAAAATATATCGTCAGAAAAATCCATGTTGGAATCACAAGTCGTCTAAATCTTTTGATAATATAATGAATATAACCAAAAAAATCCAAATCTTTTGCTGTCAGGCAATAAGACATTCCCATTAAAAAACACATACATGTCACATCAAAATTTCGCAACTCAAATACAAAAGAAGATGGTCCTACATGTGCAAGTATAATACAACCAAGTGCAATTGATCTTAATAAATCAATTCTGTAATCTCTCTTTTCCATATTATATATACCTATTTATCATCTGTATTCTTTCCCTCATAGTCAAGTTTTCTCACATGATATTGAATATCCTCTAATAACTTTCGATTTCGGGCAATAATATCAGCCTGCAAACCAATAATAATCGTCATAAATCCCATCAAAATCAGTATACTGGCAAGTATCAAAGACTGAACATGCCCATCTGCCCCGTCTATACATAACATTATTACATATCTTAATCCTAAACCAACCCCCAGTAGAAATGGGATGATTCCAATAATCGTAAAAAACTTAAGAGGCTTGTACATCATAAAAGCCCGGATAATTGTAACCATGGATTTCTTAACATAACCGAACATGCTGCTAAATAATCTCGACGGTCTTAACTCTTCATTTGTTCGAATCGGCACAGACGTTTGAGCAATCTTCTCTCTTCCGGCTTGTACAATTGTCTCCAATGTATATGTGTATTCATTCGTCACATTTATTCTCAATGCAGCTTCCCTGCTATATGCACGAAATCCACTTGGTGCATCAGGAATATCCGAATCAGAAGCTACTCTTACAACCCAGCTACCAAAATGTTGTAATTTCTTTTTAAGTGGAGAAAAGTGTTCTGTCTGGTCAATCGGTCTCTCTCCAATAACAATGTCTGTCTTCCCTTCAATAATGGGTCGAACTAATTTTTCAATATCATCTCCATTATATTGATTATCTGCATCCGTATTGACAATAATGTCCGCTCCATTACGAAGACATGCATCAAGTCCGGCCATAAACCCTTTTGCAAGTCCTTTATTTCTTTTAAAGTTAACAACATAATGAACTCCCCAATTACGAGCAACTTCTACTGTATTGTCCTTACTCCCATCATTGATAATAAGATATTCTATTTCATCAATTCCATCAATATGTTTTGGAAGGTCATTTAATGCAATTTCTAATGTTTCTGCTTCATTATAACATGGTATTTGAATTATTAACTTCATCGTTTTGTTCTCCTATTCTTTTACAATCTTTGTTATAGAATTCATATCATAAAAACCAACCGTATTTTTTCCCGAAATAACAGTCACATTTACAACATTATACAACCTATGATATACCACAAATTCCCCATTTACAAAACCTGTACAACTCATTGATAAAAGATACTCTCCACCCTGTAGATCCATATTCTGTTCAAACGAAGCAATATACACTTCCTGTGGATTTGCAGAACCAATACTAACCTTCTCATACATTGTATTTGTACCGGTTATATCAGTACCCTTTATATCTCTAAATGTAAATGTAAATATTGGATCCTGCACTTTTTCATAAAATTTCACTTTTGATTTAAGTGTAAACCTTGTACCTTTCATGATAGAGCTTGTCACTATCCCATTCTCATCAAAAATACCAATATCAATAAGTTCTGCCATTCCATTTCCATATTCATTCACATTTGGATTTAAACGAAGCTGCTCTTTCCAAGTGGTATGTTGGTTGTTATTCTCTCCCAATTTTTGTTCATTCGTACAATCCTCTGAATCTCTTTTGAGGTTACAATTATCCTCACCATCAAGACCAACCATTACTTTTTTGTATAGGTCAACCATCTCCTGAGGTTCTCCCTCAGCCTTTTTTTCACCTTTATTTAACAAAACCACTCTGTCACAATATTTTGCAATACTTCCAAGATCATGACTTACAAATAAAATAGTTTTTCCCTGTTCTTTAAATTCCTCGAATTTATGATAACATTTTGTTTGAAAAAACACATCACCTACCGACAATGCTTCATCAACAATCAGAATTTCCGGATCAATGTTAATTGCAACAGCAAAAGCAAGTCGCACAAACATACCACTGGAATATGATTTTACAGGCTGATGAATAAATTCTCCAATATCAGCAAATGCAACAATATCATCCAGACGTTCATCAATCTCCTCCTTGGAAAAACCTATCATGGTTCCATTCAGATATACATTTTCAATTCCTGTATATTCCATATTAAATCCGGCTCCCAGCTCTAACAACGCTGAGATTCTTCCATCAATGGACACATTGCCACTTGTAGGATTTAATACCCCGGTAATAATCTTAAGAATCGTTGACTTTCCGGAACCATTCGTTCCAATGATACCAACAGTCTCACCTTTCTTAATATCCATGCTTACATCCTTTAATGCATAATGCTCCTGATATTTTTTCTTTTTAGAAAGGCCCAAAGACTCTTTTAATCGGTCAGATGGTTTATCATATAATTTATACATCTTAGTCAGATGCTCTACTTTAATTGCTATATCATTGCTCATGTCATTACTCCTATACACCGAAAAAGCGGTTACATCTATAATGTTACAGAATCCACTTTCACGGCATTTTCTTTAGATATAAAGTATATACTATATCTTCCTTTAGGCAAATCTTTAATATCGATTGCCACCTCCAAACCGGAAAATGCCAGTTTTTTATTTCCATAAGCATTACGGATTTCCGGCCTGTAATAACGATATGTTTTCACTATATATTGTTCACCGTTATTTCCCTGTAACAACACCTGAATATTTCCGGGCTTTTTTCCTATGAATGCCCACCCTGTAATAAACAGAATCTCGTCAATCTTTATTTCATCTATTCCATATTCTATAATATTATCTTCTTTTACATCTAAATGAACAACCCGGGGAAGGGATACTCTTTTTGCATTCATTACATTAAAGGTAAAATCACCTTTATTCCGTGAAAGATTTGGATTATAACATGGGTCATATCCAACAAATCCCGGATGTAATTCATATAATTTTGCCATCTCCCTCTTCTGTCGTTCCAGTTTTTCAGGATTTACATCATCATATCCCCGGCTTACCGATTCATAATGAAGCATACGCACATCATTCCGTAACACATTATAATAACCTGCTTCAACCAGTTTAAAGCATAGTTCTACATCATTATATGCCACCGGCAAATCCTCTTCAAAACCACCAACCTCATCATATTTATTCTTTGATACCAGTAAACAAGCTCCTGTTACCGCAACAAAATTATAATCAACTTTATTTCTTCCCCAATAACAATTCATATCATCATTTGTCTGATGAAAAGCATGTCCCGGGCCAATTTCATAATTTACCACACCTGCATGCTGAATAAAATTAGTGTTGGGATATATCAACCGGCATCCAACAGCTCCTACATGGGATAACTGTGCCTGTCCCAACATTCTGGTAAGCCACTGGGGTCCCTGAATCTCTATATCGTCATTCAGAAACAAATAATACTCTCCCGTTGCAATTGATGCCCCAATATTGCACATTCTGGAAAAATTAAATTCCATTGGCTCATAATGGTAGTGGCAGCCATTATCCTCACAAAGCTTTTCATACAGTTTTCTATTCTCTTCTATACTTCCATTATCCACAACGATAATCTCATAGTTGTTGTACTCAGTAACGGAATTAACAGACTCAATACACTGCTTTAAAATATTATAATTATCCTTGGAAGGAATAATAATGCTAACCTTGGGATTCTCTTTAATATCATATACAATTCTAAACATTACAATATCTTCAAGATATTCCAACCGGCCGGATAATCCTCTTCTTTCCAATGCATCCAGTTTTGCTTTTTTAGTTGCCTCAATAATGTATGGTTTTGCAGTCATTTTATCTGCCGTGGATCCTTTTCTTTCTCTCCAATGATAAAGAATCTTAGGAATATGACCGATTTTATCTGTTTTTTCCATGACCCGGAGAACCAAATCATAATCCTGTGAGCCTTCCAAGCCGACTCTCATTCCTCCAAGCTCATCCAACAGCGATTTTCGAAACATTGCAAAATGGCAGGTATACATTAATGACATGAATGTATCTGGAGACCAATCCGGTTTAAAGAATGGATGTTTCCGTTTTTTTCCATTCGGGGACAGCTTATCTTCATCACTATATATAAAATCATATTCTTTATTTGAATTAAGCTTCTTTGCCATCTCATACAAAGCATTTGGAGCCAGCAAATCATCACAATCCAACAAAGCCACAAACTCCCCTGTTGCCATCTCTATACCTGTATTAGTAGCTCTTGATATATGTCCGTTTTCCTTACGATATGTTATCTTGATTTTTTCATTACCCTCATAAGAATGTAATACCGTCCCAACACTTTCCATGGTGGAACAATCATCTACCAGACATAATTCCCAATTTTTATAGGTCTGGTTTACAACAGATTCAATACAGTCAATTAATAATTTACTTTTCACATTATAAACCGGAACCACAACTGAAATAAGTGGGTTATATTCTAATGGTTCTACCCTCAACAAATCAGTTTCATTCTGTAATATCCACTTTGGATACTGATTTTTTAAGTTCATCATTCGAAGCAGTTTAAAATAAAATACCCGAACACCCTCATGTGTTACACAACGGATTGTTTTATACATAAAGGACGGCAGAATCCTCTGACAAAACATATCAAATTGATTTGTATTCTCCTTATTACCTTCCATCTGTACTATCTCCAGTCAATCTTTACACTATTAAAATCCCACGAAGGATATATTACAAGACATCAGCAAAATGTATTTTTAATTTCTTAAAAATCATTGTTCCAATACCAAGAATTGAAACTGTTATCATCCAAAAATATAATGTAATTCCCGGTCTTTCCCAAAACCATACATGATCAATCAAAGCATCCCGATATCCCTGTACTATATAAAACATTGGATTCATCTGAAAAATTAATCTTAGCCAACCCGGTAAGTTCATGCTGTCAAAATTCCACATAATCGGAGTTAACCATGTTCCAACCTGTAATGCGATATTAATTATTTGGGATAAATCCCTAAAAAAACCTACCACTGCCGATGTTGCATATACAATTCCCAAAGCTAACACGAATGTGCAGAAGGAATAATACAGGATCTGCAAGGTGTACATACTTGGGAAATATCCATAACAACTATATAAAATCAGCATAAATACAACAAAAAACACATGCACAAACATAGCAGAAAATACCTTCACCAATGGTAAAATATCTATCTGAAACACAACCTTTTTTACCAGGTATTGATATTCAATTAATGCATTGGTTCCTCCCGGCACTGCATCGGAAAAGAAAAACCACGGAACTAGTCCCGCAATCAACCATAAAACAAATGGTACGGAAACCATGGAACCGGCACGTAAGCCCTTCTCAAAAACAAACCAATAAAGAACCACTGTTACAATCGGTTGTACAAAAGCCCACACAATTCCCAGATATGAGCCTGCATACTTTGTCTTAAAATCATTCTTAGACAATTGTAAAATCAAACGTTTACTATGATAAATCTCAGCAGGGAACTCTACAAAGAAATCAAACTTCTTTAAATAAACAATTAATAATAGTAACGCAATAATATCTGCTGCGATTTTTATGACCCAATTCATATTTTGGATATGCTTTGATGCATATTCATTCATACCCCAATCAGATATGTCCCAGACGAAATATGGATCTGTACCCTCTGTTTGAAGTGTTAACATATTCTCTTGATAAGTATACCCTGAAATATCATGTGTGGATTCAATATCATCACCAATCCGGTCCCCTATCTCCAAATCTCTGCTTCCATAGGAAAACATAATATTACGAAGCGTTACAGTTGAAACCTTTGTACCAGGGTCTAATCTTATTCTTTGAACATTATTGGGTAATGCAAATTGATATAAAGAATCCCCCTCATATGCAATGGTCATTGATACTTTCATCTCGTCTGTGAATTCCTGATTCTCTTTTGTTGTATAATAAACCGAAAACTCTTCACCTGCACATGTATCTTTATCAACATCCATAGATAATATAATATTTTTACCATTATACAACTGACAGCAGCAGGTTATAACCGTCATAATTGCAACAACAAAAAAAACTACAGTATATTTTAATAATTGTTTCTTATTCATGTTTTCGAAACTCCTCTGTCTATGTCTAACTTTTTATCTGTATGAAAAGAATATCAAACATACATTAACTGCCCAATTCTCTGTATAATTCCCTGTTTCAGATATCCGTTTCCAATCAAAATCCGACATCTTTTTATTTTTCCGTTTCTGTATAGTGTAGCATATTTCTCTAATATTGCATAGTTTTCCCGATTTATATCATTTCCATAACAACGCAGTAATCCCTGTGCCTGATTGACTGAAAGCTGTATTGTTTGTTTTACATGATTATTGCCAAGCAACCGTTTAACAATAAATCCTATGGTATTCACCTTTGTTGCTCCCACAGTGTTACTGTCATGCTGCCGATACAAAACCGTTGGTTCATCTACAAACTCAATCCTGCCAAACAAACTGGCTGAGGTTGAAAACCACCAGTCATGCATTGCCACTTCAGGGTTTCCCAGATTAATCACATCATTCAACGGCTTATTCCACAACATAGTACAGCCTGTCACATTATTTTGTGCAAGAAGATGATTTATATCTCTAACCCTTGGATTCAGTGCCCTGTACCTGATAAAAGAATCACCCAGAACCTTTAATTGCTCATCCACAACCTTTAAATCAGTGTGAACCAGTATCGGAATACTTTTGTCAGACTTCTCCGATTCTAACATCTTCTCCATACTTAACCTTATCTTATCAGGAAGCCATACATCATCCTGATCCGCAAACATAAAATATGAAAAATCATAATTCTTTTTTACATAATCCAGAATCCCGGCAAAATTATCCTTGGCACTTCCGCAAAAAGACAGAGTATCTTCCAGTAATATGATTTGATTCTTTCTATCTGCATCCGCATTCAGAAATCTCTGTATACACTTAACCGTGTCATCCTGTGAACCATCATCATGTATAAACAAAACCCATTCCCTGTAGGTTTGGTCTATAATCGACTGAATCTGCTCCTCTATATACTTTTCACCATTATATGTTGCCATACAGATAGCAACCGTCTTATCATTATATTCCATATTCCTTACTCTGGCAGTATTTCATAATAATTCTTCCGGTCACAATTAAAAGCGACCCTTCATTATTGTAAAAATACCTTCTCATACTCACTGCAAATATATTCCCAACTATAGGCTTCCTTTACTCTGTTTGTTGCCTTTTGACCATATTGGGCAATCTCTTCTTCCGTCATTCTATCTGCCTGCTCTATAATCTTTGCCAGATTGCCCTCTTCCTTTGTCCAATATAAGGCACTATCCAACGCCACTTCTTCGTTAAATCCCACTTTTAAAAGCATGTTTAGTCTTGTACTTCCAAGAGCCTCCAAAAGACTGGGATTGGTTCCTCCTACCTCATGTCCATGAAAATAACCATAGGCATTCTCACGAATCTTCATCAAAAGTTCCTGGTCATAGACTGTTCCCACAAATTTAATCCTATCATCTTTTTTGTAATGCAGCCTATCCTCCAGTTCATTTAAAAACTTATCATTTACGTTAGTAATTATGGCAAAATCCTTATTTGTATTACTTTTCATATACTCCCGAATCATGGTTTCATAATTATTCTCCGGAACAAATCTTCCTACCACAAGATAATACTTCTTAGGGGATAATTGCTTTTCCTGATACCATGACAGTAATTCCTTATCATTATCGGAAAGTATACTCTTCCTTGTTTCTGCCCCATATGCAATATAGGTAGTAGAAGGATTTTGCGTCCATCTGCCATCATAACATTCATGTATATATTTCTCCATATTTACAGAATCACATATAACCAGGTCACTATGCTTTACCATAAGTCCTTCACTAAGCTTCCAATATCTGCGAATAAACCTGTTCCACTTTGCCCGCATCCATTCATGCCCATCCGGATTCACATAAAGCTTAGCTCCTAATTTATGCAATTTCTTACAGAAATGCTTCATAAAGGGACCAATCCGGCATGCCATAATATACACAACTGCATGTTCAATATGATGTGTCTTAATATATCTGCAGCTGTATTGCAAAGCTCTTATATCATAATAAATTGCCTGAGCAGGACCTATACTTGGCACATGAAGTTTATAACAATGGGCATTATGATACATAAATTCCGATTCCGCAAAAAATTCCGGATGTGCAAGAGCCATAATGCCCTCTATATCGGATTCTTTCATGCATCCATCTCCATTTGCCTTACATGCAACATGGTATTGAAGCTTATCATTATTCTGATGATATTCTGTCAATTTATTGATAAAGGTTTCATATCCACCATAAGCACCAAGTGACTTGGCTCCTATTAAAAATACATGTTGAACTTTATCCCTTTTATCTGACCCTATATTCATATCCGTTCTTTCCTGTTAGTATAATCACATTTACGCAACTATTATTTTTTATATTCCCTGATTTGTGAACACAACTGCAATTGTACGAAGTAATATCCGCATATCCAATCCAATGGACCAGTTTTCAATATAACGTTTATCTAACTTTACCACTTTCTCAAAATCCACAATCTGATTACGGCCGCTCACCTGCCATAAGCCTGTAATCCCCGGTCTCATAACAAGACGAACCTTGTGATGATAATCATACTGTTCTACCTCTTCTGCTGTAGGCGGTCTCGTTCCAACCAGACTCATATCACCTTTAAGAACGTTAAAAAACTGAGGCATTTCATCAATGCTGGTAGCCCGTAAAAAGCCACCAAATCCACGTTTAAATACCTTTTTACCATTCTTCTCCACTACATGACTTCCGATAATCCTTGGATCCTCCGTCATCTTAAACATGTACCCATCCATTTCATTTTGATCTAAAAGGTCTTTCTTCCGTTCCTCTGCATCCACATACATGGAACGAAATTTATACATCTTAAACTTTCTTCCGTTCTTTCCAACCCTCTCCTGGGAAAAGAATATAGGACCCGGATCAATTATCATCATTGCCGGTGCCACAAAAACAAATGCAACTAAGGTTAGTAAACAGCCTATAAAACCTCCTACAATATCCATAGTCCTTTTCACAAATCGCTGTCCCAAAGTAATCTTATTGGTACTTGAGGTTACAACAGAGTAACCGTTAAACTCTTCAATACGGGTATTGGGATAATTAGAATACAGGGAAGATACATTGATATGCAGTGTAACACCCATACTTACCAGTTTGCTAAGCATTTTATTTAACTGTCTTGAGTAATGTTCAACACTGACAAACACAGTGTCCAACACATGCTCCATGGCATAATTACAGATATCATCCTTGTTGGCGACTACTTTAACACCCTCTATTTCTTCGCCTTTCATATCCTCATCCAGTATTAATAGTCCCCGGATATTAATATCAAGCACCTTACGATTCTTAAAATCCCTGATACAGGCTTCGGCCTCATCCTTAGTTGTAATAATTAAGGCATGGGGAAGCTTCTTATGTTTGTGGTAATACCTGCGAAGCCAAAGCTTCCAACACTGGCGGACCCAAAAGGTTAAGGCAGACGCAATGACCCATGTACTTATCAATATCACACGGGAATACAGTGCCGAATCCTTCATACAGAACAATACAAAGATTAAGGAAAGCATTACAATACTAACCTGCTTCACAGATTCAATAATCTCAATGTAAAACTCCCGCCTTAATATATTCTGATGGTTCCTCATAATTACATCTACTGCAATCTGAACAACCGCCAACAATAAAGCAAGGGTCTGATACCTTTCCCAATAAATAGTGGAAAATCCGCCATAATATCTCATATATGCAATTATATATGCTACTTCTAAGCAAAGTAAATCGATAAGAGAAAAATCAATGTGCTTTATCCAACTGGACTTATTCTCTGTCTCCATATATTTATCCTCGCAATCATACCCATATCCATGGATTATCTGCTATGTACCATAGATACTCCCTTTTACTGTAATCATAGTTTACACATATGCAAATCTTTCTATGCTTCGTGTCCCTTTGCTTTAATCACGGAAACCACTTCATCCACATACTGTTTACAAAGTGCATCCGTAGAAGCCTCAACCATGACACGAATCACAGGCTCCGTTCCACTTTCCCGAAGAAGAATTCTTCCCTCGTCTCCAAGAGCCTCTTCCACCTTATGTACTGCCGCAATAACATCTTCATCTGCTCTTGCTTCCGGTTTACTCTTAACCCGGACATTAACAAGCAGCTGTGGATAGATGGTAAGCCCATTACATAATTCTGAGGACTTACATTTCCTTGCAAGCATAGCCTCCATAACCTTAATGGAAGTAAGAACACCATCTCCCGTGGTTGCATACTTACTGAAAATAATATGACCACTTTGTTCTCCACCAAGAGAATGATTGTTCTCCATCATATTTTCAAATACATATTTATCTCCAACAGCAGTCTTTTCGTAAGCAATACCCTTCTTATCAAACGCTTTATATAAACCAAGATTAGACATCACCGTTGTTACTACCGTATTGTTGTTAAGCTCACCTTTTTCAGATAAATAACATCCGCAGGCGTACAATATCTTATCTCCGTCTATAATCTCACCTTTATCATCTACAGCTAAACATCTGTCTGCATCTCCGTCAAAGGCAAAACCAATATCCAGATTCTTCTCCTTAACAAGAGCCTGTAACTGTTCAATGTGGGTAGAACCACAGTCTGTATTAATATTCACACCATTTGGCTCATTATTAATCACATAAACCTTAGCTCCTACTGCCTCAAATACAGCCTTTGCAACAGAGGAGGATGCACCATTGGCACAGTCAAGACCAACCCGTACATGCTTATAGGACTTGGTAACCAAAGTAATCAGATAACCGATATAACGGTTACGTCCCATATAATAATCTACCGTTTTACCAATCTTTTCTTTGGTGGCAAAAGGAATCTCACCAATCTCCCCGTCAATATATGCCTCAATCTCTTCCTCTATGGAAGCCTCTAATTTAAAGCCCTGTCCGTTAATAATCTTAATACCGTTATCATAATATGGGTTATGACTGGCAGATATCATGATTCCGCAGTCAAACTCATCCAGTCTTACAATATAAGACACACTTGGAGTCGGGGTCACATGCATAAGATATGCATCTGCTCCGCTTGCCGTAAGACCTGCTACCAAAGCGTACTCAAACATATAGGAAGAACGTCTTGTATCTTTACCGATTACAATACTTGCCTTTCCATCTTCATGCTGCTTTCCATAATAGTATCCTAAGTATCTGCCTACCTTATAGGCATGCTCTACTGTTAAATCAACATTTGCTTCCCCACGAAATCCGTCTGTACCAAAATATTTACCCATAAAATATATCTCCTTTATTTCATTGCTAATTTTATAAATCAGCAAAACATATCAATACATTATACTCCAAAACACACTACTTTAGCAAGGAAAAAGCTCATATTTATAATATCCATTTAAAAAAGGAATGCAATAACAATACTATTATCGCATCCCTTATCTCCCATATATATATTATTCATTAATTTGGAATATCAAAAACAGTGTGTTCTATAGAGTCTACATAGAAATGCCACCATTTTGTATCAGATATTACAAAACCACATTCTGCCATTTTTCCCCGTATATACTCACCATGACTTGTTCTCTCATCTGACAATACACACCACGTTTCATAAACAGAGCTTGCATCTAACGTATATATGTCAGAGGGCATGGAAAGTTCATTCCCTGAATCAATATCCACCAGTGTAATATCCACCGCTGCACCATAGTTGTGCGGTGATTCATTTTGTTCCAGAAAAGAACCCGGTTCATAACCGGTCATATATTCCTGTCTCAAATCACGACCTTCTGATGTTTTAAGATATTCATTTAATCCATCTTTCAATGCTATTGTAGCACTGTTTGGCCGGTATGCATCTATCACTTTAATGCTGTAACCATCCTTCAAAAATATCTCCTGGGCTTTCAAAAGCTTCTCCGCAACCTCATAACGAGTCCATACCTCACTACCATTAACCGAACCTTCGTTATTGTATAACTGCAAATCAGTTAAACCCGTTATGCTATTTCCACCAATATTATAGTAATTGGGAGAATGGGAAAGGGATAAATCAACCTGTAAAGTAGGTATAAACTGTTTAACATTAATCAAACAATTGTTGGAGGGCAGCCATACTTTTGTACCATCAAATTCCACCTGAAAAAAATTACCATCCATATCAAGAATATCGAATGCCATATTAGCAGGAATCACTACCTTTTTGTCGTTTTTTGATGCATCACCATACGAATCTGTTTCCACCCCGGTACGAAGCATACAATCCGTAATGACACCGGAAGTCTCATCCATATCATCTTTTTTACCTGTTTTATCCTCCCATTGCGGAAATGTTGTATTACTTTCTTCTGTTCCCGTATGTGTTTTGTAATACTCTCTGTCTGTTACTGTATATGGTATCTCCTCACAACCGGACAAAATACCTGTCATCAAAAAACACACAAAAGTAAATACCGTTATCATTTGTTTCTTCATATTCTACCTACTTTCGTATCAAGTTAAGGGCTTTCTGACAATTCACAATTGCCGCATATGTAACATTTCCTCCAAATTCACCATCAAAGGTCCATGCAATAGGTTCAATGCTTTCCACAATAATCTTACCTGCCCTAAACTGATACATATATTCCGGATTCATTTCCCCCATAAAATACGCTGTTACTGTAGCCTGTAAATCAATAGGATTGGTTGGGTACTTAACAAAAAGTGCCTCAAATAATCCATCATCAAATTCTGCCAGCTTCGCATTGGGTGTAGGGAAACCGCCAATCTGGGAGGCATTGGTTATCATTCCGATGATAAAATCATCCTCAATTACATTACCATCATATGTAATCTTCATATGATAAGAGGTTAATGTTGGCAGTTTCTTAATGGCTTCAATCAAATATGCCGCATGACCGATACTGTTTTTTATCTCCTGGGAAGTTGTATAGGTAACCTCCGTAAATGCTCCAAAAGCTGCCACATAGCTAAAGTAATCCCCATTAAAGGTTCCGATATCCGTTGGACGGGGCTGATATTTTATTACCCTCTTTGCTGCACGGATTGGGTCCCTTGGAATTCCCAGACTACATGCAAAATCATTGGTGGTACCACATGGAATATAACCAATCGGCGTATCGCAGCCACATTTCATAATTCCCTGAGCCACCTCATCCATGGTGCCGTCACCTCCGGCACACACAATCAGATCATAAAGCCAGCCTTCCTCTGACGCAATACGGGTTGCATCTCCCTTTGACTGCGTCGGATATACTCTGACGTTATAATCTGCCTTAACAAATAAATCCACAATCTCAAATAACCGGCTTCTGATTGCCTTCTTTCCTGCAGAAGGATTAATGATAAATAAAAGGTTCTTCATCTTAACAGACATCCTCCAATAATGCATTATATATATTTAACCTAAAATATATCCCACTATACCATATATGCATGTGAATAACAATGTATCCATATACCTATTTATTTTTATACCGCTTCAAGAACTCCTCATATCCCTCACGTCTTAGCTTACAGCTTGGGCAATGACCGCATCCATCCCCTTTTATTCCGTTATAACAGGTTAAGGTCTTGTCACGGACCAGTTGAAGTCCTCCCAGGTCATCCGCCAGTTTCCATGTATCTGCCTTATCAATCCACATAAGAGGAGTCTCAATGCAAAATGTATAATCCATGGCCAGATTTAATGTTGTGTTTAAAGACTTAATAAATACATCCCGGCAATCCGGATAACCTGAAAAATCGCTTTGGGAAACACCGGTAACCAAATCCGTAATTCCTCTCTGCTTGGCAAACACCCCTGCAAAGGTAAGAAATAACATATTACGTCCATCCACCACACTGTTTGGCGCCCCTTCCTCCGGTGCATTTTCATCTACGGATATATCAGCTCTTGTTAAGGAATTTGGTGCTAACTGATTAAGCAATGACATATCCATTACATACCATTCAACCCCTAACTGCGTTGTAATCTCCTTTGCGCAGGCAAGCTCAGCTTTATGTTTCTGACCATAGTCAAAGGAAACTGCAACTACCTCCTTATAACGTTTCATGGCCCATAAAAGACATGTGGTACTGTCCTGTCCACCACTAAATACAACAACTGCTGCATCCTTATTTCTTGTATTCATATTCATACTCGTCACTCCTTTAACATATATAAATGCCAGGTAATTGCGAAACTCCTAGTTTTTCTATAAAAGTTGTGCAGTTTTAACAATATCCACGCAGGCACGCTCTCGCTGCTCTCGCCTCGCAGCGGTACTAAACTCGTGTTTCACACTCGTTAAGTGCCGGCGGTCTCAAAGCACCTGCTTAGGATGCTTGTCAAATCTGCACAACTAAATATACATTTTCAGAAGTTTCGCAATTACCTGAATACGTTATACAAAATCCACAATTCGACACAGGTACGATTGCGCTACCCTCGTCTCGCAGCGGTACTAAACTCACTTCGCCTGTATCAGGAATCGGTTCTGCAGATTCATATCATCCTGAAATCTTCCTCTAAAGGTTGTGGTGATTGTTTTTGCAGAAGGCTTTTTAATTCCTCTGGCGGTCATGCAGCTGTGATTTCCCTCAATATAGACTGCCACATCTTTGGAGCCTGTTGCTTTACTGATTACTTCTGCAATATCACTTCCGATACGCTCCTGTAACTGAAGACGTTTAGCAACCATATCTGCAATACGGGCAATTTTACTAAGTCCGATCACCTTGCCATGAGGAAGGTATGCAACAGAAACCTTCATGTCATACATTAATGCCATGTGGTGTTCACAATAACTAAACACCTCAATATCCTTTACTAAAACCATATCGTCAGAAGCTTTTTCCGGCATTTCAAAATTCTTTGAAAACATCTCCGCCAGTTCATCATTGGTATAATTCATGCCTTCAAATACTTCTGCATACATTCTCGCCACTCTGTCCGGTGTTTCCTTAAGTCCTTCCCGATTAGGGTCATCCCCTAATGCCACAAGAATGCCTCTTATATGTTCCTTAATTGCTTCCTGGTCAATTGCCATTTTATATCCTCCTAACTATATCTGTCTCTTATACACCCCGTTTATCGGGATCCCATATATATTTGTGTAACTGTAGCTGTATATTTACGCCATTTAATTTTTCTCTTACTAAAAAATCCACCATATCGGCAGGTTCTATTTTCCCAAAGCAGGGACTTATATAGATGCCGCAGCCTTTTTCTATCAAACTATATTCGTCTATCATTTCTTTACTCCGGTTCATATCAGAAGGACTGCCTACCACAAACTTTACAGTGTCCTCTTTCCGAACATTTAAGAAATTATCCATACACATATTACCTTCCATACCACTGGCACCTGTTTTGTAATCTATGGTATAAGTAACAAAGGGTAAATCTAAATCAAGAAATGGCTTAATATTCACACTGCCATTGGTTTCTATCTCAACATGTAACATGGAATGTTTACGGTCTCCCAGTAACATCAAAAGATTTGCCATATCCTTCTGTAACAAAGGTTCTCCCCCTGTAAGAGTAATATTATATATTCCGGAATCCAGTATTATGTCAACCAATTCCTCCGGTGTATACTCTGTATAGATAACATCCTTTTGATTCGCCCATTTCGTATCACAATATTCACAATTTAAATTACAACCGGCAAAACGGATAAACAACGCAAGCTGCCCTGCCCTTTGCCCTTCACCGTTTATACTTACAAACTTTTCAACAACTTTCATTTCCTATACTTTACCACTTTCATTATCTGCTATATCCTGCACAATTATTTGGAGTTTCATATACTTTTACCAAAACCACCTGATAATTCTTCTCTTCCATTTCATCATAAAAATACTTTGCCAGATTTTCTGCGGTAGGTCGGAAAGGAACCTCTACAATGGAAAATTCCTCAGAAAGCAATGCCTCCTTTGTTTTTTCCTTAAGGCTTCCCTCTTCTATAATCAGTTTGTGGTCAAGCTCATCTGCAAGACTCTTCAAATCATTTTTCAATGTTTTAAAATCCACTATCATGCCCCGAATCTGTCCCTCTTTCTCCACATCCTCAGAGGCAACCGTCACTTCAACCATCCAGCGGTGTCCGTGTATGTTACTGCATTTACCCTCATACCCCTTAAGGAAATGGGCACTGTCAAAGCATGCATTTGTTTGCAATGTGTACATATATTTCTCCTTCCTTCAAAAACCTTCACAAATTGGGAAACGCAACTTGCTTAAACTACATTGTACAAAACAAATAGTCCAACGCAAGGCACGCTTTCGCATAATGCGTTTTCCAATTCCCCTCAATTCATACTCTTTCAAAAGAATCTCAAGACTATAGTCATGAGGTTCTGTGTCAAATTATAAAAAAATTAAAAAAGACACCTATACTCAGGGGTCCCGAATATAAGTGTCTAATATACTACCTATGTTTCAAGCCCTAGTTTTATTTATAGACAGGATGGTACCAACGAACTGTCTTGTATATTATTTTTTTGCAATTATTAATATTTCCTTTGCCCTATTGTCAGTCGCACTCAATTCTACATCAAAATGTCCCGCTTGTACATACCTTGATGTAATAATTGTTAAACCAACACTTTCTAACATATTTTCTATTTCATTTCTCATATATCTTTTATCTCGAACAATATATTCTGCCGGAAGATTGCGATCCTCAGAAAACTGTTCTTTCCGATATATCACATCTGTATCTTTGTCAATCAAAATATATTTCGGATTAAAAATATCCCCTGATATCTGCATAATAGAACTAGGTTGTAAATCATAGAGTTTTTGAATATCCTTTTCTACATCTATATGATTCGACTTCGGAACAATGGATTTTGTTAACTCCATATTCATAACTGATATCACACAATATCCGTCATTTTTCATATGAGAAACTATGGTTTGTAATATTTTCATATTATCTTCTTTACCAGGATAAGAACCTATTACGTCATACAAAGCCAAAACCAAATCATACTGTTCATTATCACAAAATGATCGGATATCTTTGGTTACAAATTTTACATTATCTCGTACATGATAAGATAGTGCCTTTTTTTTCGCATAATTAATATGATTACTTGAAAAATCCACACCCTTGACAGAGAATCCCTCAGTACTAAATGCCAATGCATGTCGTCCAAGCCCACATCCTAAGTCAAGAATCTTTGATGTTCCCTGTAGTTTCGGAACAACAGACTTAATATAATCAACTTCATTGGAAGTCCCCTTAGTCCAACCTTGGGAAGACATATTCATACGACTATAGGCATCCTTAAGGCCTTCATCAGAGAATTCCAACATTTTTGAAAAATGTTTCTCAAAACTTTGTTTATCCACATCCTGTTCACGAAATGTAAATGCAAGCCACTCATATCCGGGTTCTAACTTTCCCAATTTCCAGTCAGGAATCTGTTTATAAGCATTCACATATTCTGCATTATCCACAAAAAATTCTGTATTTACAAAAGATCCATTCCCTTCATCAACTATATATTCTTCCGTATCAACAAAATGAATTTCATCAGCTAAACGTTTAATATATTTTAAATTATCCTTTATATATACAGGGTCACATCTCCGAAATGTTGCGGACTCCAGCGCCTTGATGGTACAAGGATTTGCAGTAGCCAATCCCCATGCAAAATCATTTGAAAATCCCCAAATGGAATGAAGCAATTGACTTCCAATTCCATACTTACGATATCCATCTGCTACAACCAGCTGCAATACCCAGGTCATGGTTCCCACATCTTCATAATGCTTACGAATGTAGATTGCCTGACCCACTCTTTTTTTTCGATATATTGCAGATGCTATATACACATTAGAATGTCTGTATTTTCGTTCAAAAAAGGAACCGGACATTCGTATCGACTGTCCCGGATGAAATGGCGAATCCTCACGATAATATCCATAATTGGCACTAAATAACTCTGCACAGGATATAAATTCATCTTCTGTCAATTCTGTCATTTTCTGCACTCTATATCTTACCTTAGAAGCATCCATATCATCTCACCTCCCTAATTATCTGTAAATATAGACATTTGCGAAACTCAATAATGTAAATATACGTATTATGAAATATATACAACTTTGCGACGGCATTAGGAACGTTAGCCGAGCAAAGTTCGTATATATTCACAATACGTATTATATGAAATCACTATTTCGCAAATGTCTGCATTTACCTTATAATCCCAAAATATTTCTTACGGTAGCTTCCATTTCGCTCTTGTCACATACAGTGTCATGTAACACTGCTGCACTTCTAATGTCCTCAATTGCCTGAGGAATCTTAACACCGGATAACTTATTTAATTCATCCACTAATTCAAAGTCACCCTGTGCTGCGTACTTAGGATCGATTGCTTCCATAACACTTCTTGTAAACTTATATGGGCTGGCTGTTGAGGCAATCACTGTAGGAGTCTTATCCCCTGTTGCTGTAACATACTTATCATATACAGCTGCTGCCACCGCTGTATGGGTATCCATGATATAATTATCTTCTTCATATACCTTCTTAATTGTTGCTGCACACTCAGCCTCACTTGCATATCCACCGGCAAACTCTGAAAGATTCTTTTTCATTTCTTCTGTTATCTCATATTTACCCTGTGAAGAAAGTGCCTTCATAAGCTCTGCATTCTTTTTAGCATCATCACCGGCAATCTTATAAATTAACCGCTCTAAGTTACTTGATATCAAAATATCCATGGAAGGTGATGTAGTTAAAATAAATTCTCTGTTTTTATCATATACACCTGTTTCAAAGAAATCGAACAATACCTTATTCTCGTTTGACGCACAGATAAATTTGGCAATAGGAAGTCCCATTTCCTTTGCATAGAAAGCCGCAAGAATATTACCAAAGTTTCCTGTTGGAACCACTACATTTATCTTATCTCCCGCCTTAATGGTTCCATCTGCCACTAAACGTGTATAGGCATATACATAGTAAACCATCTGAGGAACCAGACGTCCAATATTAATTGAGTTTGCAGAAGAAAACTGGAATCCCTTATCATCCATATCTTTTGCAAGCACCTTATCATTAAACATATTCTTCACACCGGTCTGGGCATCGTCAAAATTACCGATAATACCTACTACCGACGTATTATCACCCTTTTGGGTTACCATTTGTTTTTCCTGAATTGGGCTTACACCATTCTTTGGATAAAATACAATTATTTTTGTTCCCGGAACATCTGCAAAACCTGCTAATGCAGCCTTACCTGTATCTCCGGAGGTAGCAGTAAGGATAACAATATCATTTTTAATGTTATTCTTTTTCGCTGAAGTTACTAATAAATATGGCAAAATGGAAAGAGCCATATCCTTAAATGCAATGGTAGAACCATGGAATAACTCCAAATAGTTAGCACCTGCTTTCTTTACCAAAGGAGCAATTACATCTGTATCAAACTTCTTGTCGTAAGCACTGTTAATACAGTATTTTAACTCCTCTTCCGTAAAGTCCGTAAGCATTCTGCTCATAACCTCATAAGCAACCTCCTGATAGCTCATTTTCGCAAGGTCATTCAAATCTACATCTAATGCAGGAATATGATCCGGTACAAACAAACCACCATTTTCTGCAAGACCTTTTAATATCGCTTCAGAAGCTGTTGCCGTCTCATTACTGTTACGTGTACTTTTGTATGTTACTGCCATGTTTTTATCCTCTCTTTTTATCAATTTAATTTCCTTCTATATCTTTAACATATTATCCCAAAATACGCAAGTATATGTAATGATTTCTTAATCATAATAAAACACTTCCATATTACGTTTTCCCCATCTCGTTGCTTCCGCATGGGTATAGAAAAACATATCAATATGTTTTCCCTGAATTGCACCACCTACATCCTCTGCCACATATACCTGTCCGTTAATTACAAGCTTCGTTCCAAAAGGAATAATACTTCTGTCAACCGCAACCGTCCGGTTAGACGTAGGCACCGTACCACTGGCGGTTCGGTTTCTTCCTGAATATACACCACAACATACACGGCATGTACAGTACGCCGTTATATTAAATATTCCAAGGCTTTCTCCATGCTTATCTGCTATCACCTTTGGTCCGATAGCACCGCCATTTGTAGCCGTATCTCCATAACCAAGATTAGAACTGTCTCCAACGTCAATATAACCGGTAGAAACCTCATCCGTCTTCAAAATAGATGCAGTAATAGCATCTATTTTCGCCTTTCTGGCTGCTTCCGCTGCTGCCTCTGCCGCTTCCGCTTCTGCAATTGCCTTCTTGGCAGCTTCTTCCTGTTCTGCCTTGAATTCTTCATAAGCAAGCACATCTGACGACCAGTTCTCCATAGCGGTCAAATCATTCTTCGCACGAACCTCTACCATCCGTTCATTGTCATAATAAGTATCCAGATAATCCATCCTTGCCAGATTCACGTCATCTAAATATCCATATTTCATTGTTTCATAATCCACCTTCTGAACCCGGGACATGGTTCTTACATAGGACATATCATTATTATAATACAGGTTATCAGCTGCTGTTGATAAACTCATAAGCTTACCCGGGACTTCCCCCGATTTTGCAATTACCCTGTATCCCGTATATCCGATTCCCGCGGTACATACAAGCAGAATCACTGTACCAATTACAGTTGAGACTTTCACTTTCTTCTTCATAAGTTTCTACCTTCAAAATTCATACACATTATGTATGCCGGTTTTTATTTACGCTTCCGATTATATCATTCAAAATAATTCTTTTCAACTAATATGCATCAGGCGAGAAAAATGGTTCCAATACGGGACCGCTTGCGCTTAATTGCGACCCGTAGCAGTACTAAATTCGTGCTTTGCACTCATTAAGTACTGACAGTCGCAAATATCCCTTTTGGAATCCATTTTCTCTTCCTGAAGCTGTTTATAGACAAAACTGTAACATTGCCAATAAAATGTTGACACAAATAATAATGAATAACATCCTTGACAATCATGGCTTTTAAAACTAATATAGTAAACAAGATTGTTGGATAGATACATTACGCATAATTATCTATCTTATATTGAATAAAATATAATCTTTTATCTTCTAATTTTCATGATTGCCTTTTATCAGAGGCAGGTTTACCATTTTATGATTTATTAAAAAAATTAATTTTTACTTGTATTGATGACTTAAAAGAAACAAATAATTTTGAACTGATTACAAACTGTATACATTTCTTTTTAACAATATAATATATTTAACCGGGGAGCCGGTGGGGCGATATGTCAGCTGCTGAATACTTATGAAGGGAGCTGGTGCCAATGGTTACATATACTGATTTATTTCAATTTGTAATTATGCTTTGCGCTGTTGTAACTCTTGTTATTTACATCAAACGCAAAAAATAGCGCCCTCTGTCTGGTAAACTAAGGCACTATTTTTTGTAGTTCATTATTTCCCGGCAGCTAGGCTATATCTAGGCACCGGCTCTCTTGTTAAGCATATTATAGCAAATTATACATAATTGTCAATTATGAGCGGTTCTAAAACTAATATAGTAAACAATATATAATCGTAACAAATTATCTTCTAATTTTCATGATTGCCTTTTATCAGAGGCAGGTTTACCATTTTTAATATGACAAGAAACACATGTATAAGGAGGTTTATGTGAAAGAAAACACAAATGAAATACTGGTTGTAAATCAATCAGATGTAGAAAACTTAATATACACAATACGAGGTCAAAAGGTTATGTTGGATTCAGACCTTGCAAAGATTTATGGATATTCCACAAAAGCTTTTAATCAGCAGGTAAAAAATAATTTAGATAAATTTGATAATGACTTTATGTTTGAATTGACACAACAGGAAGTAGAAAGTTTGCGGTCAAAATTTTTGACCGCAAATATAAATTCCAAAAGCAGATATTTACCCCATGCTTTCACTGAACAGGGTATTTATATGTTAATGACTGTCTTGCGAGGAGAATTGGCTATAAAACAAAGCAAAATATTAATTCGCATTTTCAAGGAAATGAAAGATTATTTAGCAGATAATAAAATGCTTCTCTCCACCGATGAATTTTACAAACTGGCTACAATAACTGCCCAAAACACATCAGATATTATTTGCATTTTTTCCCTCATGCATATATGATATGTACAGGTAATTGGGAAACTCATTTTATGAAGATAATTCAGGGAGGTAATCTATATGTTGCCGGGTGTTACAAAAGCAAAGAAAAAAGACGGAACCTCTTACTACCGTTCCTCTCTTTCAGTTAAATCAAAGCATGTAAGTCTTGGCAGCTTTGATACGGAAGAAAAGGCACATCAGGCCTATGTTGAAGCTATAAGTATCCTTCGGGAAGGAAAATATACAATAGATGATTATAAAGACACTTTCGCTCTGGATTTTTCCAAATTTGTCATACTTATCAATTACAGAAACACGGGACTTTACTTTAAAACTCCCATTTATCTGCAAAAAGGCTTCTTTTATTATTATATCAACAAGGAACATTATCTGATATTTGACAGGGAGGATTTGTTTTATTACGCAAATCATAAGATTCAGATCCGGGGAGGCTACTATTTTATATGTGACTACGGAAGCCAGTATAATATTTTGGGCCGTTATGGCATTAAAAATTATGCCAAAAAAGGCAGTGATTATATATTTGTGAATCAAAATGACAGGGATTTCCGCTACGAAAATATTCAGGTAATAAATGAATACATGGGTGTCACTAAAAAAGCCACGGAAACAGGTATTGATCAAAATGTATATGAATGTGTCATTCACATCCGGGGCAATTATTTGGTGGGCAGATATACTGATAAGATTACTGCCGCCATTGCATATAACAAGGCAGTTGACACCTTGGCAGATCTTGGAATTCATAAAAAATATATTAAAAACTATATAAATGAATTATCTTCCGAAGAATATCATAAACTATATGAACAGATAAAGATTTCTCCTAAAATAACCCATTACAATGACACCTTGCAAAGGGGAAATCAATATGCTACAATCGAAATCGACTCAGACAAATGATCGCGGCTGCAAAGGAGAAATCCTGCAGGTGAGGAAAGTCCGGGCTTCATAGGGCAGCATGCCGGATAACGTCCGGTGGAGGCGACTCCCAGGCTAGTGCAACAGAAATATACCGCCAGGCAACTGGTAAGGGTGGAAAGGCGAGGTAAGAGCTCACCGCTGTCTTGGTAACAAGGCAGGCTCTGTAAACCCCATGCGAAGCAAGACCGAACAGAGAACCATGTGGCTGCCCGTCACGTTCTCGGGTAGGTTGCTTGAACCTGTTGGTAACAGCAGGTCTAGATAGATGATCATTCAACGACATAACCCGGCTTATCGGCTGAGTCATACATATGAATTATTCATAAGATAAATCAAAAAGGAGTTCCTGCCCCTAAGGGTTAGAACTCCTTTTTGGTTATTTAGCCTGATCAAGAATCGTATGATTCTCCTGCCAATACAAACAATAATCTATTAAACTTATTGAAATCCGTGGATAACGCTCCAATAATTCCTCTCTTGTATGGGTACCACCGCTTACCTCGGCCATGATTGTCCGAATCTCCCATATTATTTCCTGTCTGGAAGCCTCATCCAATAGTGAAAATATGTACTGGCTCTTATAAGGAAGATGGGCATAAATATCAGCAACCATGGTATCTACAGAAACATTCTGATTCCGATAATCGTCTATCAGTTCAAACACTTGGTACTTCTCATCATCCGGAATACCTGCATGTCTGGCAATCAATCTGGAACAAAGCTCTCCAACATCGCCTCCCTGATATCCGAAATCGTCTATATTGTAATCAGCAAAGATATCCAATAACAACTGAAAATGACGTCTTAACTGATACTGCGGCAGTTTGGCACAATAATCCGTCAATTCATCATGGATTCCCGTCTCTTCATCCCAATAGTGTAATGCATATACCCAATAAACCAGGTAGCATACCATAATCTCTTCGATACCATCTTTTCGGTCTGTAAAGGAAAAGGCAGACTTTAATTTTGCGCCCAAGCTCTTAAAGTCAGTCTCGCTTAACGTTAAATCGCTAATAAGTCGAACGCCAGGTATCTGTTTTTCAAAATATTCTCTCATCTGAAGTAAATCGAATCTTTGTCCTGAAACACCCATAATACAGCCCTCCTTACATAATTGTACAATCAATACCTCCATTAACGTAATGCGGTCACTGTAAATGCAGACCATTTATAAATGTATTATAACACAAGAGACGAATCTTGTCACTACATTGCACAAATTAAGCCTCTTTTTTCATTAAATTTTCACAAATTCGACAAAATCAGATAATTCCATATCTTTTCTTTATACAGGGAAGCAGCTTCCTCCTACAAATTCCCTCAAAATACTGTTATTTGGTATATTTTCCGAACTAACAGTTAAGAAATAATCCAGGAATTTTAACAAACGCTTTGCCTCCTGATATTCTTTGGCATCAGACGGAATGGCAAATAACAATGGCTCAACATATGGTTTGATAACAGATAATTCATATATTAAAGCGGAATTAAACATTGCATCTGCTTCCTCCTGATAAGGGAAAATGTTCTTCTCCTCACCCCGTCTTACTGAATCCCACATGGCAATGGTTGACTGGGCACTGTTACCACGGGTTCTGGCATCCCTTACAATACGGCGAATCAAACGTCCATCTGTAGTAGCCACTCTGTTGTGCTCATCTACATTTAACTGGGTAAGGGCACTGATATAGATTTTAAACTTACTATAAGAAGGAAGTCCCTCACTCATTTTTGGATTAAGGCCATGAATTCCTTCAATCACAAGTACGTCATCTTCCTCTAACTTTAAAGTATTACCACGATATTCTCTCTTTCCAAGCTGGAAATTAAAAGTAGGCATCATTACTTCATCTCCATCTAAAAGTCTTGCCATATCCTGGTTAAACTGTCCCACATCAACAGCTTCCAAACATTCAAAATCATAATTTCCATTTTCATCCTTTGGTGTATATTCCCTGTCTACAAAATAATTATCAAGGGCAATAGGATGAGGTTTTAATCCAAGAGCACGAAGCTGGATACTTAATCTGTGGGAAAATGTTGTCTTACCGGAAGAGCTTGGTCCTGCAATTAAAATAATCTTCTTATCCTGCTCATATATCTGTGCTGCAATCTCTGCAATATTTTTCTCCTGCAATGCCTCCTGTACCAGCATCAGGTCATTAATATCCCCTTTTGCAATGGCATCATTTAACCCGCCAACCGTATCAATATTAAGCATAACGCCCCAGTCATCTGACTGTTTTAACACGGAAAATAGTTTTTTGGCAGGTTTAAACTCCGAAAGAACATCCGGATTGCGGCGTTCCGGCATCTGCAGTACAAATCCATCTTCATAAGGATAAAGTGCAAACTGTTTTAAATAACCGGTAGAAGGAACCATATAGCCATAGTAATAATCTTCATATCCGTCAAGACGGTATGCATTGGCATTGGAAGCCCGACGATATTTAAAAAGCTTTACTTTGTCCTGTCTTCCCTGGCTCTCAAAACGTTTCATCAAATCAGAAGATTTATAAGTATGCTTCTCAATAGGAAGATCTTTTTCTACTAACTCCTGCATTTTCTCTGTTACTTCTTTTAAAAGACTTTCCGTAACCTTTGCAGTTTTACTGTTTAACTCGCAGTAATATCCCTTACTCAAGGAAAACAACACACGAATCCAGCCATTATGACCACGTTTCTTCAATACTTCTCTAAAGGATTTCAACATAAGCAATGTCATACTTCTCTTATATGTATCCGATCCTACTTTTTCAGCCGTTGTAACAAAGGATATTTCCGAATCAAAGCGAACCGGTTTGTAAAGCTCCGTCAAACGCCCATTTACATATGCAAGTACAATGATTCCCTTCTCACTGTTTCCATATTGTTTTGCAATTTCCTGTAAGGTTATTCCCTTCTCCACATCATAAGTAACACCATCAATTGTAATTCTTATCATAGTAATCCCTCCTGACTATATATTTTATAGAATCTGAACAGGGCAGGAAGCATGATATGCTTCAATGATTACATTTTCCTTAACCCTTTCTTCCAGATATTCCGTTATATATTTAACAAAAATATGCTCCAAACCATAATGGGTTGCATCAATTACCGTTAATCCCATATCCATTGCATCGATACCACCATGGTGTCCGAAATCACCGGTCAGATACAAGTCATAGCCTTTTTCTTTTACCATTTTCATCTCACTTTTTCCTGAGCCCGGTAACACTGCTATCTTATGAAACACCTTATCCTCCTGTTCTTTTCCCTGATAAAGCATTACAAAGTCAATATGAAACTTCTCCTTTACATATTGTGCCGCTTCTTTTGCGGTCATAGGTTTGGGAAGTTTTCCATACCGGCCCATTCCCTCATTGGTTCCGGGACATATATCAATGGGACTTGTATCCGAAAGATTCAGATACCCGGGTCCCGCTGCCAGCTCTGCCATTCCTCCTACTGCATCAAAATTTGTATGCATTGCGTAATAGCATATGCCCTTTTCTGCCAGCGTCAGCACCTTTTCTGCCGTAAAATCATCCTCATTTATCTGCTTAAGAGAAGAAAATATCATGGGATGGTGGGTAATTATCATATCAAAACCCTGATTTACCCCGTATAACACCACCTCTTTCGAGGCATCTAAGGAAACTAATATCTTATTGATTTCCCTGTCCTTTCTTCCTACCAAAAGCCCTACATTATCCCAGTCACAGGCATATTCTTTCGGTGACAGTTTATCCAAAATGTCAACAATATCCTGACACTTCACCTTTTACACCTCCTTATATCTTAGCAAAGCCCTCTCATTCCGGGCAAGTTCATGTTGCAGCTCATTTATCCTTATCCGGGTTTTGGGAGACAGTTCTTCTTTTTGCTTCATAAGATTGTCATATATCTCTGATAGAACCTTCCGTTCCTTTTCCAAATACTGATACAATACAGGATTTTTATGAAGGAGATTGTAATAACCGTATTCATAATCCTCCTCTTTATAGACGTACTCCCTTTCCTCACGGGATGGCAGGGCTTTCATTACTGTATAATACTTACCCTCTTCCATCAGCATTTTTTCCTCAATGATTTCATATCCATGCTTCATTATATATTGTCTCACATTTGACAACTCTGACTGGGGCTGCAATATTAAGGTAGGTTTCCCCTTTTCCAGTATATGACTGCCCCGCTCCAATATCCCCGTCATTAACAAGCCTCCCATACCTGCAATGATTATGGTATCCGCCTCATCAGGTGCCAATTTTTCCAGTCCATCGCCTAACCGCACATCAACGACATTATGTAAACCTGCATTTGTAATATTGGTTTGTGCAATACCAAGGGGACCTTCTCTCACATCCATTGCTATAACCTTTGAAGCCAGTCCTCTCTCTATTAATGCAATGGACACATATGCATGGTCACACCCAACATCTGCAATGGTAAAGGACTGCGGTGAAACCAAGCTCACCACAGCCTCCATTCTTAATGATAAATTCATATTTTACTCCAAGTAATCTCTAAGCTTACGGCTGCGGCTTGGGTGTCTTAATTTACGCAATGCCTTAGCCTCAATCTGACGAATACGTTCACGGGTTACATTAAACTCCTTACCAACCTCTTCAAGGGTTCTTGCCCGTCCGTCATCTAATCCAAAACGCAAACGTAATACCTTCTGCTCTCTTTCTGTCAAGGTCGAAAGCACTTCAACAAGCTGTTCCTTAAGAAGGGTAAATGCAGCCGCATCAGCAGGAACAGGTACATTTTCATCCTGAATGAAATCACCTAAATGACTGTCTTCCTCTTCGCCAATTGGTGTTTCAAGGGAAACAGGCTCCTGGGAAATCTTAAGAATTTCCCGTACTCTCTCAACAGGAATATCCATCTCCTCTGCTATCTCCTCAGGTGTTGCCTCACGACCTAATTCCTGTAACAACTGACGGGATACACGGATTAATTTGTTAATTGTCTCAACCATATGAACAGGAATACGAATGGTTCTTGCCTGATCTGCAATGGCTCTTGTAATTGCCTGACGAATCCACCATGTTGCATAGGTAGAGAACTTATAACCCTTACGATAGTCAAACTTCTCAACTGCCTTAATCAAACCCAAATTACCTTCCTGAATCAGGTCAAGGAACAGCATACCTCTTCCTACATATCGTTTTGCAATACTAACAACAAGTCGAAGATTCGCCTCTGCAAGCTTTTTCTTGGCATAATCCCCTGTGGCAATCAGCTTATTCAGTTCCTTCTTTGTCTCCTCGTCAAGTTCATCACCCATTTCTTCTATCTGAATCTGAGCCATATCCCCTGCTTCCATTTGTTGTGCAAGTTCAATCTCTTCCTCAGCACTTAAAAGGGGAACTTTACCGATTTCCTTTAAATACATGCGGACAGGGTCTTCAATATTTGTACCCTCCGGAACCGACAAATCAATCTTATCCACTTCAATATCTTCTGTATTTTCTACCTCTAATAAGGCCTCTTCATCCGGTTCTTCATCATCAGGAATTGTTAGAACATCCACTTTGTTCTGCTCTAAAAACTCAAAAATGCGTTCCATAAGCTCCGTGGTTAGGTCAAAATCCTTTGTAAAGAATGCAATAATCTCTGTATCTTCAATTACATTCTTTCTTTTTTTTGCCATTGCCAAAAGCTCATTCAGTCTCTCCTGAAACTTTTCTTCATCTACAACCGGTGTATTCTTTTCTGCCATGGTTTTTATCCTCCCTTTGTTACCTGTCAGTTTTCCCTAATTATATCTTAAGTTTTAATTTGTTAAGCTGTGCTTTTTCCATCATAAGTTTTCCCAGTTTTTCACTGTCACCTTTGCAATTATTAATCTGATGGTCAATGCTTCTTTTTTTGATTCTTTTTACCAGTTCAAGAACTACAGCATATTTCTCTTTTTCTTCTATTTCTTTATCAAAATTTTGCTGCATGATTTCTGAAACCTTCTCATGCTCCTCTTTACTTTCGTAATGATTCATAATTGCTGCCGGCGTCACACCTCCGGTGTTTTTGTATTGTTCAAATAATTCCTTTACAATCTCATGATAAGTAGATTCAAAGAAATCATCCGGAGTTATTATGCCCTCTAATACATCAAATAATGAATTATCATTTATCAGCCAGGTTATTAACAGTCTTTCTGTTTTTAACTGCTGTTTTTCCTTTTCTTCTTCCGGAGATGCTTTAGGTTTTGGTCTCATAAAAACATCATTCTGAATTCCCGCTCCCTGAGATACTCCATATCTTGTAACGGTTTCCTTTAATGCATCCTTGTCTATATCATATACTGCTGACACACTGTCTATATAATTCTTACGTTCCAAAGGATCCATAATAAGGGCAAGCCGTTTTGCAGCTTCCTTTTGAAACTGGGTTCTTTCCTGCGGATCTTCCTGATTATATCTTTGGGCAAGCATATCAACCTCAAACATGGTACCGCTTTTTGCCTTTTTAATCCGTTCCTCAAATGCCTCCGTTCCTTCAGCCTGAATAAGTTCATCAGGATCCTTATATGGCTTTAAGGAAATGACCCTCGCCGGCATTTCAAATTCCCTCATAATTTCAAGAGCTCTTAATGCAGCCTTCGTTCCCGCCTCATCACTATCATATGCCAGATATACATGATCCGTAAATCGTTTTATCAGATTAACCTGTCCCACTGTAAGGGCAGTACCTAAGGATGCCACCGCATTATCAAAGCCTGCCTGATGCATGGAAATAACATCCATATATCCTTCACAAAAAATAATTCCACTTCGCTTACTCTTTTTTGCAAGATTAAGGCCATATAAGTTACGGCTTTTATCAAATACCAAAGTATCCTGGGTATTTATATATTTCGGTTTTCCATCCCCCATAGTACGTCCGCCAAATCCAATTACCCGGTTATTGGTATCAATAATTGGATACATTACCCTGTTCCAAAACCGGTCCGAAGCACCATATTTCTCATCAAACTTAAACAAGCCTGAGGTTTTCATATCCTGATCCGTATAGCCTTTATTCTTCATATATTTATATAAATCATCACTATATACATCCGAATAGCCAAGACCAAACTTTTTAATGGTTTCATCTGTCAAGCCTCTGTTTTTCAGATAATCCATTGCCTTTTGGCCTCGTTCCGTCTTAATGAGGTAATGAAAATATGCCGCCGCCAATTTATTCATTTCTTTTATTTTGGTTCGTTCATCAGCCTGTTTTTTTGCTTCCTCCGACATACTCTGTTTTGGAAGCTCATAGCTAACTCTCTCTGCCAGCTGCTCTACAGCCTCAGGGAACGTAAAGTTCTCATGTTCCATTAAAAATGTAAACACATTACCTCCCACACCACAGCCAAAGCAATGGTACATCTGTTTTTCCCTGCTTACATGAAAAGAAGGTGTTTTTTCATGATGAAAAGGGCAACAGGCTGTATAAGAGTTCCCCTTATGTTTTAGGTTTACATAACTACCTATTACATCTACGATATCATTTCTTGAACGAACTTCTTCAATTACTTCATCTGAATAGTACATTTATTCACCTACCAAAGCCACATAATACATTATGTAAATGTATTATGTCCACATGTTATGTTAATTACACACATACATCCCAGTCATTTGTAATATTATGTCAACTTATCGTTTCCAGCCTGTTGGTTCAAAGGCCTCCTGAAATTTTAACACAGCATAATTATCCGTCATACCTGCAATATAATCACAAACAATCTGCTCCCTGTCTTCACCACCATCAATTAAAACAAAATATTCTTCCGGCATCATCTCCGGGTGGGAGTTATAAAACTGGAAAAGCTCCTGAAGCATACGTTTTGCTTTACTTTCTTCTCCCTTTGCCACTGGATTGGTATATACTCTTTCAAACAGAAAACTTCGAAGACTGGTCATGGCCTGTTTGATTTCATAGGAACAGATAATATCCTTTTGCCCCTCACTGTTTGCAATAACATCATGGATAATGGTATTCAACCGGTCACGGGTACGATTGCCCAATACATCCGTACAGGCAGTTGGCAAATCCTGCTCTGACAAGATACCTCCACGAATGGCATCATCTATATCATGGTTAATATATGCAATTTTATCCGCTATCTGGACGATTTTTCCCTCTAATGTAGAAGGATTTCCCGTTGTTTTATGATTTAATATCCCGTCACGAACCTCAACGGAAAGATTCAGGCCTTTTCCTTTTTTCTCTAACCGTTCCACTACCCGAATACTTTGCTCATTATGTTTAAATCCCTTAGAACAAACTTCATTTAATGCCCGCTCTCCTGCATGTCCAAAAGGGGTATGTCCAAGATCATGACCCAGTGCAATGGCTTCTGTCAGTTCCTCATTTAACCGAAGTGCTCTTGCAATGGTTCTTGCCGTTTGGGATACTTCTAACGTATGGGTAAGTCTTGTACGGTAATGATCTCCTTCTGGAGATAAAAACACCTGGGTTTTTTGTTTTAGCCGTCGAAAGGATTTACAATGTAATATACGGTCACGATCCCTTTGATATATGGTTCTCACATCACACATGGGTTCTTCTCTATCACGCCCCTTTGACTGGTCAGAAAAGGAGGCGTATTCACATAAATACTCATGTTCCCAGGCTTCTAATTTTTCTCGAACATTCATCTTTCTTATCCTTTCGTGGAAATATAGGCTTTTCCATAAAAAAAGCCCGCCTAATGTTTAATATACGACATCGGCGGGCATTTTCCTTTTTTTATTTTTTTGCAGGAAAATGAAGTGCGGATGACAGGGCGCTGAAGGTCCGGGAGACCTTCGCTACTAAAAAGACCAAGGCACATTCGTGTCTTGGTCTTTTTAAAAGTGCGGATGACAGGAATTGAACCTGCACGGTCTCCCACTAGATCCTAAGTCTAGCGCGTCTGCCAGTTCCGCCACATCCGCATATATGTGTTAAAATGAAGCACGGGGGATTCGAACCCCCGACAACCTGATTAAAAGTCAGGTGCTCTACCGACTGAGCTAGTGCTCCGTATTAAATATAAGCTGGGGTAACCAGATTCGAACTGGTGAAATGCAGGAGTCAAAGTCCTGTGCCTTACCGCTTGGCGATACCCCAGTACTCACTGCTGCATCCTAGCAATGAAGGTGGATAAAGGGATTCGAACCCTTGGCCTCCAGAGCCACAATCTGGCGCGCTAACCAACTGCGCTATACCCACCATAACCTATAGATGTCTCTATAAGATAGTGTGATTATTATATTCCCTTTTAAGAAATATCATTCACAACGTGCTCGGAGGGATTCGAACCCCCGACACCCGGCTTAGAAGGCCGGTGCTCTATCCAACTGAGCTACGAACACAGGTTACACTTATATGCGTAACAAAAGCGGGTGATGGGAATCGAACCCACGTATCTAGCTTGGAAGGCTAGTGTTCTACCATTGAACTACACCCGCATATTAGCTGAAAGTCGGGGTGACAGGATTCGAACCTGCGACCTCTTGATCCCAAATCAAGCG
>JBJENX010000049.1:0-3532 GCA_051880415.1 Lachnospiraceae bacterium | reverse complement strand
CGTATTGATAAATTCAACCGTAAGTACGGAGTTAATCAGGCTAATTAGTAACGTTTTAAGGTTGAGATTATATAATCTCAACCTTTTTTCATGTAAAGGGAAATGATTCTATACTCTAGAAAGGTAGATGAATATGGAAGATAGATTACCAAAAGGAACACTTGGGGGGCAGGCTGTAATTGAAGGCGTAATGATGAAAGGAAAGGATTCCTATTCCGTTGCAGTAAGAAGACCTGACCATAAGATACAGGTAAAATTATATAAATATGAATCCTATGGAGATAAGCATGGTTTGTCAAAAATCCCATTAATCAGAGGTGTTGTTAATTTTGCAGAATCACTGGTAGTGGGAATGAAAACTCTGAATTATTCCTCTTCATTTTATGAAGAAGAGGAGATTGAAACAAAAGCAGATAAGGTAATTAAGAACGTATTTAAAGATAAAGCAGAAAGCATAATTATGGGTCTTACAGTATTTGTATCTGTATTGATTGCAATTGCGTTATTTATGTTGTTACCGGCCGGGATTGCAGAATTTATTGGACGGTGGGTAGATAATCGTGTTGCCCTGTCTTTAATTGAAGGTGTGATACGGTTAATAATCTTTTTACTTTATATTGTATTAATATCCCAGATGAAGGATATAAAAAGGGTATTTATGTATCATGGAGCTGAGCATAAAACCATTAACTGTTATGAATCAGGAGAAGAATTAACCCCTGAAAATGTTAAAAATCATACAAGGTATCATAAGCGTTGTGGAACCAGTTTTTTGTTTGTTGTAATGATAATCAGTATTGTGGTTTTCATGTTCATTACGGCAAAACAGATGTGGCTTCGGTTTTTATTAAGAGTTTTATTAATTCCTGTTGTAGCAGGTATTTCCTATGAATTTATCAGACTTGCAGGAAGAAGTGAGAATGCTTTGGTAAATATATTAAGCAAACCGGGAATGTGGATTCAGAAGCTTACAACAAAGGAACCGGATGAAGAGATGATTCAGGTTGCCATTATTTCTGTTGGTGCTGTTTTATCAGGAAAACCTTATGTTGATGCAGTAAATGAAGCACAGGGAATCTTAAAAACAGAATTTAAAGATGATGAAGACTATGCGGAAGAGTTATCGAATATTGAAGTAGAGGATAATTTGGAAGAATCTTTATTAGAAGATTATCAAACTTCTGATGAAGGGTATAATGAGGAAGAATAATGACATCTATTGGGGAATTACTGCAATATGGCAAGGATGTATTAGAACAAAGCGGAAATGAATATGCAAAATATGAACGTAAAGTATTGTTAGAGGAAGTATTAGGGATGAAATATCTGCAAATGCTGGCATGTGCGGATGATTTGGTACCTGATGAGAAAGTAAAGCAATACAGGGATATGTTGAAAAAAAGATGTAACCATTATCCCTTACAGTATATTTTGGGATATGCACATTTTATGGACTATACATTTCATGTAAATGAAAATGTTTTAATTCCAAGAAATGATACAGAGATTTTGGTGGAGCTGGTTCTTGATATTTTATCAAAAGAAAAGTCTTTACCGGATTATTCTGTATTGGATATGTGCTGTGGTTCAGGCTGTATAGGAATTTCTTTAAAGCTATATCATCCGGAAATTGATTTAAGCCTTTGTGACATTTCAAAGGAAGCGCTTAAGGTTTCAGAAATGAATCTTAAAAAGTACAATGTAAAGGCACAATTATTTGAAAGTGATTTGTTTGAGCATATAGAGGGGCATTATTCCATGATTGTTTCCAATCCCCCTTACATTGAACATGATGTCATTGATACATTAATGCCTGAGGTAAAAGATTATGAACCAAGACTGGCATTAGACGGCGGGCAGGATGGTCTGGATTTTTATAAAAAAATTATTTTAGATGCTGTTAAGCATTTACGGGATAATGGATATTTAATATTTGAAATTGGATATAATCAGGGAAAAGAAGTATGTTCACTTATGAAGGATGCCGGGTTTAGGTCGGTTTTCATTCAAAAGGATTATGCAGGCCTTGACAGGGTTGTATGTGGACATTTATAAATTATATGATAAAGGAGAGTATGTGAAATGTTTGATAAATTAGATGATATACTTGCACGTTATGAATCAGTGCTGGAACAGTTAAGTGATCCTGATGTGTTAAATGATCAGGAAAAATACACATCATTAATGAAAGAGCAAAGTGATCTGGCCCCTATTGCAGCAAAGTATAAAGAATATTTAGCTGCAAAACAGGCAATTGAAGACAGCCTGCTTATGTTAGAGGAAGAAAAGGATGCGGAGATGCGTGAGCTGGCTAAGGAAGAATTAAATGATTCCAAAGCTTCAGTAGAACGTATTGAAGGAGAATTAAAAATCTTACTGATTCCCAAGGATCCTAATGATGATAAAAATGTTATTGTAGAACTTCGTGCCGGTGCAGGGGGAGATGAGTCTGCTTTATTTGCTGCGGAAGTTTTCCGGATGTATCAAAAATATGCAGATAAGATGCGCTGGAAAACCGAATTGATTTCTTTAAATGAAAATGGAATCGGTGGATTTAAAGAATGTTCCTTTATGATTAACGGTAAGGGAGCTTTCTCCAGATTAAAATATGAAAGTGGGGTTCACCGTGTTCAGCGTGTGCCGGAAACAGAGTCCGGAGGAAGAATCCATACATCAACTATTACTGTTGCCATTATGCCGGAAGCGGAGGAAGTGGATTTTGAACTTGATATGAATGATTGTAAATTTGACGTGTTCCGTGCGTCCGGAAACGGAGGTCAGTGCGTTAATACAACTGACTCAGCGGTTCGTCTTACCCATATACCTACAGGTATTGTTATTTCCTGTCAGGATGAAAAGTCACAGCTTAAGAATAAAGATAAAGCCCTTAAGGTATTGCGTGCAAAATTGTATGATATGGAATTACAAAAGGCTCATGATGCAGAGGCAGAGCTTCGTAAGAGCCAGGTTGGAACCGGTGACCGTTCTGAGAAAATCAGAACCTATAATTTCCCTCAGGGAAGATGTACAGATCACCGTATCAAATTAACACTTCATCGTCTTGACCAGGTTATGGATGGAGATTTAGATGAAATTATTGATAGTCTTACCGCTGCTGACCAGGCGGCAAAGCTTGCCAAGATGCAGGAACTGGAAGGATAAAAAGTATTATTTTATGCGGTTTTTGACGATTGAAACAGGGTAAATAAAGTTGATAGTGATAAAAAGACGGTTTTGACAGTTGTGCAGACCGTCTTTTTAATTATTACTGCTTTTTGGATGCACTGTCATCCCCTATTTTTCATTTTTGATGTATGTATAGCCTTATAATAGGGTAACGTAGATTTGATTTACAGGAAGTAGTTTCATTAATTGTTGGTGTTGAAGATGTTGATGTTGTAACAGGTGAGCGAAGAAATAATGTAACTAAGGATAAAAAGGGCACTGAAAGTAGAAATGTGTCATCAATAAAAACATACATAAATTTTTATTATGATGATGACGTTGATAATAATGTATGTAATATTAGAGT
>JBJENX010000048.1:0-3544 GCA_051880415.1 Lachnospiraceae bacterium | reverse complement strand
TCAAATAGTGGAATTTAATCTTACAAAGTGGAATTTACTTTTTCAATTCACCAAAGATATTTTTATTTAAGAAAGGTTTTCCTTATTTTATTGATTCAAAGATAAAAAGTCAATCGATAAGTCCATATTCCTTATACTTTTCCAATATCATTTTGTAAAGCATACGATTTCCAAAATACTGGCGATATGTGGCAGATTTTTCTTTTCCTTCAGATTTAAGTTTTTTCATCTGTATCATTTCATATTCTGACTGCTTTTGTATATCAGAAAGCATCAATTCAAATGCCTCTAAACGTTCCATTTCCTCACCCCCATAAATTATAGATACATATAATCTTTACTAATTCAAACTGTCTACTGTATAATGTGTTTTAAGAGGGAGGTATGAACTATGGGAAACTACGATTCACAATGTACAGGACAGTATACCAAATACTACATAATCGACCGTGCAAATTTTATGCAGAAAATCCAGGAAGGTATGTCTATAGAAGAATATTGGAATATTCAGAAAAACACAAGAAAAATATATGTTTCAATAGTTACTCAAAATGCCCGATGATACTGCTCAACCACTCAGCATTGCTTCTATGGTTACGTGACTCGTTTCCCTATGTTTTTCCTGTATACCCTTTTTTTCAATTGTTATTGGTGGTCTTTCCCTTGCTCTTAGCATATTTGCATTGCATAAGAAAAAAACAAACAACATTTTTGCTTGGGCCGGTATCATATGTTCCGGAATTTCTTTATTGATTGGACTGCTTGTGGCATTATTATTTATTGCTGTTTATGTCTTTGATTTTTCTGCACTGTTATAGTTAATGTACCCTATAACTTTTATCTTCCCAACCAAATATCATAGATACCAGTCAGTCCTTCTCAATGATGTATATGGTTTTGATTGCCGGATCTTTTTTACTTCTTTTAAGTCAATATCAACATAAATAATCTGTTCCCTGTCGTCTGCCTTTATCAGCGTTTCACCATTTGCAGACACAACAATAGATTCTCCTGCAAAATCCATTTCATCCTCTTTTCCGACACGATTACACATCGCAATAGGAACACTATTTTGAAATGCCTGCACACAAATTTCCATTTCAAACATCTTCATGGGTTCCTGTTTTGTATTGACTGTTGGGATTAAAATAATATCTGCGTCCATGAGCGTTTCTGTCCGGATACTCTCCGGATAATGTCTGTCAAAACATATCACAATTCCTATCTTTCCCAAATAGGTATCAAAAACCTGAAATCCCGCATCTGAGGGTGTATAATAATCCTGTTCATAGAACTTTTCCGCCTGTGCAACATGCACCATTTTTTGTACACCAAGTATTTCCCCTGACTGATCAATCAAAATACTTGCATCAAAATAATTTCCATTTTCCAACAGGTATATATTAGGAACTGCCATAATATGATAAGTCCTACACACACGGCAAAATTCTTTTACAATATCACAATCAAGAGTTAAGCCATAGGATGACACATTTTTCCCTTGATACTGAGGGAAAAATTCTGTTAACTGAACTTCAGGAAATAAAATCAAATCTGCTCCATTCTCTGCCGCCGTTTTAATCGCGTTAAGGCTTTTGATGAGATTTTTCTGTATTCCTTCTGCATTCTCCATTTGATACATTGCTAATTTCATAATACATCTCCATTCGGGATTGACGAGTTCTTTAGAGTTTTAATTCAAACAAATTGGGAGTTGTAGAGTTGTTTCCTATAGAATTGGCTAGACAAATTCTAATTTATATCTTCCCAACCAAATTTGCATCAATGTAATCAAAATATGGTTTCTTATTTACATCTGCTTCATTTGCAAGATACCACTGCGCCGATTCTTTTAATCCCTCTTCTAAAGAAATGGTTTCTGAATATATTTTTTGTTGACGCTGTACATCTAAACAGTATTCATAGTTATAAAAGCTGAAATAATTTCTCTGCTCTATATCATCATAAACATTCACAAAGGATGGAACTTTATCAAAACAGGCATAACACTTTGTAACCCAGTCTTTTATAGAGATTGCTTCAGAATTTCCTACATTCAGAATATGCTCAGATGGATGATTAGCAATGATTACTTCCATCAGCTTACATAAGTCCCTAACATGAAAGAATTGCAATTTCATGTCTCCATCTTTCGGCAAATAAAACTTTCTATCCGCCTTGGCACAATCAAAGACAAATGCCTCTCTATAAACATTATTCATGGGACCATATAAATACGGCGGTCTCAAAATATATGCATCAGGAACTCTCTCCAACAAAACATTTTCTGCGTCAATCTTATCCGTTCCATACTTACCCCAGAATATGTTTGCATTTCTCTCAGACTCTTCCAGAAACGGCTGTGCACCATACTCCGGATATACTGCACTTGAACTAATCATAATATACTGTTCAAATGAACCAAGTGCATGATATAAATCAATAACGTCTTGTGCATCATAAGCGGTTATATCTGCCACAATATCAAAATGCATACCCTTTAATATATCACCTAAGTGATGTCTGTCTCCCGTAATTAATGTTACACCTTTAACCTGTGGTTTTGTATTTCTATTAAGTACATAAACTTCATATCCATGATTAACAAAATAATCCGCTACATATTTGCTAACAAAAGTTGTTCCACCTGTAACTAATATCTTTTTCATGATAATCTCCATTCCGCCGCCTTCGGCTGGCGGCACAAATAGTAATGAAAGTGTTCCAACTCTCTACATTGTACTGTAAAATAGTTTGCAAGAAGCTACACTACAAAGCACGGCAGGAGGAGTTGTAATAACTTTCTTCGTTTTAGACAGCATAATAATCAGTGTAAGTTCTGCCTTTGCAAGCACAAATAAGTGGCATCATGAATCCGTACACTAAGAATTGTTTAAGCACCTTAGTTTAATTGTGTGGCAGTTCAGTCAATGGCTTCTTATCATTTACGAAAGGAGTCTGACTATGAAAGTTACTTATCAAACCTGTTGTGGTGTCGATGTTCACAAATCTTTTCTCGTTGCCACAATTGTAAAAACCACTGGTGGCATTGAGCCTTCTTACCAAAAGAAGCGCTTTTCCACCTTTAACAATTCAATTCTTGAATTCAAGCAATGGCTTCTCGACAATGATTGCCATGATGTCTGTATGGAATCCACAGGTAAATACTGGGTTCCTGTCTTTAATCTTCTGGAAGATGATATCAATGTTGTCATTGCCAATCCTAAATGGGTAAAGGCGGTGAAAGGCAACAAAGATGATACCAAAGATTCTAAATGGATTGGAGATTTGTTCCGTCTTGGACTTGTCAAAGGCAGTTATATTCCTTGCAAGAAAGTACGTATTCTTAGGGAATACACTCGCTATCGTTACAAGCTTGTTTCCTGCCGTTCAAGTGAAAAGAATAGATATCAGAATGCTCTTACTGTTTGTAATGTTGCATTAGATTCTGTTGTTTCCGATATCTTTGGGAAGTCATCCACATCCATTATCGACTATCTGCTTGAACAATCGGGTACATCCATTAACCACGAAGAAATCGCAT